>CAZIKH010000041.1:0-13242 GCA_964539755.1 uncultured Dinoroseobacter sp. | reverse complement strand
GCCGGGAGGGGGTGGATTTGGTCTTGTTCTTGTAGGGGTTCGCCTCGCCCTGCCCTTTGAACCACAGCCGGATCGGCGTTCCCGGCATGTCGAAATCGGCCCGCAGCCCGTTGACCAGATAGCGCTCATAGGCCGCCGACATCTTGTCGGGGTAGGAACACATCACCACGAAGCCCGGCGGGCGGGTCTTGGCCTGGGTCATGTAGCGCAGCTTGATGCGGCGGCCTGCGGGGGCGGGCGGCGGGTGCGCCTCGACCATCGCGGCCAGCCAGCGGTTCAGCGTGGCGGTGGGCACGCGGCGGTTCCAGACCTCATGCGCCTTCAGCACCGCCTCTTGCAGGCGGTCGACCCCGCGCCCGGTCTTGGCCGAGACGGTGATCAGGGGCGCGCCGCGCAGTTGCGGCAGCAGGCGTTCGAACGCCTCCTTCAACCCGGCCAGCTTGGCCTGCTTGTCGTCCTCCAGATCCCATTTGTTGACCGCGACGACCACCGCGCGGCCTTCGCGTTCGGCCAGATCGGCGATGCGCAGGTCCTGCTGTTCGAAGGGGATCGCAGCGTCTAACAGCACCACGACGACCTCGGCGAACTTGACCGCGCGCAACCCGTCCGAAACGCTAAGCTTTTCCAGCTTTTCCTGCACCTTGGCCTTCTTGCGCATGCCGGCGGTGTCGAAGAGGCGCACGGGCACGCCCTGCCAGTCCATCCGCACCGAGATCGCGTCGCGGGTGATCCCGGCCTCGGGGCCGGTCAGCAGGCGGTCTTCGCCCAGCATCTGGTTGATCAGGGTGGATTTGCCCGCATTGGGCCGCCCCACGACGGCGACCTGCAAGGGCTTGGCCTGCGTGGGTTTGCGGGGGGCGGTGTCGTCCTCGGGGTCGAGGTCGATATCGGTGTCGGGGGCGCTTTGGGCGGCCTCGGCCTCGGCGGCATCGACCAAGGGCTGCAAGGCCACCAGCAATTCGCCCATCCCTTCGCCATGTTCGGCCGAGATCGGGATCGGATCGCCCAGCCCCAGACCGAAGGCTTCGTAGAGGCCTGCCTCGGCGGCGCGGCCTTCGGCCTTGTTGGCCGCAAGGATGACGTGTTTGGAGGCCTTGCGCAGGATGTCGGCGAAGGCTTCATCGGTCGGCGTGACCCCGGTGCGGGCGTCGATGACGAAAAGGCAGGCATCGGCCAGCCCGACGGCGCGTTCGGTCAGGCGGCGCATCCGGCCTTGCAGGCTGTCATCGGTGACCTCTTCCAGACCGGCGGTGTCGATCACGGTGAAGCGCAGATCGCCCAGCCGCGCCGCCCCTTCGCGCAGATCGCGCGTCACGCCGGGCTGGTCATCGACCAGCGCCAGACGTTGGCCGACAAGGCGGTTGAACAGGGTCGATTTGCCCACATTGGGACGCCCGACAATGGCAAGGGTGAAGGACATGGACCTACGCTTTCAAGAACAGGCGCGGGTCCTAGCGCAGTTGCCCGCCGCTGGGAAGCCCTTACCGAAAGGCGTGGAGCGCGCCGTTGGTGGACACGACATAGGCCACGCCGCCGACGACGATGGGCGCGGTGGCGGCCCCGCCGGGGATTTCGACGCTGTTCAGAAGCGCGCCGCTTTCCGGGCTGAAGCTGCGCAACTGCCCGTCATCCGAGGCCACGAGCAACCGCCCGCCGGCAAGGATCGGGCCGAAATGCGCGGTGATTTCGCGGTGACGGCGCGGGTTTTCGTTTTCGAAATAGGGCAGCTGTTCGGCCCAGATCGTTTCGCCCGTGCGGGCATCCAGCCGCACCAGACGGGCTTCGTCGGAAATCAGGAAGACCGATCCGCCGACGGGCCAGACGACGCCATAGGCGCCCTCGCCCGCGGTCCAGTCGCGCGCGCCGGTGTCGGCATTGATCGCGACGACCTTGCCTTGGGCATTGCCGGTGTAGATCGTGTTGCCGACCAGAACCGGGGCCCCGGTGATGTCGTCGAAGATTGCATAGGCACGCCCGACCCGTTCGCCCGCGACCGAGGTGCCCCAGACCCGGATACCGGTCTGTTTCAGGACCGACAGCAATTCGCCCGATCCCAGCGGCAACACCACGTTGCGCCCGTCGATCAGGGGACCTGCCCCGCCGGTCAGCCCGGTGATGTTGGGCGCGCCCGCCAGCAGCCACGCGACCTTGCCGTTGCGCGCATCAATGGCGCGCGCCACGCCGTCGGTCGTGACCACATAGACGCGGTTGCCGTCCACGGTGGGCGGGGCGGTTGCGGGGGCTTCCAGCGACTGGGTCCATTTGACCGCGCCCGTTGCGGCGTCCAGCGCCGTCAGCGTGCCGAAGGCCGAGGTGACATAGAGCGTGCCGCCCGACACCGCCAAGCCGCCGCCCGACGCATCGTCGGCGCGTTCGGTGGGCGGGGTCAGATCGACCGACCATTGCGGCTGGCCCGTGCCCAGCGCGGTGGCGGTGACGGTTGCGCGGCTGTCCAGCGTGAAGATGCGGCCATCGGCGGCCACGGGGGTGGCGGTGATGCGGTGGCGGCGCCCGTCGCCTTCGCCGATGCGCACCGACCACAGCGGCTGCAAGGCGGTGCCCAACGCGGCATGCTCGGCCCGGTTCTGCGGGCCGCCCTTGGCGTGGGTCCAGGCGGTGATGTTGCGGGTGGCGGGCAGGCGGATCGGCACGGACACGCGTTCGGCCACTTCGATGACCTGATCGCCTTCGATGGTCGCATCGCCCAAACCGTTGGCGGGATCCAGCGTGTCTTCCAGCGGCGTGCGCACGGCAAAGCGTTCGCCGGGCAGGATCAATTCGCGGTCGCATCCGGTCAGAACCAGCACCGACACCAAGGCCAGCCCGATCCCCAAGCGCGCCCGACGGGACCCGGTCTGTTGCATCGCTTGTGTGATCTCGCTGCCTGACATGCGCACCGGCCCGTCCTCAATCCAACTGTCTTGGGCGGCGTTCTACAGGCATTTCCACCTGCCGCGCCACCAGATTTTGCGCGACACTACCGCAGCTTGGGGAAAATCGGAAGGCTCATTCCGATCCGGTCGCGGCAGGGGTGTCCAGCGCGAGGTCTTCCAAGCTGCCACCCAGCGCGACGACCAATTGTGCCGCGCGCTGGCGCTGGCCGATGGTCGAGTTCGCGTCTTCGGCAATATCGGTCAGCAAGGTGATGGCGGCGTCGGTTTCGCCCTGTTCGATCATCAACAGGGCTTGTTGTTCGCGCGCGATCTGGCGGAACGGGGCGCCGGGGGTCGACAGGGCCTCGATCCGGGCAAGGCGGTCTTCGTAGGACAGCGCGTCGCCGCCCAGCAGCAACAACCGCAAATTGGCAAGGTCGCGATAGACTTGGGGCGTCTCGGGCGTGTCGGCCAGCGCGCGCAGGGCGGCCAAGGCGGCGTCGGTCTGGTCGGCGGCGGTGGCTTCGGCGGCGGTCAGAAGGCCGATCAGCGGCGCGCCGTTTTCCGGCACGTCGATGGCCGCCAGCGCATCGAGCCGCGCGGTGTCGTCGGTTTCTTCCAAGGCGGACAGCACCGCGTCGCCAAAGGCCTGCGCGGTGGCGCGGTCTTGGGCGCGGGTCCATTCGGTCCAGGCCGCCCCGCCCACAATGGCGACAATGACAACGGCCCCGATCCAGCCGTATTTGCGGAATTGCGCAAACAGCTTGTCGCGGCGCAGGTCTTCGGTGACCTCATCAATGAAACTGTCGGTGTTGCTCATCTTCGTCCCCGGAACTGGCCCAGCCCGGCCCTGCTGCGTCGCAAGGCAAACTGCATGATTTGCGGGCGTCTAGCATGGCCGCGCGGGGCTTGACCAGACGAGGCGGACCGCGGCGCTGGCCGAAAGGTGTGGTTTTCAGGTCAAACTGGCAAAAATCTGCAAACTGAACTGGTCGGTTTAGCGTAACATGCTTACATGCGCGCACAGGTGACGCCCCCAACTGTATCTGCTGGTCCCTTTCGCGCGTCCGGGACCTTGGAAAGACCTGACTTATGCGACTGTTTCCGATCCTCACTGCCTTGCTGGTGATGCTGGCCCTTTATCTGTTCGTCTTTCAACGCGACGCCCTTCTGGGGCTGGCGGGGGCCGGGGACGAGGCCGAGATTTCCCAGACCGCCTTCGAGCCGGACCGCGACACCCCCGAAGCCGGTCCTGCGACCGGCCCGCGCCGCGTGTCGGTCGTGGCCCTGAGCAGCACCGCGCAAACCGTGGAAAACGCGGTGGTCCTGCGTGGCCGGACCGAGGCGCTGCGGCAGGTGGCGGTGTTGGCCGAAACCTCGGGCCGGGTCATTTCAGAGCCCTTGCGCAAGGGCACGCAGGTCGAAGCGGGGCAGATCATGTGCGAACTGGACCCCGGCACGCGCGAAGCGTCCTTGGCCGAAGCCGAAGCCCGGTTGATCGAAGCGCGCGCGCGCGGTCCCGAAGCCCAAGCCCGGCTGGCCGAAGCTGAAGCGCGGCTGGAAGAAGCCCGCATCAACGAAAACGCCGCGCGCCAATTGGCGGAAGACGGTTTTGCCAGCGACACCCGCGTGGCCAATGCCGAAGCCGCGCTGCGGTCGGCGGAATCGGCGGTGACGGCGGCGGCCACGGGGTTGGAAACGGTTCGGGCGGGCGTGCAAAGCGCCGAAGCCGCCGTGCAGCGCGCGCGCCAGTCGATCGAGGATCTGACCATCACCGCGCCTTTTGCCGGGGTTCTGGAAACCGATACGGCGGAATTCGGCAGCTATCTGAACACGCAAGGCGGCAACGCGACCTGCGCCACGATCCTGCAACTGGACCCGATCAAGCTGGTCGGGTTCGTGCCCGAAGCGCAAATCGATCTGGTGAAGGTCGGGGCGCGCGCAGGGGCGCAGCTGTCTTCGGGGCGCGAAGTGTTCGGGCAGGTCACGTTCCTGTCGCGGTCCGCCGATCTGACGACCCGCACCTTCCGCACCGAGATCGAAGTTGCCAATCCGGACCTGTCGATCCGCGACGGGCAAACCGCGACCATCGGCATTGCCGCCGAAGGCTTGCCCGCGCATTTGCTGCCCGCCTCGGCCCTGACGCTGGATGACGCAGGCAATCTGGGCATCCGCCATGCGGTCCCGGATGACGCGGGCGGCCATGTCACCGCCTTTGCGCCCGTGACGCTGTTGCGGGACACGGCGGATGGTGTCTGGGTGACGGGTTTGCCCGCGCAGGTGGATGTGATCGTGGTGGGACAGGATTTCGTGACCGAAGGCACCGCCTTGCAGGTCACCTATCGTGAGGAAGGCGCATGACCGGTATCGTCGATTGGGCCGCGTCCCGGGCGCGGATGGTTCTGGCGTTCATCGCGCTGTCGATCATCATCGGCACGGTCGCCTATGTCAGCCTGCCGAAGGAAGGCGAGCCGGATATCGAGATCCCGGCGCTGTTCGTGTCGGTGCCGTTTCAGGGGATTTCGGCGGAAGACAGCGAGAAGCTGCTGGTCAAGGTCATGGAGACCGAACTGGCCGATCTGGACGGGTTGGACCGGATGTCGGCCACCGCCGCCGAAGGCTATGCCGGGATGGTGCTGGAGTTCGAGTTCGGCTGGGACAAGACCAAGACCATCGCCGATGTGCGCGACCGGATGAACACGGCGGAAGCCAAGTTTCCGACGGGCGCGGACAATTACACGATCAACGAATTCAACTTCTCGGAATTCCCGATCATCGTCGTGAACCTGACGGGCAGCCTGCCCGAACGCACGCTGTTGCGCCTTGCCAAGGATTTGCAGGACACGCTGGAAGGGCTGGACGCGGTGCTGGAAGCCAGCCTGACCGGGCAGCGCGAAGAAATGCTGGAGGTCGAAATCGACCCCCTGCGGCTGGAGGCGTATAACGTCACCGCCGCCGAATTGCTGGCCGTGGTGCAGAACAACAACCAGTTGATCGCCGCCGATCAGGTCGCCACCGAAAGCGGGGCCTTCGCGCTGAAAATCCCGTCGGCCTTTGACGAGCCCGAGGATGTTTACCGTCTGCCGGTGAAGGTGAATGGCGACCGTGTGGTGACGCTGGGCGATCTGGCCGATATCCGGCTGACCTTCGAAGACCGCCAAGGCACGGCGCGGTTCAACGGCGACGACACCATCGCCTTGCAGGTGGTCAAGCGCAAAGGCTTCAACATCATCGACACCGCCGCCTTGATCCGCGAAACCGTGGCCGCGCAGCAAGCGGCGTGGCCGCAGGAATTGCAGCAGGCGGTCAGCGTGTCGATTTCGATGGATATGAGCCGTCAGGTCTCGTCGATGGTCAGCCAGCTGGAAGGGTCGGTTCTGACCGCCATCGCGCTGGTGATGATCGTGGTGCTGGGGGCCTTGGGGACCCGGTCGGCCCTGTTGGTGGGCTTTGCGATCCCGACCTCGTTCCTTTTGTGTTTTGCCTTCTTGGCGCTGATGGGTGTCAGCGTGTCCAACATCGTGATGTTCGGCCTGATCCTGGCCGTGGGGATGCTGGTCGATGGGGCCATCGTGGTGGTGGAATATGCCGACCGCCGGATCGAGGAAGGCGCAGGCCCGATGACCGCCTTTACCGAAGCCGCCAAGCGGATGTTCTGGCCGGTCGTGTCCTCGACCGCGACAACGCTGTGCGCCTTCCTGCCGATGCTGTTCTGGCCGGGGGTTGCGGGCGAATTCATGGGCATGTTGCCGGTCACGCTGATCTTCGTGCTGTCGGCCTCGCTGGTGGTGGCGCTGGTCTATCTGCCGGTGATGGGCGGGGTTGCCGGGCGTATGTCGCGCAATTTCGAACGCGCGGCGGCGGTGCTGAAGCGCCTGCCTTGGGCGGTGCGGGCCGGTTTGGCGGCGCTGTCGGGCCTGTTCCTGTTCGTGTCGGCGATGCAGGTCCTGAACCCGGCCTATCTGCTGGGGCTGGACGCGGCTGCGGGCTGGACGGCGTATCTGCCGGGGGCGCTGATGTTCGTTCTGGGCACCATGCTGTTGTCGGTGACGCTGACAGCGGCCAAGTTGCAACCCAAGCGCCGCGAAGCGATCCGCGCAGGCTTCCGCCGCACGCCCTTTGGCTGGGCGATCAAGGGGATCACGTCGAACCCGGTGATGCCCTTGGTGTCGATCGGGGTTGTCGGCTTCGTCGTGGCAATGACCTTCGTCACCTTCTCGCAGAACAATTACGGCGTGGAATTCTTCGTGGAATCCGAACCCGAGCAGGCGATTGTCTATGTCCGGGCGCGCGGCAATCACAGTCTGGAAGAAAAAGACCAGCTGTTGCAGCAAGCCGAAGCGGTTGCCCGGGACACCACGGGCATCGAGTCGGTCTTTGCCTTTGCCGGAGATGGCGGGCTGAACCAGAACACCGGGGGGGCCTCGGCCCCGATGGACACGATTGGCCAGATCCAGTTGGAATTGGTGCCGTGGGAAGACCGCCCGACCGTGGATGTGCCGTGGATCTTCGGGCTGACCCATGTGGCGGTCGACCCCAATTATGACGGCAATGGCGTGCTGGACCGGATGCGCGCGCGCTTGGACCAGATCCCCGGCATTCAATACGAGATCCTTGTTTCGACCGGCGGGCCTGCGGCGGCCAAGCCCGTGCATCTGCGGTTGCTGGGCGATGATTTCAGCGAATTGGCCACCCAGATCGCGCGCGCGGGCCGCCAGTTCGACGCGATTGGCGGGCTGACCGATCTGGAAGACACCCGCCCCCTGCCCGGCATCGACTGGCAGATCGACGTCGATGTGGCCGAAGCGGGCCGCTACGGCGCGGATGTGGCGACCGTGGGCGCGATGGTGCAGTTGATCACGCGCGGCGTGTTGCTGGACACCATGCGGGTGGACAGCTCGGATGACGAGATCGAAATCCGCGTCCGCTTCCCCGAGGAAGACCGCGTTCTGTCCACGCTGGACACGTTGCGGGTGCGCACGCCCAACGGGCTGGTGCCCTTGTCGAACTTCGTCACCCGCACCCCGGTGCCGAAACTGGCGCAGATCAGCCGGGTGGATGGGTCGCGCTATTACGACATCAAGGCGGGCGTGGCCGAGGATTTGCGCAAGGTCGTGGACGCCGAGCTTAGCCCGGCAGAGCGCACCGCCGATCTGGGGCTGGCCTTGATCGACGCCGAGGGCGCGGTTGTCTTTGTGCCCGAAGGCGGCACCGCCAGCGCCAGCCAGATCGCGCGCGGGCTGGAAGCCGGCAATTTGGCGACGGTGCCCGTGACACCCGGCGAACGCATCGCGGTTCTGACAGAGTGGCTGACCGACACGGCGCAACTGCCCGCCGGGGTCAGCTGGGAATGGACCGGGGATCAGGAAGCCGAAGCCGAAAGCGAGGCGTTCTTGGGACAAGCCTTCCTGGGGGCGCTGTTCTTGATGTTCATCATCCTGCTGGCGCAGTTCAACAGCTTCTACAACGCGCTGTTGGTGCTGGTCGCGGTGGTCTTGTCGACCACGGGCGTGCTGATCGGGATGCTGGTGATGCAACAGCCCTTCTCGGTGATCATGACCGGGACCGGGATCGTCGCCTTGGCCGGGATCGTGGTGAACAACAACATCGTTCTGATCGACACCTATCAGGAATATTCCAAATACATGCCGCGTCTGGAAGCGATCAACCGCACCGCGCAAATGCGCATCCGCCCCGTGCTGCTGACCACCATCACGACGATGGCGGGCCTGACGCCGATGATGCTGGGGCTGAGCTTCGATTTCTTCGGCGGGGGCTATTCGGTGGACAGCCCGACCGCGCTGTGGTGGACGCAATTGGCCACGGCGGTGGTCTTCGGTCTGGGTGTGGCGACGGTGCTGACGCTGATCTTCACGCCCGCGATGCTGGCGTTGCGGGTCTGGATCGAAGACGGCGCCTATGGCGCGTGGCTGCGGATGCGGGCGCTGTCCTTCGGCAAGGCCAGCCGCGAAGCCCGCGACATCGCCCTGCGCCGGTCCGCCAAGAAGGTGCGCAAGACCGAGATCATCTGGGACGATGGCACCGGCAATCCCGATCTGCGTCCGGCCACCGATACCCTGCGCGCCGCCGAATAAACCGGCGGGCGCGGGTCACGGCAGGATCAGCGCGGCAAGGTCCGACAAGGGCAAGAACCGGGTCCGTTGATCCGGGCCGGATTGCTTGGCGGCGTGGCGTTCCAGCACCTCGAACAGGGCGGTGTCGGCGGCGTAGATCCGGGTGATCCGCGCCTCGAGCCCCGGATCGGCAAGGTCCAGCAAGGGCGGGCTGTCCGGCACGGGGGCCGCGTGCTGGCGCACAAGGGCGGCTTCGGGCGCGGGCAGCCAAGCGGCGATCTTGCGTTGCAGATCGCGCATGGTGGACACCTGCATCCCCACCGCCGCGAAGGCGGCCAAGGCTTCCGATTGCGGGCGCCATTGCGCGTTCACGGGACCCGTGGCCGCCGCGAAGGTCGCTTCGATCCGATCGAGGGCGCGGTGGCAGTTCTCGACATGCTCGGCAGGGGTGAGATCGGGCCGCAATTTCGTGCCCGCCTGCTGATGAAAGCGGCGCATCAGGGCCGGGCGGACCTTGTGGGACGGGTTCCAGATCTGATCATAATAGAACGCCAGAAACCGTTCGACCGGACGCCGCACCAGCCCCAAGACCGTGGGCGGCGGGCTGCGCTTGACCAACTCCAACGGGGCAGATCGCGGCAGGCTGGCGCGCAACGCGGCGGTTGCGCTGGGGTCGGCAGGGGGCCTGCCATGCTGCAAGAGCCACGCGATGGTGATCAGCCGGGACGCACCGCAATGCGGCAGCGCCACCCCATAGACGCCCCCTGCCCCCAATTGGATTGCCCGTTTCATTGCCTTGGCCTTGCCCGTGATGCCTTGCACCCCGGTCTATGGCAGGGCAGACCGTGGGGGAAAGGGGAAACCAGACATGGACCGTACCGACAGTGATCGCTTGTGCCGGACGCCCGGCGGGGGTTTGCCGCGCCTGTTGGAGATCATGCGCCGCCTGCGGGACCCCGAAACCGGGTGCCCGTGGGATATCGAACAGGATTTTGCGTCCATCGCGCCCTATACGATCGAGGAAGCCTATGAAGTTGCGGACGCGATTGCGCGGGCGGATTGGGACGACCTGAAGGGCGAATTGGGCGATCTTCTGCTGCAAACGGTGTATCACACGCAGATGAGCGCCGAAGCGGGCCGGTATGATTTTCACGCGGTCGCGGATGCCACCGCCCAGAAGATGTGGGACCGCCATCCGCATGTCTTTGGGGATGACAGTCGCGACAAGACCGCCGATCAACAGACCCGCGATTGGGAGGTCCAGAAGGAAGCCGAACGCGCCCGGCGCGGCGAAACCGGGGTGCTGGACGGCGTCGCCTTGGGCCTGCCCGCCCTGCTGCGGGCGGTCAAGCTGCAAAAGCGCGCCGCACGGGTGGGCTTTGACTGGCCCGATGACAGCCATGTGCTGGACAAGATCACCGAAGAGGTCGCCGAGCTTGCCGAGGCCCGCGCCGATCTGGGCCCGGAAAAAACCGCCGAGGAATTCGGCGATCTGCTGTTCGTCATGGCCAATCTGGCGCGGCATTGGGGGATCGATCCCGAAGCGGCCTTGCGCGGGGCGAATGGCAAGTTCGAGCGCCGCTTTGCCTTTATCGAGGCCGCGCTGGCCGAGCGCGGCAAGACCCCCAGCGACAGCGATCTGGCGGAAATGGATGCGCTGTGGGACGCCGCGAAAGCGGCGGAACGCCAAGGTTGAAATCTGCGGTTTTCGGGCGGCTCGGGTCGTCCGAAACGTAAACGATTGGTTAATTTCCCTAAGAATCTTAGGCGCGTTAACCCTTTGGTAAGGTTCCAGCGAATTTTGCCAATGATTTCGGTGAAGGCACTCGCCCTAAAGTTGAGTCTCTGAAATTCTTAGGGGATTAACCGTTTGCGCACTCTTGTCGCCCGTGCCGCAATCTGAAAGCAATTCCCCATGACACGCAAAATCATCATCGACACCGACCCCGGCCAGGACGACGCGGTCGCGATCCTTCTGGCGCTCGCCTCGCCTGACGAGGTCGACGTGCTGGGCATCACCGCCGTTGCGGGCAACGTCCCCCTGCCCCTGACCGAAAAGAACGCCCGCATCGTCTGCGAATTGGCCGGCAAGCCCGACACGCGGGTGTTTGCGGGCTGCGCAGCGCCCCTGTCGCGCAAGCTGGTCACCGCCGAGCATGTTCATGGCAAGACGGGGCTGGATGGCCCGCAGCTGGCCGATCCGACCATGCCCTTGCAGGATCAGCATGGCGTCGACTTCATCATCGAAACGCTGCGCACCGAACCGCCCGGCACCGTCACCCTGTGCCCCCTCGGCCCCCTGACCAACATCGCGACCGCCCTGCAGCGCGCGCCCGAGATCGCGCCGCGCATTCAGGAAATCGTCCTGATGGGGGGCGCTTATTTCGAAGTGGGCAACATCACCCCCGCCGCAGAATTCAACATCTATGTCGATCCGGAAGCGGCGGATATTGTGTTCAAATCCGGTGTGCCGCTGGTGGTGATGCCGCTGGATGTTACCCACAAGGCCTTGACCACCGCGCCCCATATTCAGGGCTTTCGCGACATGGGCACCGAACCGGGCCGCATGGTCGCGGAATGGACGGATTTCTTCGAACGCTTCGACAAGGAAAAATACGGAAGCGCGGGCGCGCCGCTGCATGATCCTTGCGTGATTGCCTACCTGATCCAGCCGGATCTGTTTTCGGGTCGCCACATCAACGTGGTGATCGAAACAAAAGGGGAATTCACCACCGGCATGACCGTGGCCGATTGGTGGCGCGTGTCGGGCCGTGCGCCCAATGCGCTGTTCATGGGCGATGTGGACGCGGACGGGTTCTTCAAGCTGCTGACCCAGCGCATCGCCCGGCTTTAATCGCGCCGCCCCGCCCCTTATCTGGTGGGGAAAGGAGACTGCCCCATGCCGCTCGACCTGCCGCTTCTGGCTGATTACGCCACGCTGCCCGACCGATTTTACACCAAGATGGCCCCGACGCCGGTGCGCGCACCGGGCCTGATCGCGGTGAATGCGGATCTGGCGCGGGGGTTGGGGCTGGACCCGGACGCGCTGCAAAGCCCCGATGGCTTGGCCGTGCTGGCAGGCAACGCGGTGCCAGAGGGGGCGGTGCCCTTGGCGCAGGTCTATGCGGGCCATCAATTCGGGGGCTGGTCGCCGCAACTGGGCGATGGCCGGGCGATCCTGCTGGGCGAATTGCGCGACCAAGACGGGCGCTTGCGCGATATCCAGCTGAAGGGGGCGGGGCGCACCCCCTATAGCCGCATGGGCGATGGCCGCGCGTGGCTGGGACCCGTGATGCGCGAATACATCCTGTCCGAAGCGATGCATGCCTTGGGCGTGCCCACCACGCGCGCCTTGGCGGCGGTGACCACGGGCGAGATCGTGCTGCGCGAAGGCCCTATGCCCGGTGCGGTGCTGACGCGGGTGGCGGCCAGCCATTTGCGGGTGGGGACCTTCCAGTTCTTCGCGGCACGTCAGGATCAAGACGCGCTGCAAGCCCTGTGCGCTTACGCGATCCAGCGCCATTACCCGCAGGCGACGGACGCCTTGGGCCTGTTGTCCGGCGTTCTGGAAGCACAGGCCGATCTGATCGCGCGCTGGATGGGGTTGGGCTTTATCCATGGGGTCATGAACACCGACAACATGACCTTGTCGGGCGAAACCATCGATTATGGGCCCTGCGCCTTTATGGAAACCTATCACCCCGAAACGGTCTATTCCTCGATCGACCATTACGGGCGCTATGCCTATGGCCGCCAGCCCGAGATCGCGGTGTGGAATCTGGCGCAATTGGCCACCGCGCTGTTGCCCTTGATGGGGGAGGACCGCGACAAGGCGATCGAAGTGGCGACCGAGGCGGTGCATCGGTTCCCCGATCTCTATGCCGCCGCCTATCGCCGGGTGTTCGCGGCCAAGCTGGCGCTGGATCCGGCAGGGGCGGACACCGACGCCCTGACGCAGGATTTCCTGGGGCTGATCACCGGACAGGCGGATTTCACGCTGGCGTTCCGCGGCTTGGCCAGCGGGCAGACCCGCGCGCTGTTTCAGGACCCTGCCCCCTATGACGCGTGGGCGGCGCGCTGGCAGGCCGCGCGTCTGCCTGATTGGGCGGCGCGCCTGCCCAAGGCCAACCCCGCCTTCATCCCGCGCAATCACTTGGTCGAAGCCGCGATTCAGGCGGGGGTTGCGGGCGATTACGCGCCGTTTCATCGGTTGAATGACGCCCTTGCGCGGCCCTTTGACGACCAGCCCGATCACGCCGATCTGCAATGGCCCGCAACGCCGGAAAACGCGGTGC
>CAZIKH010000040.1:0-13297 GCA_964539755.1 uncultured Dinoroseobacter sp. | reverse complement strand
TCGCTGACGCTGAAGGACTTCACCTTGGCGCTGAAGCGGCCCTACGGGCTGGTGATCGGCCTGACCTCGCAATACGGGATCATGCCCTTCGTCGCCTTTGCGCTGGCCTTCACGCTGCCCTTGTCAGAACCGATCATCATCGGCCTTCTGATCATGGGCTGCATGCCGGGCGGCACCACGTCGAACATCTTCACCTATTTTTCCAAGGGCAATCTGGCGCTGTCGGTCTTGATGACGGTGAATTCGACCGTGTTCGGCGTGATCCTGATCCCGCTCTTGCTGATCCTCTATGCGCGCGGTCTGGATATCCAGATCCCGACCTCGAACATCGTGGCGACGCTGGTCATCCTGTTGGTGCCGGTGGCCATCGGCATGGCCATCCGCAAGCTGAACGCGAATGTCGGCGCGCTGGTCGAACTGGCCGGGTCGGCGCTGGGCATCTTCTTCATCGTCTTCCTGATGGTCAGCTGGGTGCCCGCGAACTGGCAATTCCTGCTGACCACGCCGCTGCCGGTCTTTGCCTCGGCCATCGGGATCGGCTTGTTGGGCATCGGCATCGGCTACACCTTCGCCGCCGCCTTGCGCCTGCATCCGCGCAATGCGCGCACCGTCGCGCTGGAAACCGGTATCCAGAACGGGCCCTTGGCGGTGGCGCTGATCGTGCTGACCTTCCAAGGCCAGCAACAGCAGGAAATTCTGGCGGTGCCGGTGCTTTATTCGCTGTTCATCGTGATCACCGCGACGATCCTGACCTTCTGGTTCCGCCGCATCGACGCGCGGTCGCAGCAGACCATGCCGGATTCACTGTTGTGACACGATCCGCTTGGCGGCTTCGATAACATGGGTGCGGGCGGCCTCGGCGGCCCGCTCCGCATCGCCCGCGATCATGTGGTCCAGAATTTCGCGGTGTTCGACCCAGACCGCTTCGGTCATGCCGGGATTGGCCAGCACCACCGCCATGCCGCGTTGCAGATGACGCCAGTTCAATTGCATCGCGTCGCGGATCAACTGGTTGCCCGATAGGGCATAGGTCAGGTCGTGAAACGCCATATCCGCCCGGATCGCGTCTTGCGGCAGGCCGGTCTGGATTGCGCGTTCGCCTTGGGTGATCGCGGCGCGCGCGCGGGCGATGCCGTCATCGGTCAGGTTTTCGGTCGCGCGGGCCACTGCGACCGGGTCCACGCCCGACCGGAATTCATAGATCGCGCGGAAGAAATCCGCCTCCAGCGGGGCGACCACGACGCCGCGCCGCCCGGTTTCCTCGACAAAGCGTTGTGCCTTCAGCATGGCCAGGGCGCTGTTCACCGGCTGGCGGCTGACCCCCAATTCGGCGGCCAGCTGGTCTTGGGCCAGCCGCGCGCCGGGCGGGAACTGCCCGGTGCAGATCGCGTCCAGAAGCGCGTCATAGGTTTGCTGCACCAGCGAAGCTTGCGGCGTAAGGGCATCCATTTCGGGCATCCGGTCGGTCGGTCAGAAAACGTGCGCCTATCCAACACTTGACGTCTTGACGATGCAAGCCACTTCGTATTCCGTATACGAAATTCCAAACGCAGGGGAGGGCGTAGGGTGGCGCAGCCAATTCGCATATTGTTGGCCAAGGTCGGTCTGGATGGGCATGACCGCGGTGTGAAAGTCGTGGCGCGCACCTTGCGCGACGCGGGCATGGACGTGATCTATTCGGGCCTGCACCGCACCCCCGAAGAAGTGGTCAGCGCCGCCGTGCAGGAAGATGTCGATATCCTTGGGGTGTCGCTTCTGTCGGGCGTGCAGATGACGGTGTTTCCCAAGATCATCCAGATGCTGGCCGATCAGAACGCCGACGACATGATCCTTGTCGCGGGCGGCGTGATGCCGGACGAAGACGTGGCCGCGCTGAAGGACATGGGCGTCGCCGAGGTGATGTTGCAGGACACGCCCCCCGCCGCCATCGTGGCCCGCCTGACCGAACTGGTCGAAGCCCGCGGACCGCGCTGATGGAAAACTGGTCTTTCCCGCCCCGCTACGACGACAGCTATTTCCCCGACCCTGCCAGCCGCTATTGGTTCGAACAACGCGAAACCATGCACCCGGCGGACCGCGAAAAGGCGATCCTTGGCCGCCTGCAGGACCTCTGCGCCTATGCCTATGACAAGGCCCCGTTCTACAAGCGCCATTGGGATCAGGCCGGGTTTCACCCGTCGATGCTGAAGTCGCTGGAGGACTTCGAAGACAAGGTGCCCGTGGTCGAAAAGGCGCATCTGCGCGAAGCGCAGGCCCGGCACGAACCTTTCGGCGATTACCTGTGCGTTGACCCGTCCCAAGTGCATCACATCCACGGAACCTCGGGCACCACGGGCCGCCCGACCGCCTTTGCGATCAGCCGCGACGACTGGCGCGCGATTGCCAATGCCCATGCGCGCATCATGTGGGCGATGGGGCTGCGTCCGGGCGATACGATCTGCGTCGCCGCGATCTTCTCGCTTTACATGGGGTCGTGGGGCGCGCTGGCGGGGTCCGAACGTCTGCACGCGAAATCCTTCCCCTTCGGGGCCGGGGCCACGGGCATGTCGGCGCGCTGCGCGCAATGGCTGAACATGCTGAAGCCGACCTGCTTTTACGGCACGCCCACCTATGCGCTGCATCTGGCCGCCGTCGCCGAAGCCGAAGGTCTGAACCCGCGCGATTTCGGGATCAAGATCGCGTTCTTTTCCGGCGAACCCGGCGCGTCGATCCCGGGCATCCGCGACCGCATTGCCGAGCTTTACGGCTGCAAGGTCTTCGACAGCGGGTCGATGGGCGAAATGACGCCTTGGATGCATCTGGGCGGGGCCGATGGGGCCGAGGGCATGCTGCTGTGGCAGGACGTGGTCTATACCGAGGTCTGCGATCCCAACACCCATCGCCGCGTGCCCTATGGCCAGCGCGGCACGCCGATCTACACCCATCTGGAACGCACCAGCCAGCCGATGATCCGCTACAAATCGGGCGATCTTGCGCTGTGGACCGACGCCCCCACAGGCTGCGGGCGGACCTATCCGTCCTTGCCCCAAGGCATCATCGGGCGGATCGACGATCAGGTCACGGTGCGCGGGGAAAACGTCTATCCATCGGAAATCGACGCCGCGCTGAACCAGCTGGACGGGTATGGCGGCGAACATCGCATCGTGATCAGCCGCGAGGCCGCGCTGGACGAAATGGTGATCCGGGTCGAGGTGTCCGATGACATCGCGCGCAACGGTCCCGCCGCGATCGAGGTGTTCCGCGCCCAAGCCGCCGCGCATCTGTCGAAAATCTGCGGGGTGCGGGCGGGCATCGAAATCGCCCGGCAGAACACCATCGAACGCACCGATTTCAAGGCGCGCCGCGTGATCGACAACCGCGCCGAATTGCAAGCGGCGCTGGCCCAGCAGCAAAACGCATGACCAAGGCGTTCATTCCCTCGGACGACCTTGTGCCCCGGGTCGCGGCGCGCGAACGCTTTGCCATCGCGCGGCTGATCTCGCGGGCCGAGGCCGTCAGCCCCGAAGCCCGCCCCGCCTTGGGGCAGATCTATCGGCAGGCGGGCCATGCGCAGGTCATCGGCATCACCGGGGTGCCGGGGTCGGGCAAATCCACGCTGGTGGCGGAACTGGTCAAGCACCTGCGCGCGCTGGACAAGCGCGTGGCGGTGGTGGCGATTGACCCCTCCAGCCCGTATTCCGGCGGCTCGATTCTGGGCGACCGCATCCGCATGGCCGATCTGGCCTTGGACCCCGATGTGTTCGTGCGGTCCATGGCGACGCGCGGGGCGGTCGGGGGCATGGCCCATGCCGCGCTGGATGTCGTCGATATTCTGGATGTGGGCGGCTTTGACTACATCCTGATCGAAACCGTCGGCGTCGGTCAGGACGAGGTCGAAATCGCCAATGCCTCGCACACCACCGTCGTGGTCAGCGCCCCCGGACTGGGCGACGAGGTGCAGGCGATCAAGGCCGGTATTCTGGAGATCGCCGATATCCATGTGGTCAGCAAATGCGACCGCTCGGACGCGAACCGCACGATCACCGATCTGAAGATGATGCTGGCCGAAGGGCTGGGGGCCAAGCCGAAAGGCGCGTGGAATGCGCCGGTGATCGGGTTGTCCAGCTACAAGGGCGAAGGCTTCGACGATCTGGTGGCCGCAATGCAAAAGCACCACGCCGCCACCGATGGGGCCGCCGGGCAGGACCGCCGCGCCCGCATCGCCGCCTTTCGCCTTGCCAAGGCGGCGGAAACGCTGGTGCTGGAACGCTTCCGCACGGATCAGGCCGCCCACGCCGCCGCCCAAGCCCGCGCCATCACCGACCGCGAAACCGATCCCTATGCCGCCGCCAATGACTTGTTGCGCCAGTTTACCGAAAGGGCCTGAGCCATGACGAAACCGCTGAAAGACACCACGCCGGAAGAGCTCGAAGCCGCCTATGCCAAATGGGAAGCGGACGAGGTCGCCAAGTTTCTGGCCCGCGCCCCGGAACGGCGCGAAGCCTTCTTCACCAACACCGGCATCCCGGTGAAACGCACCTATACGGCGGCCGATATTGCCGACACCCCCGCCGAAGATATCGGTCTGCCGGGGCAATACCCGTTCACGCGCGGCCCCTATCCGACCATGTATCGCGGGCGCAACTGGACGATGCGGCAGATCGCGGGGTTCGGGACCGCCGAGGATACGAACGGACGTTTCAAATACCTGATCGAACAGGGGCAAACGGGTCTGTCCACGGATTTCGATATGCCCACCCTGATGGGCTATGACAGCGACCACCCCATGAGCGACGGCGAGGTCGGGCGCGAAGGCGTGGCCATCGACACGCTGGCCGATATGGAGGCGCTGTTTGACGGGATCGACCTTGAAAACATCTCGGTCTCGCTGACGATCAACCCCTCGGCATGGATCCTGTTGGCGATGTATGTGGCGCTGGCCGAAAAGCGCGGTCTGGACAAGGCCAAGCTGTCGGGCACCACCCAAGCCGACATCCTGAAGGAATACATGGCGCAGAAGGAATACATCTTCCCCATCGCGCCGTCGGTGCGGATCGTGCGGGACATGATCGCCTATTCGGCCCGCGAATTGCCGCGCTACAACCCGATCAACATCTCGGGCTATCACATTTCCGAAGCGGGCAGTTCGCCCCTGCACGAGGCCGCGTTCACGCTGGCCAACCTGATCGTCTATGTCGAAGAGGTGATGAAAACCGGCATGGATGTGGACGATTTCGCGCCGCGCCTGGCGTTCTTCTTCGTCAGCCAGAACGACATGTTCGAAGAGGTCGCGAAGTTCCGCGCCCTGCGCCGCTGCTATGCGAAGATCATGAAGGAACGGTTCGGCGCGAAAAAGCCCGAATCGATGCGCCTGCGGTTCCACTGCCAGACGGCGGCGGCGACGCTGACCAAGCCGCAATACATGGTCAATGTCGTGCGCACCTCGATGCAGGCGCTGTCGGCGGTCTTGGGGGGCGCGCAATCGCTGCACACCAACGGCTATGACGAGGCTTTCGCCATCCCGACCGAAGACGCCATGCGCATGGCGCTGCGCACCCAGCAGGTGATCGCGCATGAAACCAACGTGACCAATGTCGTCGATCCCTTGGGGGGCAGCTATTACGTCGAAAGCCTGACCAACGAATACGAAAAGCGCATCTTCGAAATCCTGGACGAGATCGACGCCAATGGCGGCACGATCCAGATGATCAACGAAGGCTGGTTCCAGAAGCATATCGCGGATTTCGCCTATGACACCGCCTTGCGCATCCAGTCGGGCGAACAGACCAAGATCGGGGTGAATGCCTTCGTGATGGACGAATCCGATGTGCAGATCGAAACCCATCCCTATGATCCCGAAACCGCGCGCCGCCAGATCGCCCGCACCACGCGGGTGCGCGCCGAACGCGATCAGGCAAAGATCGACGCGCTGCTGGCGCAACTGGTGACGGTTGCGAAAGACGACGAGGCCAATATCATGCCCGTGACCGTTGAACTGGTGCGGGAGGGCGCGACAATGGGCGATATCATCGAAACGCTGAAAGGCGTCTGGGGGACCTATCGGGAAACCCCGGTCTTCTAGAATGCTGACGGTTCTGCCTTATGACGGGGTGTCCCCGCAGATCGACGGCCCGGTTCTGGCCGAACAGGGGGCGGCCATTCTGGGGCGCGCCACGGTGGGGCCGGGGGCCTGTCTGGGCCCGCGCGCGGTGGTGCGCGCGGATGGGCATTATGTGACCATCGGGCGCGGCTTCACGCTGGGCGCGGGCGGCACCGTGCATATCGCCCATGGCATTTTGCCCACCCATATCGGCCACAATGTCACCGCCGGTGCGGACAGCGTGATCCATGCCTGCGACGTGGCCGATGATGTGGTCATCGAAGCGGGCGCTGTGATTCTGGATGGATCGGAGCTGGGCCCGGGGCTGATCCTGGGGGCGGGGGCGACGGTCTTTCCCCGGTCCAAGCTGGAAGGCGGCTGGCGCTACGAAGGCAGTCCCGCGAAACCCGTTGCGCGGATCACCGCAGCGGATCTGGACCGCGCGCGTCTGGCGGTGGCAGCGCAGGCCTCGGCCCGCCCGACCGAAGATGGCGGGGCCACGGTCGCGGGCGATCCGATTTTCGTGGCGCGGTCCGCGCTGATCCGGGGGCAGGTGCAGATGGGGGCCAAAAGCTCGGTCTTTTTTGGCTGCATTCTGGATGGCCAAGGCCATGGCATCACCGTGGGCGCGGGCACCAATATTCAGGACAATTCCGTGCTGACCAGCGCCCATGCGCCGACCCGGATCGGGGCGGATGTGACCATCGGGCACAATGTGACGCTGGACAGCGCCGAAGTGGGCGACGGGGCCTTGGTCGGCATCGGGGCGCGGGTGGCGGTCGGCACCATCATCGGGCGCAACGTGTTGCTGGCGGCGGGGGCCGAAACCGAACCGGGACAGGTGCTGGAGGACGGGCTGCTGTGGGCCGGGCGCCCGGCCCGGGCCAAACGCCCGCTGACCGAGGACCAGAAACGCATGATGGCCGCGACCCTGCCATCCTATCAGGAATACGCCACGCAATTCGCCAAAGCCGAACGCGCATAGCTGCGCCCGCTGCCGACAATGGGGATGTCGGGCGGGGCAGGGAAGCTCGGTCTGGAAAGGCCATCTGGCCAAAGTCATTCGGAAAGCACGGGCCCGCACCAGTTGCGTCACGCGGTTTTCCACGTCCCGGCGGGTTGATAGGCCGCCGGTCTTGCCTTTCCGGGGTGTCCCCCGGTCGTTGCGCGCGGTTCAGGCAAAGGGATGCTATCCCCTGCGAAAAACCACTTTGCGTGGGACGGCGGCAAGGCGTGTCAGACCCCGCGCCGCGTCGGATCCGATGCCACAGGGTCTAACGCAAAACTGTTAACACCCGATAACCCTTGCGCGCGCTGCGGGTCCCGAACCGCAACAGTCACCGATCCAGCAAGGCCGTCACGATGGCTTTGGCGCTGTCGGTGTCCCAATAGGCGTCGCCGCGCAGCCGGGCGATTTCGCGCCCCTCGGGGTCGAGGATGACGGTGATCGGCAGGCCCGCCACCCCCATGTCGCGCGACAGGGCCATGGTCGGGTCGCGGTATTTCGGCAGGCCTTCGATGCCTTCTTCGGCAAAAAAGCGGTTGATCGCCTCGGGCGGGTTGCGGCCCGAGGCCACCGTGACCACGCGAAAATCCTCGCCGCCCAAGGCGGCCTGCAAATTGGCAAGGCTGGGCATTTCCTTGCGGCAGGGCGCGCACCACGTCGCCCAGAAGTTCAGCACCACATGCTGCCCCCGCAGGTCGGCCAAGCTGATCTCGGCCCCGGTTTCGTCCAGAAAGGCGGTCAGGCTTGCGGGTTGCGGCGTCGGATGGAACATCAGCTTGCGCATCTGGTCTTCGCGCAGGGCTTCGATGGCGGTCCAATCCATCGCGGTCGCCTCGGGGGTGGTATCGCGCCCGGTGGCCCAGTATAAGCCAGCCGCGATCACCCCAAGGCCCAAAGCCGCCGCACCGATCCACTTGATCATTTCTGGTCTTCCTCTGCCCGAAAGGCTGTCCATGACAGACGCCCCTAATCCTTCGCAAGCCAACACCATGTGGGGTGGCCGGTTCGCCGCCGGTCCCGACGCGATCATGGAGGCAATTAACGCCTCGATCGGGTTTGACCAGCGCCTTGCGGCCCAAGACATCGAAGGCTCGCGCGCCCATGCCGCGATGCTGGCCCAGCAAGGTATCCTGACCGATAAGGATGCTGAGGCGATCCGGGAAGGGCTTCTCACGGTGTTGTCAGAGATCGAGGCGGGGAATTTCGCCTTTTCCACCGCTTTGGAAGACATTCACATGAATGTCGAAGCGCGCCTGAAAGAGATCGTGGGCGACCCCGCCGGACGGCTGCACACCGCGCGGTCGCGCAACGATCAGGTCGCCACCGATTTCCGGCTGTGGGTGCGCGACCAGTGCGATGCCGCGATGACGGGGCTGGAGGCGCTGCAACGGGCGCTGCTGGCGCAGGCGGCGGCGGGGGCAGACTGGGTGATGCCCGGCTTTACCCATTTGCAGACCGCACAGCCGGTGACATGGGGCCACCACATGATGGCCTATGTCGAAATGTGCGCGCGCGACCGGTCGCGGTTCGCCGATGCCCGCGCGCGGATGAACGAATGCCCCTTGGGCGCGGCGGCGCTGGCGGGCACGTCCTTTCCCATCGACCGCGAAGCGACCGCTGCCGCGCTGGGCTTTGACCGTCCGATGGCCAATTCGCTGGACGCGGTGTCCGACCGGGATTTCGCGCTGGAATTCCTTGCCGCGGCGTCGATCTGCGCGATGCACCTGTCGCGGCTGGCCGAGGAACTGGTGATCTGGTCGTCGGCGCAGTTCCGGTTCGTGGTGTTGTCGGATCGGTTTTCGACCGGGTCCAGCATCATGCCGCAGAAGAAGAACCCCGACGCCGCCGAACTGATCCGGGCCAAGATCGGGCGCATCGTGGGGGCGAATGTCGCGCTGCTGACGGTGATGAAGGGGCTGCCCTTGGCCTATTCCAAGGACATGCAGGAAGACAAGGAACAGGTCTTCGATGCCGCCGACACGCTGATGCTGGCCTTGGCGGCGATGACCGGCATGGTCAGCGACATGACCGCCAACCGCGACGCGCTGGAACGCGCGGCCGCATCCGGGTTTTCCACCGCGACCGATCTGGCCGACTGGCTGGTGCGCACGCTGGACATGCCGTTCCGGCAGGCGCATCACGTCACCGGCAGCCTTGTCGCGCTGGCCGAAACGAAGGGCTGCGACCTGCCCGATCTGTCGCTGGCGGACCTGCAATCGGTGCATGCGGCGATCACCGAGGACGTGTATGACGTTCTGGGGGTTCACAAGTCGGTGGCCTCGCGCACATCCTACGGGGGCACCGCGCCGGTGCAGGTGCGCGCGCAGATCGAACGCTGGAAGGAGATCTTGGGATGAGCCGGTTTCTGGGTCTGGGCGCGTTGCTGGTGGCGCTGGCCGCGTGTGGCGGCCCACCGCGCCTGTCGGCGGATATCGACGCCTCGGAACGCAGCATTCAGCCGACCGCCGAATTCGACTTGGCCGGTGTCGGCATCCGGATCCGGCCATGACCCGCGCGCTGGCCTGTCTTTTGCTGCTGGGCGTGCTAGGTGCCTGCGGGGTCGATGGCGCGCCGGTCGCGCCCGACCGCGAAATCCCGTCCGGTCTGTTCCGAGGTCAATAGCCCATGTCCCCCCTTCGCCTGATCTTCCTTGCGCTTGCCATCTGGGGTGCCATTCACCCGATGTATTATTTCGTCAGCTGGTTCCTGGAAAACGGCTGGTCGATCATGGCGATGGTCGATGCCTGGCATGTCAATGACGCGACCAGCGGGCTGGTCTGGGACCTGACCATCGCCGCCGTGGCCCTGACGGTGTTCATCGTTGCGGAGGTTTACGTCCGCAAGAACTGGATCGCGCTGATCGCGATCCCGGCGACCTTCTGCATCGGCGTGTCCTGTGGCTTGCCGCTGTATCTGTACCTGCGCTCGGCGCCGGTGAAATAGCGACATCTGAGTATTTGGGCCTAGAAGAAGCATGGATCATTTCCTGTATCGCAACGGCGTGCTGCACGCCGAAGACGTGCCGCTGCCCGAGATCGCGCGCCATGTCGGCACGCCCTTCTATGCCTATTCCGCAGCCACGCTGACCCGGCATTTTCAGGTCTTCACCGAGGCGCTGTCCTGGACCGATCACCTGATCTGCTTTGCGATGAAGTCGAACAGCAATCAGGCGATCCTGAAACTGCTGGGCGATCTGGGGGCGGGCATGGACGTGGTGTCGGGCGGCGAATACGCGCGCGCCAAGGCCGCGGGCGTGCCGGGCGACCGCATCGTGTTTTCGGGGGTCGGCAAGACGCGGGCGGAAATGCGTCTGGCCCTGGAAGGCGGGATTCGCCAGTTCAACGTCGAAAGCGAACCGGAACTGGCCGCGCTGTCCGAGGTGGCGACCGCGATGGGCGTTGTCGCCCCGATCACGGTGCGGGTGAACCCGGATGTGGATGCGCGCACGCATGAGAAGATTTCGACCGGCAAGAAGGGCGACAAGTTCGGCATCCCGATCAGCCGCGCGTCGCAGGTCTATGCCACCGCCGCCGCCCTGCCGGGCGTGAAGGTGGTCGGCATCGACGTGCATATCGGCAGCCAGCTGACCGAACTGGACCCGTTCGAGGCCGCGTATCGGAAGGTGGCCGACCTGACCCGGCAATTGCGCGCCGAAGGCCATGCCATCACCCGCCTCGATCTGGGGGGCGGTTTGGGCATTCCCTATGCCCGGTCGAACGCCGCCCCGCCGTTGCCCCTGGAATACGGGCAGGTGATCCAGCGCACCGTCGGCGATCTGGGCTGCGAGATCGAGATTGAGCCGGGCCGCCTGATTTCCGGGAATGCCGGGATCATGGTGGCGGCGGTGATCTATGTGAAAGACGGCGATGGCACGGATTTCCTGATCCTCGACGGGGCGATGAACGATCTGGTGCGCCCGGCGATGTATGGCGCTTGGCACGACATTGTCCCGGTGATCGAACCCGCCGCCGGGGTGGCGCAGCACCCTTATGACATTGTCGGTCCGGTCTGCGAATCCGGCGATACCTTTGCCAAGGCGCGGCAGATGCCGCCCTTGGGCGCGGGCGATCTGGTCGCCTTCCGGTCTGCCGGGGCCTATGGCGCGGTGATGTCCAGCGAATACAACACCCGCCCCCTGATCCCCGAGGTCCTGGTGCAGGGCGATCAATTCGCTGTCATTCGCCGCAGACCAACCTTTGACGAAATCATTGCGCGAGATACCATACCGGAATGGCTTTGAAGGCGGCGTGCCGCCGGACCGGAGACGGAATGACCGATCCCAATGGCGACACGCGCCTGACACAGGACCCCGAAACGCAGGCGGCGCAAAAGGCGCTGGACCGCCCCTTGGGCTGGACCCGCTGGGGCATGGTGGCGGAGCGCGCGGCGCGCTGTTTCTGGCCCATCTGGGTGATCTGGGGGCTTGCCGTCACGCTGTGGGCCTTCGGTGCGGGTCCGGCGCAAACGCTTTGGATCGGCGCGGGCGCGCTGTCCCTGCTGGCCTTCGTCTGGGGGCTGCGGCGGTTCCGCTGGCCCAGCCGCGCCGATGCGGCGGCGCGCCTCGATCAGGCAACGCCCGGACGCCCGGTGCAGACCCTTGCCGACACGCTGGCCATCGGCGGCAGCGACCCGGCCGCGCAAGCCGTCTGGCGGGCGCATCTGGCACGGATCGCGGCGCTGGCGCGCGGGGCGAAACCCGTGGCCCCCGACCTGCGACTGGCGCGGCGGGATCGCTTTGCCCTGCGCTATGTGGCGGCCACGGGCGTGGTCATGGCGCTGATCTTCGGCGCGTGGCAGGGACAGGACAGCGACGGACAATTCGGCGGGCCCGCCCAAGCCTTGGCCACGGGACCCGCATGGGAAGGTTGGGCCGAACCGCCGGTCTATACGGGCCTGCCCAGCCTTTATCTGAACGAATTGACCGACGCGGTGGCGGTGCCGGAAGGCAGCCGCCTGACCTTGCGCCTCTATGGTCCGGAAGACAGCCTGACGGTGACGCAGACGGTCACCGACACCGCGCCCCAGGCCAGCACCGATCCGGTGCAGGAATTGCGCGTGGATCGGTCGGGCGATCTGGCGGTCGAAGGCGCGGCGGGCCGCGCCTGGCCCATCATGATGCTGGCCGACAACCCGCCGGAGATTGTGATCGACGGTCCGGTCAGCCGGGTCGCGGGGGGCGAGATGCGCTTGCCCTTCAGCGCGCGCGACGATTTTGCCGTGGTCGGCGGGACGGCGCGGATCGAACTGGCGGCGGCGAATGTGGACCGTCGCTATGGGTTGCAGCCCGCGCCCGAGCCGCGCGAGGATATCACCTTTCCCATCCCGCTGACGCTGACCGGGGATCGGTCGGATTTCAGCGAAGTGCTGGCAGAGGATTTTTCCAAGCATCCTTGGGCGAACCTGCCGGTGCGGATTTCCCTGTCGGCGGAAGACGATCTGGGCCAGATCGGCTTGTCGCTGCCCTTCGACATGGTGCTGCCGGGGCGGCGGTTCTTCAACCCGATTGCGGCGGCCCTGATCGAACAGCGCCGCGATTTGCTGTGGACCAAGGCGAACGGGGCGCGGGTGGACCAAGTGCTGCGCGCGATCACCTTCTTGCCCGAGGGCACGTTCACCAACGAAGAGGCGTTTGCGCAGTTGCAGGCGACGATGGCCCGGCTGCAAGCGGCGCTGGCCGAAGGCGACCTGACCAATGCGGCGCGCGACGATGTGGCAGAGATGCTGTGGGAAACGGCACTTCTGTTCGAAGAAGGCACCTTGGCCGACGCCGCCGAACGGTTGCGCCGCGCCCAAGAGATGCTGAACGAGGCGATGCGGCGCGGGGCTTCGGAAGACGAGATTTCCGAGCTGATGCAGGAACTGCGCGAGGCGCTGGACGACTACATGCGCCAGCTTGCCGAACAGCAGCAGCAGAATGGCGAACCGCTGGCGGAAATGGACCCCAACGCCCAGACGATGTCGCAAGACCAATTGCAAGAGTTGCTGGACCAGATCGAAGAGCTGATGCAGCAGGGGCGCATGGACGAGGCGCAAGCCCTGTTGGACCAGCTGATGCAGATGATGGAAAACATGCAGATGGCGCAGGGCCAGCAGGGTCAGCAAGGCGACAATCCGGGCCAAGAGGCGATGGAAGGCCTGCAAGACACCCTGCGCCAGCAGCAGGATCTGGCGGATGAAGCCTTCCGCGACTTGCAGCAGGGCCAGCAACAAGG
>CAZIKH010000039.1:9507-13413 GCA_964539755.1 uncultured Dinoroseobacter sp. | reverse complement strand
GAACCCGAAGGCATGGAATTCGCGGTCTTCGACGGCACGCCCTACGTGTTCCTGCTGGCCGAGCGTGCCTCGATTGTAGGCGTCTACGATGTGACCGACCCGGCCAACCCGGTGCTGAAGCAGTTGCTGCCCTCGGGTATTTCGCCGGAAGGGGCGATTGCGATCCCGTCGCGCGGCCTGCTGGCCACGGCGAACGAATATGACGGTCTGGAAGACGGGGCCGCGCGCGCGCATGTGATGATCTATGAATATCAGGACGCCCCTGCCGCCTATCCGCATCTGACCAGCGCGGGCATGGAGACCCTGACGGGTTGGGGCGCGATCAGCGGCATGGTCGGCGCACCCGATGGCACGATCTATGCGGTCAATGACAGCTTCTATGGCTATCAGCCGACGATCTTCCACATCGACCCCTCGACCACGCCTGCGCGCATTGTCGATGCGATCCCGGTGACGCGGGCGGGCCGTCCGGCGCAGAAGCTGGACATGGAAGGCATCACCTTGGATGCGGACGGTAATTTCTGGGTGGCCTCGGAAGGGCGCACCGACCGCCTGACACCGCATGCGATCTACATGATCGAACCGGACGGCAATATCGACGCGGAAATCGCCTTCCCGGCGGAATTGCTGGCGGTCGAGCGTCGCTTTGGCGCGGAAGGCATCACCTTGGTGGGTGACACGCTGTGGATGCCGATCCAGCGCGAATGGGCGGACGATCCGGAAAACCACGTCAAGCTGGTCGCCTACAACACCGAGACCGAAGAATGGGGCGCGGTCCTTTATCCCAAGGCCGACCCCGAAACCGGCTGGGTGGGGCTGAGCGACATGGCCGTGCATGGCGACCACGTCTACATCGTCGAGCGGGACAACCAGCATGGGCAAGCCGCAGTCACCAAGATGGTCTACCGCGTCAGCCTTGACCAGATGGTGCCCGCCGCGCTGGGCAGCGATCTGCCCGTGGTCGAGAAGGAACTGGTGCGCGACCTGATCCCCGATCTGACCGCGACCGGCGGCTACGTGCTGGACAAGGTCGAAGGCCTTGCGATCCTGCCCGATGGCACGATCTGGGTCAGCACCGACAATGACGGTGTGGACGATCATTCGGGCGAGACGATGTTCTTCAGCATCGGTCAGGCAGACTGATCCAACGCAACCTCGACAAGAATTGGACCCCTCGCCCCGGCGGGGGGTCTTTTTTGTCGTATCGCGCATACAGCGATTCCGGGCTAGACTTTGCGCAAAATTGGTCATATTAGTTTACCAATCAGCGATGGAGGACGCCGAGATGGAAATGCCTGCCCCAAGCCCCCGCATCCTTGCAAAGAAGGATCTTGTGGTGGCGCGCCTGTCCGAAGTCCTGCCGCAAGACGCCGTGATTCATGCCGAAGAAGAAACCCGCGCCTATGAATGCGACGCACTGACCGCCTATAAATGTCCGCCCTTGGCGGTGGTCTTGCCTGCTTCGACGCAAGAGGTCAGCGATATCCTGCGCATCTGTCACGAAGAAGGGGTGCCGGTTGTGCCGCGCGGGTCGGGCACCTCGCTGGCGGGTGGGGCGCTGCCGACGGCGGATTCGGTGATCCTGGGCGTTGCCCGCCTGAACAAGGTGCTGGAGACGAATTACAACGACCGCTACATCCGGGTGCAATCCGGGCGGACCAATCTGAGCGTGTCGGGCGCGGTCGAGGAAGAAGACTTCTTCTACGCGCCGGACCCCTCGTCGCAACTGGCCTGCGCGATTGCGGGCAATATCGCGATGAACTCGGGCGGGGCGCATTGCCTGAAATACGGCGTGACCACGAACAACCTGCTGGGCGTGACCATGGTGCTGATGGACGGCACGGTGGTGGAACTGGGCGGCGGCCATTTGGACAGCGGCGGGCTGGACCTGCTGGGTGTGGTCTGCGGGTCTGAAGGGCAATTGGGTGTCGTGACCGAAGCCACGTTGCGCATCCTGCGCAAACCCGAGGGCGCGCGTCCTGTGCTGATGGGCTTCAACGATGCCGAGGTGGCGGGGGCCTGCGTGTCCGACATCATCAAGGCGGGCGTCCTGCCCGTGGCCATCGAATACATGGACCGCCTGTGCATCGAAGCGACGGACAAGTTTTCCGGCGCGGGCTATCCCGATTGCGAGGCCCTGCTGATTGTCGAGGTCGAAGGCGCCCCGGCCGAGATTGACCATCAACTGGGCACCATCATGCAGATTGCCCGCAGCCATAACCCGGTCGAACTGCGCGAAAGCCAGTCGCCCGCCGAAAGTGCGAAGATCTGGAAAGGCCGCAAGAGCGCCTTTGGGGCGATGGGCCAGATCAGCGACTACATGTGTCTGGACGGGACCATCCCGGTGTCTTCCCTGCCCTTGGTGCTGAAGCGGATCGGCGAATTGGGCCAGCAATACGGGCTGAAGGTCGGCAATGTCTTTCACGCGGGCGACGGGAACATGCACCCGCTGATCCTGTATGACGCGAACAAACCCGGCGATCTGGAGCTGTGCGAAGCGATGGGCGCAGACATCCTGCGTCTGTGCGTGGAAGTCGGCGGGTGTCTGACGGGCGAGCATGGCGTGGGGATCGAAAAACGCGATCTGATGCATGACCAGTTCGATCCCGTGGACATGGAAGTGCAGATGTGGGTCAAGGACGTCTTCGATCCCGCATGGCTGTTGAACCCGGCCAAGGTGTTCCCGCTGGCGATCACCGAAGCCCGGCGCGGCGTCGCATTGGCCGCCGAATAAGCGTGGGGGCTTTGCCCCCACAACCCCAGGATATTTGAAACGGAAGAGAGCGGCGCGATGTTGGCACCGACGAATGAGGCAGAGCTGTCCGAGGCCATTGCCGGGGCCGAAGGGCCGCTGAAGATCAGGGGCGGCGGAACCCGTCCCATTGGCAAGCCCCTGACGGGCGAAGTCCTGAGCGTGGCGGGTTTGCGGGGCATCCAGCTTTATGAACCCGGCGCGCTGACGATCGTTGCCAAGGCCGGCACGCCCCTTGCGGACATCGAAGCGACGCTGGCTGCGGAAAACCAGCGCCTGCCGTTTGAGCCGATGGATCACCGCGACGTCATGGGCACGGAGGGCGCGCCGACCATCGGGGCCGTCGCGGCGGCCAATATCAGTGGTCCGCGCCGCATTCAGGCAGGCGCGTGCCGGGACAGTCTGATCGGGGTGCGCTTTGTCGATGGGCATGGCCAGATCATCAAGAACGGTGGTCGGGTCATGAAGAACGTGACAGGCTATGACCTGGTCAAACTGATGTGCGGGGCCTATGGCACCTTGGGCGTTCTGACCGAAGTGGCGTTCAAGGTCCTGCCCGGTGTCGAGGCCTGTTCGACCCTGCTGATCGACGGATTGTCCGTGGACGACGCTGTCGAGGCCATGAGCCGCGCGCTGGGCTCGCCCTACGAAGTGTCGGGTGCGGCGCATGTGCTGAAGGGCGTGGATGGCACCCCGGTGACCATGATCCGGCTGGAAGGCTTTGCCGCCTCGGTCGCGTATCGCGCGGGCAAGTTGCAGGCATTGTTGGCCGATCTGGGGGACAGCGTGGTCGAAAGCGATCCGGGCCGCACCAGCGACGGTTGGAAATGGGTGCGCGATGCGGAACGTTTCGCCGGAACCAGTGGCGATCTGTGGCGGATTTCGGTCAAGCCCTCGGACGCGCCGGAAATGCTGCGCCGCCTTGGCACGGAAGATGCCTTGTTGGACTGGGGCGGCGGGCTGATCTGGGCCGAGGTGCCGCCGGGCACCGATGCAAGGGCCAGGTTGGGGACGTTCCAAGGCCATGCGACGCTGATCCGCGCCTCGGACGCGACACGCGCGGCGCTGTCGGTGTTCCAGCCCGAACCCGCCGCCCTTGCCGCGATCACCAAGGGGTTGCGCGACCGCTTCGATCCGCGCGGCATCCTGAACCC
>CAZIKH010000039.1:0-9407 GCA_964539755.1 uncultured Dinoroseobacter sp. | reverse complement strand
CCGTCCGGCGTGCATTACATGCACCTTGTCGATCATGCGCGTGAGTATATCGAACAGACCTACAAACGCCCCTTCAGCGACCGGGCCTTGCGTTGGATCCTCGCGCGCATCCTGCCCTATCCCACGCGGTTCCGATTGGCGTTGCTGGGGGCCAAGATCGGCAGACCTTTTGCATTCCTGATGCCGGATGCCCGGCTGAAAGCGATGTTGGAAATGGCCCCGAAACAGGTGCCGCCGGTCAGCCGCAACGATGACCCGCAAAGCTTTGCGCCGCTGGCCCCCAAACGCAAACGGGTCGCCTTGATGACAGGTTGTGCACAGAAGGCGCTGAACACCGACATCAACGACGCAACAATCCGGGTTCTGCGGCGGCTTGGATGCGAGGTTGTCGTGGCCGAAGGTGCCGGGTGTTGCGGGGCACTGACCCACCACATGGGAAAGACGAAAGAAAGCCATCGCACGGCGGCCAAGAACATCCGGGCCTGGACGCGGGAAATGGACCGCGACGGTCTGGACGCGATCGTGATCAACACCAGCGGGTGCGGCACGACCGTCAAGGATTATGGCCATATGTTCCGGAACGAACCCTTGGCCGACGAAGCCAAGCGCGTGTCCGATATCGCGATGGATATCAGCGAATTGCTGATGGAACTGGACGTTCCCGAAGGCGAAGCCAAGGGACTGACCGTGGCGTATCACGCGGCCTGTTCCCTGCAGCACGGTCAGCAGATCAAGACCTTCCCCAAGGACCTGTTGCGGCGGGTGGGGTTCAAGGTGGTGGAACCCGAAGACAGCCATCTGTGCTGTGGCAGCGCGGGCACCTATAATCTGATGCAGCCCGAGATTTCCAAGCAGTTGAAAGCCCGGAAGGTCGCAACCTTGGAAGCCAAACAGCCGGATTTGATTGCGGCGGGCAATATTGGCTGCATGATGCAGATCGGCGGCGGCACCCAGTTGCCCATCGTCCATACCGTCGAGTTGATCGACTGGGCGACGGGCGGACCGGAACCCCGGGCCTTGATCGAGGCGCGCGATGGCATTGTCATGCCGCCCAAGCCCGAGGTGCCGATCCTGCGCTAGGCACGGTCTCGCCGTAATTCCGCCCATCTGCGGCGCTAGGGTCGGCCCATGTTGCGATTGTTCTGCGTCATTTTGGGATTGGGGCTGGGGGCCGGGCTGGCACCCGGACCTGTCCGCGCCGACGAAACCCCGTTCATTGCCCTCGAAACCCGCGATCAGGGCCGGGCGTTCAACGCTGTTGGTCGGATCAATCTGGCCGGACGGGGGTTTTGCACCGGGACGCTGATCGAACCGAACCTTGTACTGACGGCGGCGCATTGCCTGTTCCACCCGGACACCAAGGAACGCCTGCCTTTGGCGGATTTGTCCTTCGCGCCGGCCTTCCGCAATGGCCGCGCGGCAGCCTTCCGGCAGGTGCGGCGGGCGGCGATCCATACGGCCTATGACTTTGCCGCGGTCGATCCGGTGCAACGTGTCAGCCATGATCTGGCGCTTCTGGAACTGTCCCAGCCCATTTACCAGTCGGGCATCGTTCCCTTGGCGGTCGGACTGGGACAGGGGCGTGTTTCGGACGTGGCCTTGGTGTCTTATGCCCATGACCGGGCGGATGTGCCGTCTTTGGAACAGTCCTGCCGGGTGCTGGCCACCGAAAACGTCGCGCAAATCCTGTCCTGCGATGTGGATTTCGGATCTTCGGGCGCCCCGGTTATCGTCTTGGAAGATGGGCGCCTCAGGGTGCTGAGCGTGGTGTCTGCCAAGGCGCGGTGGCAGGGTCAGAAGGTGGCTTTGGCAACCGTCGCTTCGGGCATGATTGCAGAGTTGCGGCGGGGCCTGACCCCGGACATCACCTTCAGCGGTCTGCCGAATGTGCGCCGCCCCGGCGACGATCGCGCGGGTGGCTTGGCCAGTGGTGGGGCGAAATTCCTGCGCCCGTGACCACAGCGGGGGCTTGAAACCCAAAATTCGGTTTCCCAAATCTAAAGCGTTCGGGTCGCCCTGCCGGGGGCCCGGGCATAATCCAGCAGGTCGCTGCCGTTTGGAGGGCCTGCATACCATCGCTAACCATCGCTCAATGGAGGATGCATCATGCGTCAGATTGATATGACCCCGCTTTACCGTGCCACTGTCGGCTTTGATCGTTTCGCCGATCTTGTGGACCGCGTGCTGACCAACGACTTGGCCGCACAAACGGGCTATCCGCCCTTCAATATCGAAAAAACCGATGAAGACAGCTACCGCATTTCCATCGCGGCGGCGGGCTTCACCGAAGACGACCTGACGGTCGAAGTGCGCGAGAACATGTTGGTGGTCTCTGCCAAGAAAGCCGATACCGAAGACAGCCGCACCTTCCTGCACCGTGGCATTGCCGAACGCAGCTTCGAAAAGCGGTTCCATCTGGCCGACCATGTGCGCGTCGAAGGCGCCAGCCTTGTCAACGGGATGCTGGATATCGCGCTTGTGCGCGAAATTCCCGAAGCGCTGAAACCGCGCCGGATCGAAATCGCCGGACCGAAGACCGTGAATGTGAAAGCGGTCGAAAAGAAAACCGCAGCCTAAGGCCTGCGTTAACCGAGACTGACGAAGGGGGCGTGCCGGTGGGCGCGCCCTCTTTTTTCGGGACACGGGTAAGGCTATATTTACCTTCAGGATCAACAGTGGCGAAAGGACGACAGGAGATGACGCAGATGTCGGAACCCCAGATCGCCACGGAATTGGCGAAGATCAATCAACGACTTGATACCGACCTTGGCAAGATCAACGCGCGCCTTGACGCCCTCGAAAAGATATCCGTCAGCAAGGCCGATGTGTTTGGTGCGGTCCTGACCAGCCAAGCGGTGTTCTACGCCGGTGCGGTGTTCATCATCATCGTTCTGAACGCGGTGGGCGCGTTCAACTGACCCACCGCGTCCGGGCGGATCAAACCGCCGTGCAGATATACTTCATCTCAAGGTATTCTTCGATCCCGTGATGGCTGCCTTCGCGGCCCAAGCCTGATTGCTTGACCCCGCCGAAGGGCGCGACTTCGGTCGAGATGATCCCTGTATTGACCCCGACGATCCCGTATTCCAAGGCCTCGGACACTTTGGTGACGCGGCTTAGGTCCTTTGCATAGAAATATGCGGCCAAGCCGAAGATCGTGTCATTGGCTTGGGCGATCACATCGTCTTCGTCTTCGAATTTGAACAAAGGGGCCAATGGGCCGAAGGTTTCTTCGGTCGCGACTTTCATGGCTTTGGTCACACCGGTGACAATGGTTGGCGCGACGAAGGTGCCGCCAAGATCGGTGCCATTGTCGCCGGTCAGGACGATGCCGCCCTTGGCCTTGGCGTCGGCCAGATGTTCGGCCACCTTGGCAACCGCGTCATCGTTGATCAACGGTCCGGTTGTGACACCGTCGTCAAACCCGTCGCCCAGCTTCAAAGTGGCAACCGCCGCGGCCAGTTTTTGCGCGAAGGCGTCATAAACCCCGGCTTGAACGTAAATGCGGTTGGCGCAGACGCAGGTTTGGCCTGCATTGCGGAACTTGCACAGCATGGCACCGGCGACAGCGGCATCCAGATCGGCATCATCGAACACGATGAACGGGGCGTTTCCGCCCAGCTCCATCGAGCACTTCTTGACCTGATCGGCGGCTTGGCGCAGCAGGATGCGCCCCACTTCGGTGGACCCGGTGAAGGTGATCTTGCGCACGGTGGGATTGTCGCACATCTCGGCACCGATCTCGGCCCCGTGGCGCGCAGGCAGGATCGACAAGAGGCCCTTGGGCAAGCCCGCGCGGTCGGCCAGCACCCCCAGCGCCAAGGCGGACAAGGGCGTGTCCTCGGCTGGCTTGACGACCATCGCGCAGCCCGCGGCCAGCGCAGGTGCGGCCTTGCGCGTGATCATCGCATTGGGAAAATTCCAAGGCGTGATCGCGGCCACCACGCCGACGGGTTGTTTCAGAACGGTGATGCGGGTCCCCGGCACCGTTGCCGGGATCGTCTCGCCATAGACGCGCTTTGCCTCTTCGGCGAACCATTCCACGAAGGACGCGCCATAGGCGATCTCGCCCTTGGCTTCGGCCAGCGGTTTGCCTTGTTCGGCGGTCAAGATGGCCGCCAGATCGTCTTGGTGCTGCATCATCAGGTCGAACCAGCGACGCAACACACTGGCGCGTTCCTTGCCGGTCTTTGCCGCCCAGTCCTTTTGTGCAAGCCGCGCGGCTTCGATGGCGCGGGCGGTTTCGGCGCGGCCAAGGTCGGGGACTTCGGCGATGACATCGCCGCGCGCGGGGTTCACGACCGCAAAGCGCGCGCCGCTGTCCGCGCCCGCCCAGTCGCCCCCGATATACGCGTCCGTGGCCAAAAGGCCGGGGTCTTTCAACATGTCCTTGAGGTTCGTGGTCGTGTCGAGCATGGTTTCCTCCCACCCTTGTTTCGCAGCAGAGGTAAGCCGATGTCCGACGAAGATCAAATCGACTGGGACGATGCCTATGCCAATGCTGCGCATATTCCCGGGGCTGACGCCTTTCCGCCGCGCTGGCAGGCACAGGCGCGGGCCACGTTGGACCGCTGGCGACACGATACGGTACGCTATGGGCCCCATGACCGCGAAGCGATGGACCTTGTCTTTCCGAAAGGCGACCCCGCCGGTTTGATGGTCTTCATCCATGGCGGGTACTGGTTGCGGTTCGACCGCAGCTATTGGTCCCATCTGGCCGAGGCGGCCTTGGCCCATGGCTGGGCCGTGGCGCTGCCCAGCTATCCGCTTTGCCCTGAAACGACGATCCCGCAGATCACCGCTTCGGTCGCAAAGGCGGTGCAGATGGCGGCGGATGCCGTGCCCGGACCGATGCGTCTGGCTGGTCATTCGGCCGGCGGGCATCTGGCCGGGCGGATGCTGTGTGCGGACGTCGATCTGCCCTGTCGGCCCCGCATCGGGCGCGCCACCCTGATCAGCCCGGTCAGCGATCTACGCCCCTTGCAACGGACGCAGATGGCCGCGCCCTTGCATCTGGACGAAGCGACCTGCCGGTCGGACAGTCTTGTTCTGTTACCTGCGCCCTCCACCCCCGTCACGGTTTGGGTTGGGGCCGACGAACGGCCCGTCTTCCTTGATCAGGCGCATTGGCTTGGGCAGGCATGGGCCTGTCCGGTCGAGGTCGAGCCAAACAAGCATCATTTCGATGTGATCGACGGACTGGCCGACCCGGCCCACCCGTTGTTTCAGGGGCTCATGCGTTGAATTTCTGCTGCCAGCTTGGCAGTAGATCGTCATTTCGGGCGCTGGCCGCGTAGATCGCGCGCGCAATCGCACGGGCCAAGACGCAGGCGGCGACATGGCCCAACAGGGCCTCGGTCCGCAGGTCGGGCAAACCGGCGGTCCCGGTCGCGGCAGCGAAGATCAGATCGCCATCATGCGGGGTATGGCTGGGGACGATGGCGCGCGCCATGCCGTCATGCGCGGCCACCGCCAACCGGGTGCATTGCGCTTGGGTCAAGGCCGCATCCGTCGCCACAACCCCGATCGAGGTGTTCTGACCCGGCACAGGCTTGGCGGGGGGCAGATAGGTTGGGTCCGGATCGGTGGCCGGGCCCAGACCGCCGAATTCCCCGTTCAGTTCGAACGGTGCCGCCCAGAAATGCGGCCCGGTCCCCACCGTCACGCTGCCCAAGGCGTTGACTGCCACCATTGCACCAACGGTGAAGTTGCCAAACCGGGCCGAGGCTGTGCCAAATCCCCCTTTCAGCGTTGCGGTATTGGCCCCGGTGCCGGCACCGACGCTGCCCAGCGGCACATCGGTCTGCGCGGCCTGCAGGGCGGCCCGGCCAAGCGCCTTATAGGGGTTGTCCTGCCAATCCTTGCGGCCCCCATTGGCCAGATCGAACAGGATCGCCCCGGGCACAATCGGCACCACCGCGCCGGGAACGGCAAAACCCCGCCCCAGGACGCGCAGGCCATCTGCCACCCCGCTGGCCGCGTCCAGCCCAAAGGCCGACCCGCCCGACAGGACCAAGGCATCAACCTGCTGCACGGTCTTGTCCGGGGCCAGCAGGTCGGTTTCGCGCGTGCCCGGTGCCCCGCCCATGACATGCACGCCCGTGGTGAAAGGGGCATCCGCGACAAGGACGCTGACGCCCGACTTCAAGACCTCATCCTGCGCATGGCCGACGCGCAATCCTGTCACGTCGGTTATGGCGTTCCGGGGGCCGGGGATCATGACGCGCGCACCAATGTGCCCGTGAAACTGCCCAAGGGGCGCAACAGGTCCGACGTCACTGGCGTGCTGCCGGGCAAGAACAGCACCAGCGTGTCATCGGCCCCCATGCGGGTCAGGATTTCGGTGGTCAGCACGGTCCAGAAATAGCCATCCAGTCGCGCCCGCAAATTGGTCCCTTGCAGCACGTCCACGGCGTCCAGATCCAGATCCGGGTTTTCGTCCCAGAGATGGGCAAAAACCAAAGGCTGGCTGGCAAAGCGACCCGCCGAGATCGGAATATCCGCCGCAACGCGGGTCATCAGATGCAGCGCCCGCCATCGACCTCCAAAGCGACGCCGGTGATCATGCTGGCGGCGTCCGAACACAGGAAGGCGGCGGCTTGGCCCATATCCTCGGGCGTGGAAAAGCGCCCCAGCGGGATGGTCGACAGGAACTTGGCGCGGATTTCGGGTGTGTCTTCACCCATGAAGCTTTTCAGCAGGGGGGTTTCCCCGGCGACCGGGTTGATCGCGTTCACCCGAATGCCGAAAGGGGCCAGTTCCACCGCCATCGCCTTGGTCGCGGTGATCATCCACCCCTTGGATGCGTTGTACCAATTCAGGTTGGGGCGCGGGCTGACCCCGGCGGTGGAGGCGACATTCAGGATCGCCCCGGACCGTCGGTCCTTGAAGCCCGGCACAAAGGTCTTGGCGGTCAGGAACACCGACTTGGCGTTGACCGCCAGCACCCGGTCGAATTCGTCTTCGCTGACGTTCTCCATCGGTTGGGGCAGATGCGTGATGCCCGCATTGTTGACCAAGATGTCCGGCAAGGCCCCGAACTGCGCCCGGGCCGTGTCCGCCAAGGCTGCCACGCTGGCCGCATCCGACACATCGGTTTGGGCATAAAACCCGCCCAACCGGGTGGCGACCGCCTGCGCGGCGTCAAGATTGATATCCGCGACCAGAACCCGTGCGCCCTGCGCGGTGAACACCTCGGCGATGCCCGCGCCAAACCCTGATCCGCCGCCCGTTACGATGGCGGTCTTTCCCGACAATTGCATGCGTTATCCTTGTGTGACGAACCCGCTTGGGTCATGCACATAGATTGCAGAACAATGGTCCGAGGTGAAGCCCAGCTTGCGGCACAGCGCCTTGAAGCCTTCCTGCCCCGGTCGGATGATGGTCGAGAAATGCTCGGTTCCGAAATCGATCCGCATCTGGCGCATCACATAGGCCCCCAAAGTCAGCGACACCTTTCGACCACTCCAAGCCGGGTCGATGGCCAGCATGCCCCAGAACCCCTCTTCTTCGCGCGGGTGATAGCGGTTGGCATGAACCACGCAACCGCCCATGGCGATGGGGCGATCTTCGGGGTCGGTCAGGTACAAGAACGCAGAGGGATGACCATTGCCGCGCAAGAACTCCTCCATCGGCAGCCATTCGCCGCTGGCCATGCACAGCCGCTCCAACGCGGCCAAGGTCTTGTCCGAGGTATCCTTGCTGACCTTGCGCAGGGTCAGATCGTCGGGCAGCGGTTGGCGCGCAATCGCCTGATCGGCATATCGCAAGGCTTCGGCCCCGGCGCGCCATTCCTCGCCAACTTCGGTATGCAGACCGGCATGATGCAGCGGGTTCTGCACCATCTTGACCGCGTCATTGGGCACGTTCTCGAACCCGGCGCTGCCTTGCAGATGGGCCAGCGACATGACCAGATCCACGCAATCCGGTGTCTCGAACGAGACCGACAAAAGCCGCCCATGGCACAGGATTCGGCGATCAGCCTTGAGGATATGCCAGAGCGCTTCGGCACGGCGCTGCATCGCACGCTGTTTCGGGGTTCCAAAAACCTTGGGCATCGCGGCCTCCGACGTTGGGGTGGGCACAAGACGCAAATCACGGGTTACAAAAGACAACTTGGGGCGGGCGTCCGCCAAGCGGAAGGGTAAACGCCGCTTTTTTGCCGACCGTCGCGGCAGGGTGACACCTTGGGCGTCAAGACCAACATGGGCAAGGCCGGGGGCCCCGGTGGGGCGCCCGGAGGGAGGAACGTCCGCCCGCACGGGCGGGCGCTGGCCTGTGTTCTGTCGCGCGTCAGGCGTGAATTGCGCCGTCGCCGCAGGCCAAAGCGGCCTCGCGCATGGCTTCGCTGAAGGTCGGGTGCGCGTGGCAGGTGCGGGCAAGGTCCTCTGCCGCGGCCCCGAATTCCATGGCCACGCAAACCTCGTGGATCAGGTCGCCCGCGGAAGGCCCGATCAGGTGACAGCCAAGAATGCGGTCGGTTTCGGCATCTGCCAGCAGTTTGACGAACCCGTCGCCCGCAAAGACGGCCTTGGCGCGGCCATTGCCCATGAAGCTGAACTTGCCGACCTTATAGGCGCGCCCTTCGGCCTTCAGCTGTTCTTCGGTGGCCCCGACGCTGGCGACCTCGGGGTGGGTGTAGATCACGCCGGGGATGACGTCGTAGTTCACATGCGGATGCTGGCCTGCGATCATCTCGGCCACCGCCATGCCTTCGTCTTCGGCCTTGTGGGCCAGCATCGGGCCGTCGATCACGTCGCCGATGGCATAAAGGCCCGCGACATTGGTGCGGTAGCTGTTGGTGACGATCTGACCGCGCGGCGACATCTCGACGCCCAAGGCGTCCAGCCCCAGCCCGTCGGTGAAGGGCTTGCGACCCGTGGCGACCAGCACCGTGTCGGCGTCTATGGTCGTTTCGGTCTCATCCTTGCGCATCTTGTAGGTGACCTTGGCCTTGGTCTTCAACGTTTCGACCTTCTGCACCGCTGCACCCGTGACGAAGGTGAGGCCCTGTTTTTTCAGGGTTTTCTGGAACGCCTTGGCGATTTCCGCGTCTTGGCCGGGGGTGATGGCGTCGAGGAATTCAATCACCGTCACCTGCGTGCCGAGGCGGGCATAGACGCTGCCCAGCTCCAGCCCGATCACGCCGCCGCCGACGACGATCATCGACTTGGGGATCTTCGGCAGGTCCAGCGCGCCGGTCGAGGTGACGACGATCTTTTCGTCAATCGTGACCTCGGCGCCGGGGATGGAGGCGGGTTCCGAGCCGCTGGCGATGACGATGTGTTTGGCCTCGTGGACCTCATCGCCGACCTTGACCTTGCCGGCCTCGGGGATGCTGCCCCAGCCTTTCAGCCAGTCGACCTTGTTCTTCTTGAACAGGAACTCGATGCCCTTGGTGTTCTGGC
>CAZIKH010000038.1:0-13435 GCA_964539755.1 uncultured Dinoroseobacter sp. | reverse complement strand
CAGCAGCTTCACCGCCTGTTCAAACGACATGTCCGGGTCATAGGCGCGGATCAGAATCGGGCGTCCGTACTTGGTTTCCCCGATCTGGAAGAAGGGCGTATCCGCGCTGGCCTCGATGAAATTGCCTTCGGGATAGACCAGAAACAGCCGGGGATCGGACCCTTTGATCTGGCCGCCGACAATCATCGTGGCGTTGAAGGCGGAATCCGCCCGGCTGCCCGTATCGGCATTTGACTGAATCACTTCGCGCAGGGTTTGGCCGACAAGCCGGGCGACCTGAAACATCGACGGCGATTCGAAAATGGTCGAGGACCGTTCCCCCGGCGCCTTCATGCGTTCATCCAGCAACGAAACGACCGCCTGCGTTGTCGCAAGGTTGCCCGCCGACAGAATGGTGACGACGCGTTCACCGGGTTTTTCCCAGGTCCGCATCTTCCCGAAGGTCGAAATATTGTCGATGCCGGCATTGGTCCGGGTGTCCGACATGAAAACCAGTCCGCGATTCAATCGCAGCCCGACGCAATATGTCATTGGATGGGTCCCACCTTATCCCGCTTGCGGCTATTGCTGCTGTACCTGCAATTGCACTTGCAGCCGTTCGGTCCCTTCGCCGAACCTCATACCCGATACAGGGGCGGCGTCGCCATAGTCCAGCCCTGTTGCGACGCGCACATAGCGCATGTCGGGGCAGACCGCGTTCGACACGTCAAAGCCGACCCAACCCAACGCTTCAAGATAGACCTCGGCCCAGGCATGGGTGGCGTCTTGGTCCACGCGATCGGTCAGCATCAGGTAGCCCGACACATAACGGGCGGGAAATCCCAGATGCCGTGCCGCCGCGATGAAGACATGGGCATGGTCCTGACAAACCCCTTCCCCGGCTTCCAGCACGTCTTCGGCGCTGGTCGAGGTGTTGGTGCGCCCATGTTGATAGGTCACAAGTTCCAGGATGCGGGCCGAAAGCGCGTGCATCTGTGCCAGATCGTTTTCCGCCCCCGACATGTCACGCGCCAGTTTGCGCACCAAGGGACCGGCCTTGGTCAGCGGCGTGACGCGCTTGAACATCCAAAGCGGCATGAAGCCGGAATGTTCCCCGAAGACGCCGTTCAGGTCTTCGACTTCGACCTCGCCGGTGCAGGTGATGGTCACGTCCTGCACATTCTCGGTGAACGAGATCAGTTCCACGTGGTTATAGTGTTCGTCTTCGAAGCTGACTTCGTGCTTGCCGCCTTCGATCTGGGTGGTCCAACCCAGCACGCGCTGGCCCGGTCGGTTCTTGGGGGTCAAGCGCAACTGTTGCAGGGCATAGCTGACCGGCTTGTCATAGTGATAGGACGTCACATGGCTGATTTTCAGACGCATTGGCGCTTACCCCGTGAACCGGTAATCCGCCGCGATCTGTAGTCCCAGCGTGTTGTTGTCGTGAATGAAGCCTTGCAGGAATTCGTGCAGGCCCTGTTCGAAGATCGAATCGATGGTTTCGGTCTTGAACCGTGTGCGCAGCCGGTCGGCCATGTCATGCGACGGCAGGCGCGCACCGTAATCTTCGGCCAGATAATCCAGATTGTCGCCGATCTTGGTATAGCAAAAGGCCAGACTGCGGGGCAGGCGCCGATCCAGGATCAGGAAGTCCGCGATCTGCAGCGGCCGGGTTTCGGCCCCGTGCAAATAGCGGAAGGACCCATCGGCACTGACGGACCGCAGAATGGTTTCCCATTGCACGTTGTCGATCGAGGTGCCGACATGGTGCGAGGACGGCAGCAACACGTAATACTTGACGTCGAGGATGCGTGCGGTGCTGTCCGCCCGTTCCATGAAGGTGCCCAGCCGGGCGAAATCATAGCTGTCGTTGCGCACCATGGTCCCATGCAGCGCCCCGCGCACGAAGGCGCTGCGCTGGCGGATGGTGGCCAAGACATAGGGCAGGTCGCGGTCCGGGACACGGCGCGCCAGCGCGTCTTTCAGAACGATCCAGCATTCATTGACGGCTTCCCAGACCTCGCGGGTCAGCGCGGTGCGGACGGTGCGCGCATTGTTCCGCGCGGCTTCGATCACCGACATGACAGACGACGGGTTGTCCTTGTCGCGCAGGATGAAGTCGATGACCGTGTCGCCTGCAAAGCTGTCGTATTTCGCCAGATAGGCCTCGCGGACCCCGGCGGTCGCCACGATCGATTCCCATTCGTCCGGGGCAGTGCTGGACCGGGTCAGCGCGATGCGTTGTCCGGCGTTGATCAGGCGCGCAAGGTTTTCCGAACGCTCCATATAGCGAAACAGCCAGAACAGGCCGCCGGCGGTTTTTCCGAGCATGCGCTAGTCCTCCAACACCCAAGTGTCCTTGGTGCCCCCGCCTTGGCTGGAATTGACCACAAGCGACCCTTTCTTCAGCGCCACGCGGGTCAGGCCGCCCGGGGTCAGGTCGATGCGGTTCGGCGACACCAGCGCGAAGGGGCGCAGATCGACATGCCGCGGCGCAAGGCCGGATTTCGTGAAGATCGGCACCGTGGACAGCGACAAGGTCGGTTGGGCGATGTAATTGCCCGGTTTCGCTTCCAGCTTGGCCCGGAAATCGGCGATTTCCTTCTTGCTGGCGGCAGGTCCGACCAGCATGCCGTAACCGCCCGAACCATGCACTTCCTTGACGACCAGATCGGCAAGGTTGTCCAGCACATAGGCCAGCGCATCGGGTTCCGAACAGCGCCATGTGGGAACGTTCTTCAGGATCGCTTTTTCGCCGGTATAGAATTCGACGATCTCGGGCATGTAGCTGTAGATCGCCTTGTCGTCCGCGATGCCCGTGCCGGGCGCATTGGCGATCGTGATCCGGCCTGCGCGATAGACATCCATGATGCCGGGGACACCCAGCAAGCTTTCCGGACGGAAGGTCAAGGGATCGAGGAAGTCGTCATCGACCCGGCGATACAGCACGTCGATAGGTTGATACCCCTTGGTCGTGCGCATGGCGACGCGCCCATCGACGACCTTCAGGTCATGCCCTTCGACCAGTTCCACGCCCATCTGATCGGCCAGGAAGGAATGTTCGTAATAGGCGGAATTGTGGATGCCGGGGGTCAGGATGGCGACCACGGGCGTTTCCGCAGCGCAGTCCGGGGCACAGGCCGCCAAGGATCGCCGCAACAGGCGCGGATAATTGCTGACCGGGCGCACACGGTTCTGAATGAACAGCTCCGGGAACATCTGCAGCATCGTTTCCCGGTTTTCCAACATGTAGGACACGCCTGACGGGGTGCGGGCGTTGTCCTCCAGAACGTAGAATTCGTCCGGCCCGGTGCGCACAAGGTCGGTGCCCACGATATGGGTATAGACCTGTCCCGGTGGGGTCACACCGATCATCTGCGGCAGGAAGGCTTCGTTGCGGGCGATCATCTCGACCGGGACACGCCCGGCCCGCAGGATTTCCTGTCGGTGATAGATGTCATGCAGAAAGGCGTTGATGGCGCGCACGCGCTGTTCGATGCCTTGGCTGAGGCGGGCCCATTCGCGCCCGGACAGGACACGCGGGACGATATCGAACGGGATCAGGCGTTCTTGGGCCTGCGCATCGGCGTAGACATTGAAGGTGATCCCGGTCAGGCGGAACAGGTTTTCGGCTTCCATCGCCTTGCGGCGCAGACGCTTGGGGTCTTCTTGCGAAAACCAGTTCTGATACTTGGTGTAGGGCGGTCGCACCTTGTCGGTGGTGCCCAGCATTTCGTCAAAAAAAACACGATCGGCCATGCAGATACGCTATCGCCTAAAATCCCGGCTGCAAGCGGATGGCCCCGGAAGCGATTGCGCCATGCCAGATTCCGACGGCTTCGGTGAATTATGCCTGTTTTTTGTGCAGCCGCTGTCGGGGGCCGCGACCCTTGCCCCCCTTTCCCAAGGAAAGGTGATCCGCTAAGGGGGCGCGTCACACCCGACACCACGAAAGGAGAGGTCCAAATGGGCTACAGGGTCGTAGTCGCGGGCGCCACGGGCAATGTGGGCCGCGAGATGCTGAACATTCTGGCCGAACGCCAGTTCCCCGTCGACGAGATTGCCGCGCTGGCGTCGCGCAAATCGTTGGGCACCGAAGTCAGCTTTGGCGACACCACCTTGAAGACCAAGGACCTTGAAACCTTCGACTTCACCGGTTGGGATATCGCGCTGTTCGCGGTCGGGTCCGGTCCGACGAAGGAACATGCGCCGCGTGCCGCAAAGGCGGGCTGCGTGGTGATCGATAACTCGTCGCTGTATCGGTATGACCCCGACATCCCCTTGGTCGTCCCCGAAGTGAACCCGCAAGCGGTGGAACGCTATACCGCCAAGAACATCATCGCGAACCCCAACTGTTCGACCGCCCAGATGGTGGTCGCGTTGAAGCCGCTGCATGACCGGGCGCGGATCAAACGGGTTGTCGTGTCCACCTATCAATCCGTGTCTGGCGCGGGCAAGGAAGGCATCGACGAGCTATGGGATCAGACCAAGTCGATCTACAACCCCGTTGATGACAAGCCCGCCGTCAAGTTCACCAAGCAGATCGCGTTTAACGTGATCCCGCATATCGATGTCTTCATGGACGATGGTTCGACCAAAGAAGAATGGAAAATGGTGGCGGAAACCAAGAAGATCGTCGATCCGTCGATCAAGGTGACGGCCACCTGCGTGCGGGTGCCGGTTTTCGTAGGCCATTCCGAATCGATCAATATCGAGTTCGAGGAATTTCTGGACGAAGACGAAGCCCGTGATATCCTGCGCGAAGCCCCGGGGATCATGGTTGTCGATAAGCGCGAAAATGGCGGCTACGTGACCCCCATCGAATGCGTCGGCGACTACGCAACTTTCATTTCTCGGATCCGTCAGGATTCGACGATCGAAAATGGGCTGAACCTGTGGTGCGTTTCCGACAACTTGCGCAAAGGGGCCGCGTTGAACGCCGTCCAGATCGCCGAAACCCTCGGCGCGCGCTGTTTGAAAAAGGGCTGATTGCAGCTTGTGTGTTGGCGCTGCTGCCTGTGGCGGCGCCAGCACAGACCGTCACCGACCGAAGCGTTTCGGTCTTTGCCGGGGCCATGACCGACCAGGTCTGGGAAGATATCTTTCTGAACCCTGTGGGGATCACCTTTCGCGATGCCCGGATTGTCGGCGTCGCCGCGACGTGGATGTGGGATGCGCCCGTGCCGCGCCTGACTTGGGGGGTCGAGGTTCAGGCCGCCAAATGGACCGGGCGCCAGACCAACTGGGAAGCCAACCTTGCCACGGTGCTGCGCTATACGCCGGCCAACCAGATTGGCCCTGTGCGCAGCGTGGCGTTCGGCATTGGTCCGTCTTTCGCGTCCGAAGCCCCGGCGGAGGAGCTTGCACGCAACGGCACCGCCCGTCCCGAGTTGATCTATTGGATGGGTGAGCTGGAATTCGGGCGCCCAGACAGCCGAACCCGCGGGTTCGCCCGCATTCACCATCGGTCAAATGGCTATGGGTTGCTGGGCCCTCAGACCGGATCGAACAGTTTGGTTCTGGGGCTGCGGCACAGTTTCTGACGGGGCCTAGAAGTCGATCAGCAGGTCGTCTTCGGGCGTTTCGGCGATCTGCGGGCGCGCCCTGCCTGGGGCGGGCGGGGGACCAAACCGGTCCACCAAGGCCCCATAGCCCGGGCCCAAGTCAGACGCGGCACATACCCGTTTGTCGCCGACCACACGATAGACCGCCAGACCGCTGCCCGACGGTTTCAGGGCAAAGCCCTTTGCAGCAAAGCGTGCACGCAGGTCCGGCCAGTCGCGGGCATCCGCAAGGTCAATCGCAAGATCGGCCCGGATGGGCGCGATTTCGGCTTCGCGGGTCTTGGCGCGCGTGCGGGCGCGGCGCTTGGCCCGGCGCAATTCCGCCGCCAAGGCGTCGCGCACGATTTGTCCGACGCTTAGATCGCGGGCTTTCGCCAGCGCGCAAGCTTCCCGCAGCAGCGGATCGGGCAGTTTCAGGATGGTTTCATGGGTCAGCATCGGACCAGTATGCGGCCCGATGGTTAACCAGTTCTTAATCGCGCGGCGTCAGAACCGTTCGGCGCGCAGGACTTGGCAATCGGTGACGCTGACCACCCCGATATGGCGTTCCACGACCTCGAACGCGGCATCCAGCAGCGGGTCCAGCCGTTCTTCGCGGATGATGCAGACCACCGCGACCATACCGCCCGTGATCTGGCCTTCCCGGGACCAATTGCCCGACCGACCCGACCCGCCATGCACCGGCAACACGGTAAAGCCCGTCACGCCCGCATCATGCAAGGCGTTGGTCAGGCGTCGTTCCATCGGGGCTTCGATGATGATTTCGACCCGCTTGGCGTCATAGCGCTTCATGCCTTACCCCCCGGCGAATGTCGTGGCCAAGGCCACATAGATTGGGATGCCCAAGGTCAGGTTGAACGGGAAGGTTACCCCCAAGGACAGCGTCAGATAGACGGACGGGTTCGCGTCCGGCAAGGCCACCCGCATCGCGGCGGGCACAGCAATGTAGCTGGCCGACGCGCTGAGCACCATGAACAAGGCCACCCCGCCTACGGACACGCCCAAGGCCAGCCCCGCGCCCAGCCCCAGCAAGCTGCCAATCAGCGGCATCAGCACGCCAAAGGCGAAGACGCCCGGTGTCAGGACGCCCCGCGCCTGTCGCAGCCCGCGCCCGGCCACCAAGCCCATATCCAGCAAGAACAGGCACAACACGCCTTGGAAGGGCGAAACGATGAAAGGGGATATCAGGTCCAGACCTTCCTTGCCGGTCAAAAGGCCAATGAAGAACGATCCGACCAACAGCACGATGGATCCGTTCAGCAGAATTTCCCGCAGCAACCCTTCCTGAACATCGGTCTTCCCCCCGCCTTTGGTCACAAGATACAGCGCGGACAGGATGGCTGGGGCTTCCATGACGGCGGCGACCGCCACCATATACCCTTCGCCGGGAATACCTTGGCCTTGCAGCACCGACGAGGCCGCGACGAAGGTCACGATCGAGATCGACCCATAATGCCCAGCCACCGCGGCGGCGTCGGTCACGCTGAGGCGGGTCATCACCTTCAGAAGCGCAAAGGCGATGAAGGGCAGCACGAATGACAGCACGACCCCGGCAAGCAGCGACAGGATCAAGGTGGCGTCGGCCCCATGATCGGCCACCGCCGCCCCGCCTTTGAACCCGATGGCGAACAACAGATAGATCGACAAGCCCTTGGCCACGGCTTCCGGCACCGTCAGATCGGACCGCGCGATGGCGGCGAACAGTCCAAGGGCAAAGCTCAGGATGATGGGCGACAACAGGTTGTCCGCTGCCAGCGACAGGATTCCATCCATTGTGCGCGGGGCTCCTTCGGTTGACGTCAGACGGCGACGAAGTCGTTTTCGGCGGGCAGGTAGGCGTGCAAGCGCCCGTTCCCAATCTCTGCCCACACCCCGTGCAGGCTTAGGCGTCCTTCGTCAACCGCTGCGGCGACGTAGGGAAAGCTCATCAGGTTTTCGAGCGAGATGATGACGCCTTGTTGTTCCAGCGCGCGGGCCCGGTCGTTGGTGTCATTGATGCCTTTGACGCGGGAATAGGCGGGGGCCAGAATGTCCAGCCAACGCCCCAGAAAGCTGGTCTTCTTTTCCAGTTCGGGCGCGTGGCCTTCGCACATGTCCATGCAGCCCCGAACGCCGCCACAGCTGGAATGCCCGATCACCAGAAGATGCGCGACCTTCAGTTGGGTGACGGCGTATTCGACTGCCGCCGAGGTGCCGTGGTGATCGCCGTCTGGATTGAACGGCGGGACGAGGTTGGCGATGTTGCGATGAATGAAAATCTCGCCCGCATCCGCGCCAAAAATCGAACTGACATTGACCCGACTATCGCAGCAGGACACGACCATCGCCCGGGGGCGCTGTCCTTCTTCTTCCAGCCGATGATACCAGAATTTGTTTTCATCATAGATGGTTGCGCGCCACCCATGGTAGCGCTGCGCCATGTATTGCGGCAGCGGTTTGGCTTTGTCCATGTCGCAGTCTCTCGTCCGTGACCCTGCTTAACCGGGTTCTTTCCTAAAATGCGAGGGACTATGGAGTCGCGGGGAAACCCTTTGTTCAGACCCCTCTCCGTACAGTCCGCCGGTGGGCTGAGGACGAAAGGAGGGTGCATGTTCACCGACAAAGAAGGCGGTCCCGCCGCAGCGCAAGCGGCTGCCGACCAATCCCGGTGGCCAAAGACGGTTGTGCGGCTGCCATTGCAGGAACCGGTCGAATTGGACGGCGACCGTTTGGTGGAATGGGTCGTCGCGGAAGGGGAAATCGAAGCACAGCGCCAGATCGACGATGCGTTTCGGGCTTTGGCGATGCAGACCGCGATGCTGGTCGATCAACTGCACACCCATCCGTCGAAGCTGGATCTGGCCCTATGCCGCAGGGTTGCCGATGGGGCGCGGTTTGCTGGCTTGCCGCGCTATGCGCAGGTTGCCGAAGACGTCGCGCAAAGTGCCGCGCGGGGCGATCAGGTCGCCACCATGGCCATCTTGCACCGGATGGTCCGCATGTCCGCGCAAGCCCTGCGCCAAAGCTGGGACATCGCGCGCGGATAAGGGGCGCGGGTCCGGTGCTTGCGCCTTCGGCAATAGCCGATACTCTGTCTTGGGGCAGCGCTTGCAGGGACCGTGATGACCGAACCTTTCCGATTTGCCGAACCCGATCCGCACGCGGTGCCGATTGTCGTTGTGACCCCGCGCAGCTTGCCCGGACTGCTGGCGAAACTGGACCGCGCGCATGTCAATTGGGCCAAACTTCAGGGGTTCGCGGGCAAACCGGGCGAGGTGTTGCAACTGCCATCCCCAGACGGCGGCCTGGACCGCGTGTTGGTCGGCGCCCCGCCCGAACCGCCCCGCCGCAATCGGTTCGATCTGGCGAAACTGGCGGGTGTCTTGCCGAAGGGCACCTATGTGCTGCAAGGCATCGCCCCCGGTGCCGATCTGGACGAAGCGGCCTTGGGTTGGCTGCTGGCGGATTATTCTTTCGATCTGTCGCAAGGGGCTGTGCCCAAGCGCAGTGCCGCGCGCCTTGTCGCGCCGGACGGCATCGACGCGCCGCGCTTGGAAGCCATCGCGCAGGGCGAAGCGCTGACCCGCGACCTGATCAACACGCCCGCAAACCTGATGGGCCCCGACCAGATCGCCGCCGCTGCCGAACGTCTGGCGCGGGATTTTGGTGCGAGCTGTTCTTCGATCATCGGCAAGGACCTGCTGAGCGCCAATTTCCCGCTGATCCACGCGGTTGGGCGCGCATCTGATCGCGCCCCGCGCCTGATCGAACTGCGCAAGGGCAGTCGCGGCCCCAAGCTGACGCTGGTTGGCAAGGGCGTTGCGTTCGACACCGGTGGGCTGAACCTGAAGCCGGGCGCTTCGATGGGGTTGATGAAGAAGGATATGGGCGGGGCCGCCACGGTGCTGGGTTTGGCCCGTATGATCCTTGCCATGGACCTGCCCTTGCAGTTGCGGGTGCTGATACCCGCTGTTGAAAACGCAGTTTCTGGCCAAGCCTTTCGCCCCGGCGATATCCTGACCGCGCGAAATGGCCTGACGGTCGAGGTTAACAACACCGACGCCGAAGGACGTTTGGTTCTGGCAGATGCCTTGGCGCTGGCGTCCGAGGTGCCTTGCGATTTGCTGGTGTCGATGGCGACGCTGACCGGCGCGGCCCGGGTCGCGGTGGGGCCGGACATCGCCCCATTCTACACTGATGATGACGCGCTGGCGCGGCGGCTTTCGGTGGGCGGCAGCGCCGTGTGTGACCCCGTCTGGCGGCTTCCATTCCACGAACCCTACGAGGCGATGATCGAGCCCGGTATCGCCGATCTGGACAATGCGCCCGCCGGGGGATTTGCGGGGTCGATCACCGCCGCGTTGTTCCTGCGCCGCTTTGTGGGCCAAGCGCGCTATGTGCATTTCGACATTTACGGCTGGCAACCCAAGTCCGCCCCGGCCCGGCCAAAAGGCGGGGTCGGCCAAGGGGCGCGCGCCCTGTTCGAAGCGCTGCCGGACCTGTTGGGTCTTTGACCGTGGATCGCCGCCGACTGCCGTTTGACGGCACCGTCGCCTTGCGGTCGCTGCACGGCAGGGTGGATGCTGCCAGCTTCACCGATGGCACGCCTGCCTGTCTGGCGGTGACGATGGCGGACCTGACCCGCACCCCCGAGGGCGGCGTGGACAAGACCGTCCTTTATGGTCAGTCCGTGATCGTGATCCGCCAATTGGAGGACCACGCCTTTGTGCAATGCGCTGCGGATGGGTATTGCGGCTACCTGTCCCGCAAGGCGTTGGGCCAGCCACGCCCACCCAGCCACCGGGTGGTGGCGCGGGGCAGTCACCTTTATGCGCGCCCGGATATGAAATCGGACATGCGGATGCCGCTTAGTTTTGGCAGCCTGGTGACGATCCGCGATTGGGACGGGGATTTCGGGCAGACGCCCGACGGCTGGATTCCCCGGCAACATGTTCGCCCGCTTGCCGACCCCGGCACAGATCCGGTGGCCTATGCGGAATTGCTGTTGGGAACGCCCTATCTGTGGGGGGGCAACAGCAGCTGGGGCATCGATTGTTCCGGTCTGGTGCAAGCGGCCTTTCATGCCTGCGCGCTGCCCTGTCCCCGCGACAGTGACATGCAGCGCGCCGAACTGGGCGCGGACCTGCCAAGCGGGGCCACATTGCAACGCGGGGACCTGATCTTTTGGAAGGGCCATGTCGGGTTGATGGCGGATGGTGTCACCCTGATCCACGCCAATGCGCATCACATGTGTGCCGCCCGTGAACCCCTTGACTCGGCCCTTGCCCGCATCGCCGCCCAAGAATTCGGCGAGGTTATCGCCCGCAAGCGCGTTCAGTCGGGCTGATCGACCGCGCGGATCAACTTGCGTTCCAGCACGCGCAGAACGGTCTTCAGATCATTGCCGCGTTTCAGGATACGCCCATCCATCCCGATGACGACATACTGACCCTGGCGCTGGGCCAGTTTCGGGCGTTTTTCGATCCGATACAGCGGATGTTCAGCGGTGCGTCGAAACACCGAGAAGATCGCGGCATCCCGCAGGCTGGAAATCCCGTAATCCCGCCATTCGCCCGCCGCGACCATGCGACCATAGAGCGACAGGATCACAGACAGTTCGGTGCGATGAAAATGGACCGTCTGCGGGGCAGAGGTCTGGGTGAAGGGCAGGGGCGGTTGCGCGTTCATACCTCGAAGGTGGCGTGCGTTGCCCTGCAAATCAAGGAATCATCGCGACAAGCTACCAAAGAAGCCCGTAGCGCAGCGCATCATAGATGCCCGCGTGCAGATTGCGCGATGTGATCGCATCACCGATTCGATACATCCAGAACTGCGCATCAGGGTGGCGCAGCGGGAAGGGTGCGTTGCCTTGGGCAAGGGCGCGGTAGTCGATCTCGCCAGCGTTGCGCGCAAGCGGGCGCAACGCCAGATAAAGCTCGTCCAGTGGCAGGGTCCCGTGATCTGCGATCACCGTGTCGAAGCCGACGGTCTTGCGCGCCGTCGCAGAAAAATCGGACCCAAAGACTGCGGCAAGCCGATTTCCGTCGACCTGAACCTCGTGCAGGCGACGCCCGATCTGAAGGGTGACATCATGGTCATGGAAGGCCTTCATGTAAGGTGTCAGGTTCATGCCGCCGACCTCGGGGGCGAAGTAGCGTTCCGGGCTGGCCAGCGTGACCTTGGCCCCGCGTCGGGCCATGACCTCGGCGGCGCTCAGGGCCGCATGGCCGCCGTGATCATCGTAGACCAGCACCTCGCCCAACGGGTTGGCAGCACCGGACAGGATGTCCCAAGTGCTTGTCAGATGCTCGGACCCGGCCTCGAGCGGCGGCATTTGCGGCAAACCGCCGGTCGCGACGACGACGATATCGGGGGCGAGGGCCAGGATGTCGTCAACCTCGATATACCTGTCATAGGTTATGGGGACCCCCAACCGTTCCAATTCCGAAAGGCGCCAGTCGATAATGCCTGACAGATCACGCCGTCTGGGATTGGCGATCATCAATCGGGCTTGTCCGCCGGGCTGGCTGGCGGCTTCGAAGACCTGAACCCTGTGGCCGCGTTCGGCGGCGACGCGGGCGGCTTCCAACCCCGCAGGACCCGCCCCGACGATGACCGCCGATTTCGGTGTTTCGGTGCGTGGAATGTCGTGTGGAATATGGGCTTCGCGCCCAGTGGCGGCGTTGTGTATGCACAGCGCCCCGCCACCTTCGTAGATCCGGTCGAGGCAATAGGTGGCCCCGACGCAAGGCCGAATGCGGTCTTCGCGCCCTTCGCGGATCTTGCGCACGATATGCGGGTCGGCGATGTGCGCGCGGGTCATCCCCACCATGTCCAGCTTGCCGCTGGCCACCGCATGGCGCGCGGTGGCGACGTCGGCGATGCGGGCGGCATGAAACACCGGAAACTGGGTTTCGGCGCGCACTTCGCCGGCAAAATCCAAGTGGGGGGCGCTTTTCATGCCCTGCACCGGGATCACGTCCGTTAGCGCAGCGTCGGTGTCGATATGCCCGCGGATCAGGTTCAGGAAATCGACCAGCCCGCTGGCCTTGAACCGTCTTGCGATTTCCACACCATCCTCGCGGCTGAGGCCCTTGTCCCAGTCTTCGTCGGCAACCATGCGCAGCCCGACCAGAAAATCCGGCCCGACCGCCGCGCGGATGGCTTCGATCACACGGATCGAGAACCGCATTCGGTTTTCGAGACTGCCGCCATAAGCGTCTTGCCTTGCATTCGTCGCAGGCGACCAGAAGCTGTCCATGAAATGCCCGTAGGCCTGCACTTCGATCCCGTCGAGCCCGGCTTCCTGCATGCGCTGGGCGGCGGCGGCATAATCCGCAATGATCCGGTCGAGATCCCACAGTTCGGCTTCCTTCGGGAAGGCCCGGTGGGCCGGTTCGCGGATCGGCGATGCGCTGAGCACGGGAAACCAGTCGCCCTGCGCCCAGCTGGTGCGGCGCCCCAGATGGGTCAGCTGGATCATCACGGCGCAACCTTCGGCATGACAATCCTCTGCCAGGGCCCGCATCCACGGGACGATGGCATCGTCATAGGCATGCAGGTTGCCAAAGGCTGGCGGGCTGTCGGGACTGACAATCGCGCTGCCTGCCGTCATGGTCAGCGCCAGCCCGCCGCGCGCCTTTTCGCGATGATAGAGGCGATAGCGATCCTTGGGCATGCCGTCTTCGGAATAAGCAGGCTCGTGCGCGGTCGACATCAGGCGGTTCTTCAGCGTCAGATGCTTCAGGTGGAACGGCTGCAACAGAGGGTCTTGGGACACGGGCGAAACCTCGGGCTTGGGTCACGCCACGTTGCGAGCGCGATCTCGCAAGATCAAGCGCGTGCCCGTGAATTTTCCGGAAACAGTGGTGAGCCGTGCAGGATTCGAACCTGCGACCCACTGATTAAAAGTC
>CAZIKH010000037.1:0-13645 GCA_964539755.1 uncultured Dinoroseobacter sp. | reverse complement strand
TCCGCGACAACATGTCCTTTCCCGTGCAGACCCCCATCGCCGGAAATATCCGTGATCCGGTCCATCATCAGCATCGGCGGGGCGGGCAATTGGGCGTTTCCCGGGCCAAACAGCTCGCCACGGGCGCATTTCAACAGGTCGTCCTTGTCGAAAGACGTGGGATAGCTTGTCATGGCGGGGGCTCCTTCGGTCCGGTCGTTGTTCTGTTGGCCCCTAGCATTCCGGTCCTGTCGGTGACAAGGCCGCGCGATTCCCGCACTTGCGAAGCCTTTGCAATTGAAATTCCGGCGATGACGCGCATATATGGGTCGTAGGCAAGGATTCAGACGATGCAACTTGATCCCGTAACCCGTAGCACAGCTTGGCTGACCGATGCTGGCGTCCGCCCGACGCGGCAGCGCGTGGTGCTGGGGGCCTTGCTTGTCGGCGATGGCAAGCCGCGCCACGTCACTGCGGAAGGCCTGTACGAAGCCGCGCTGCGGTCCGGCGAAAAGGTGTCGCTGGCCACCGTCTACAACACCCTGCGCGCCTTCTGCGAAGCCGACCTGATCCAGGAAATCACCGTCGATGGGTCCAAAAGCTATTTTGACACCCGCATGGATGACCACCCGCATTTCTACTGGGAAGACGATGGTCGCCTGACCGACGCCCCGAAAGAGGCGCTTGAAATCTCCAGCCTGCCGAAACCGCCCGAAGGGATGGAAATCGCCAAGGTGGATGTGGTGATCCGGCTGCGGCCTAAATCGTGATCTTGCGCCGCGCCTCGGCCGAGGCATAGACCGCGTTCTCGATCCGCAAGACTTCCAGATACTCCCGCGCCGTGTTTTCGAACGCGCCCTCCCCGTGCAGGGCCTTCAACACATGCGCCTGCACCGCATGGACGCAATCCCCGGCAAATCCCTGATAACTGCGCGCGGGCAACAGCGTGTCGGCATCGCGTTGACCGAACCGCCGCAACCGCAAGGCCCCGTCCCCGGTCAGCGTGATGACCCCGTCGGTCCCTTCGGCCCAAGCTTCGCCAAAGGTCAGCCGGGCATTGTCGGCGGCATGGTCCAGATGGCGGTTGCCGTCGAACACCGCCCGGATCGGGGCGTCGGGCGTGCCGTGGTCGAAGATCACCAGCCCCGCATCCTCGCCCTGCAAGACCGGATTCATCTGGCGCAATTCCGCATAGACGGCACTGGGCGATCCCAGAAGAAAGCGGAATGTGTCGATCCAATGCACCCCGGTTTCCCGGATCAGAAGGCGCGGCATGGTGCGAAAGGCCGGTTGCCGATCCAGATAGGCGTCCGGGCCCTGCCCATCGCCGGTGCGGAACCGAAAGGTCAGTTGATGCAGCTGCCCGATGCGGCCCGCCTCCAGCGCGGTCTTCAGCGTGCGATACCAAGGTTGCCAGCGAAAGTTTTCATGGATGATCAGGGGAATGCCCGCGGCCTCGGCGTCGGCGGTGACAGCTTCGGCCTCTGCCAGATCGCGGCAGAAGGGCTTTTGGCAGATGATCGCCTTGACCCCGGCTTGCAGGGCGGTGCGGATCGCCTCGGCCTGCGCCGGGGGGGGCACGATCAGGTCCACAATGTCGGGGCGGGTGTTTTCCAGCATCGTGGCCAAATCGGCATAGCCCGGCACCCCCGCCGCCATGGCCCGCGCCGGATCGTGATCGGCCACCGCCACAAGGTCGGCATTCGGCAGGCGTTTCCACGCCTCGATATGGAACTGGGCGAAATACCCCGCCCCAAGACAGGCAACCCGCATCATCCCAGCGCCTGTTCGATTGCCGCGCACATCTGATCGGTGCTGGCCTGTCCGCCCATATCGGGCGTGCGCACCGTGGCCTGCTGCAACACGGTTTCGACCGCCGCGCGCAGGCGCGCCCCGTCGGCGCGCAAAGCGGCATTCTCATGCCGATGCCCCAGCCAATCCAGCATCATCGCCGCCGACAGGACCATCGCCACCGGGTTGGCCTTGCCCTGGCCCGCGATGTCGGGGGCGGTGCCATGGCAGGGCTGGAACACCGCGTGATCGTCGCCAATATCGGCCGAGGGCGCAAACCCCAGCCCGCCCATCAGCCCGGCGCCCAGATCCGACAGGATGTCGCCGAACATGTTTTCCGTGACCATCACGTCAAAACGCTGCGGTTGCGTGACCATCCACAAGGCGGCGGCATCGACATAGGCATAGTCGGCTTGCAAGTCCGGATGCTGGGCGGCTTCGGCGTCGAACAGCCCCCGGAAATAGGCGAAGGCCTTGAAAATATTGGCCTTGTCCACGCAGGTCACCCGCCCCGGTCCCAGCCCGGCGGCTTTGCGCTGCGCGGCCAGATCAAAGGCGAAGCGAAACAGCTTTTCGCTGGTCGCGCGGGTAATGCGCAGGGTTTCTTCGGCCAGATCGTCGGTCACATGGCCCTTGGAATGGAACAAGCCTTCCGTGCTTTCGCGGATCAACACGAAATCCAGCGTCTCGACCCCGGCCAAGGGCGTCGGAATGCCCGGGGCGATCCGCACCGGGCGCACCCCCGCATACAGATGCAGGATCTTGCGCAACTCCACCTGTGGCGCAATTTCGGTGCCATCGGGATAGCGGATGCGCGGCAGCCCCATCGCCGACAGCAGGATCGCATCCGCCGCCCGCGCCCCCGCGACCGAGGCTTCGGGCAACGCTTCGCCCGTGTCCGCATAGTGCTGCGCCCCCGCAGGCAGGATATCGTAGCGCAGCGACCAAGACGCGCTTTGCGCCGCAAGCCGATCCAGCAAGCGCAAGGTCGGGGCCATGATCTCGGGGCCGATCCCGTCGCCTTCGAACACCGCGATGGTGAATTCCGTCATTTGTCCTGCCTCCCCAACTGACTGCACCGACGTGCAGCGCAGACCTTAACCGATTGGTCTGGCGTCACAACCTTTGCAATGGGGGGAAAAACGACGTTGGATATACACAGCGAAACCGGAGGGATCAGATGTCCGACACTTGGGAAGTCTTTGCCATCAAATACGCCGATCGCAATGCGCGCACCCGGCGCGACAGTTTCCTGATGGACCCGAACCACGATGTGCCCCATGCGATGGATTATTTCCTCTGGGTGCTGCGGCGCGGACCCGAGGTGATCCTCGTCGATACCGGCTACGACACGACCGAGGCCGACGCCCGCGACCGCCCGATCCTGATCGACCCGCGCGCCGCCCTGAAACCGCTCGGGCTGACCGCCGACGCGATCACCACCGTGATCGTCACCCATCTGCACTATGACCATGCCGGCGGGCTGCATCTGTTTCCGAACGCCACGCTGCATCTGCAAGCGGCGGAAATGGCCTATGCCACCGGACCATGCATGTGCCACGACACCTTGCGGATGCCCTATACCGGGGCGCATGTCTGCGAAGCTGTCACGCGGCTTTATTCCGGCAAGGTGATCTTTCACGACGGCGACGGGCAGGTGGCCGACGGCGTGACGGTGCATTGCATCGGCGGCCATGCGCGCGGGCTTCAGGCGGTGCGGGTGCGCACGCAGGCGGGCTGGCTTTGCTTGGCCTCGGACGCCGCGCATTACTACGAGAATTTCATGGCCCGCAAACCGTTCCCCATCGTTGTCGATCTGGAAGACATGTTCCGGGGGTTCGACCGCCTCTATACCCTTGCCAGCGATCCGCGCCTGATCGTCCCCGGCCACGATCCGCTGGTCGGTCAGCTGTTCCCGACCGACCCCGGCGGCGTGATCCGACTGGATCGCGGCCCGACCGGGGCGCTGCCCAGTTACTAGCAAGCCACCGGCAGCGTTGGCCCGGCGACCCCGTTCAACCGGGCCAGGAACTTGTCCGCCCACCAGCGCGCATCTTCGCGCAGCAGCCCGTCCATCAGGCGGGCGTGGCGCTTGCGGCGTTCTTCCATCGTCATCCACAGCGCGGTGACCATGGCTTGGGCCATATCGCCCGGATCATAAGGGTTCACCATCAGCGCCCCGTCCTCCATCTGCTCCGCAGCGCCTGCAAAACGGCTCAGGATCAGGACACCGGGGTTTTCCGGGTTCTGGGCCGCGACATATTCCTTCGCCACAAGGTTCATGCCGTCCGCCAAGGGCGTCACCAACCCGATGCGGGCCTGCCGATACAGCCCCGCCAAGCGGTTCCGTTCGATGGGCCGATGAATATAGCGGATCGGGGTCCAGTTCAGATCGGCATGCGCCCCGTTGATCGCCCCGGACAGGCGTTCCAGATCCTCGCGGATATCCTGATAGGCTTGCACATCCTCGCGCGTGGGCGGCGCGATCTGCAACAGCGACAGATGCCCGGCCAGATCCTTGCGTTGATCCAGCAGGTGCTGGAAGGCCTTGAACCGATTGGGCAGGCCTTTCGAATAATCCAACCGGTCCACGCCGATCATCAAATGGCTTTCGGGGGGCAACAGCACGGGCCGCACCCCGGCGCTGGCCTTGGCAACCGCGGCAAAACTGGCCGCGTCGATCCCGATGGGGAAGGCTTCGATCCGGGTGGTTCTGGACCCGATCCGGACGCTGCCATCGGCTTGCAAGGCCGCGCTGGCACTTTGGCGAACCACCTCCAGCGCGGCAGAGACATCGCGCCGGGTTTGCAAGCCCACCAGATCATACGCCGCCAGCCAGCCCAAGACCTGATCCAGATTTGGCAAAGCCTGCGCATCCGCGACATTGGGAAACGGGATATGCAGAAAGAACCCGATGGGCGCTGTCACCCCGTGATGGCGCAAGGCGGCGGCCAAGGGCAACAGGTGGTAATCCTGCACCCACAACCGATCCCCGGGCCGCAATTCGGCGGCGATCAGGGCGGCAATCCTGCGGTTGACCGCCTTGTAGATGGGCAGATCGGCAGGGCGCAGGTCCATCAAATCTGCCCGCCCATGGCACAAGGGCCAAAGGACCGAATTCGAGAACCCAAGGTAATAGCCGTCTTGTTCCTCGGGCGTCAGATCGAAGCTTAACCGGGGGAAAGACCCGCTGTCATCGCGGTCCAGCCCGTCGCGGGGCGTGTCCGTCACCCGGCCCGAATGTCCGATCCACAGCCCCTTGGTGTCGCGCAGCACCTCGTCCAGCGCCACCACCAACCCGCCCGATGGGGTCGCCCCCTGCGGCAAGCGGTTCGACACGACGATCAGCCGACCCATGCTAGCTGCGCGCCTCCTCCAGACGGGCGACCAGCCATTTGCGCACCTCGGCGGGGGTGTTCACGCGGTGGCGCGCGCAGGTATCGCCGTCGCCCACTTTCACCGACACGCCGCTGTCATCGACATTGACCGCGTCAAAGGCGGGCTCGTCGGTGATGTCATCCCCGAAATAGACCGGACGCCGCCCCTTGAACGGGGCCTCTTGCATCAGGCTGGCGACGGCATTGCCCTTGCTGATCCCGTCGGGGCGCACTTCGAATGCCATCTTGGAATGATGGATGTGGAACCCCGGCAAATCCCGGATCGCGCTTTCCAGAAAATGGAATGCGGGTCCGCGCAAGGACGGGTTCTTGCGGAAATGCAGCACGACGCCCGTTGGCTTGGCTTCGGCCAGATAGGCGGGGTCGGTCGCGGCAAAACCTTCCGCCATCTTGGTGACAGCGGCCACATGCCCGGGGTCGGGCGCGGGCGGGGCGGGCACGGGGGTGCGGGCCATCTCGGCCCCATGACAGCCCACAATCGCCCCGGTGAATCCGGGCAGAAAGCCTTGCAACGCCTCCACGGATCGGCCCGACACCAAGGCCAGCGCGCCTTCGGTGATCTCGGTCAGGGCATTCAGCGCCTGATCGAGGTTCTTGGGCACGGAAATCGCATCGGGCGTTTCGGCCAGATCGACCAAGACCCCGTCGAAATCCAGAAACAAGGCGGTGCCCTTGATCGCCAAAGGGGGCAGGCCGGGTTCGGTCACTTCGCCATGGTCCGCCGTGAACCCGATCATTTCATAAAACATGCAAACCTTCCTTCGCTGCGCGGTCGGCCCCGTCTGGCTCGGCGCTTTGCCCGATGCCCCCCTGCGCTGTGTCGCTTTTCGACCCATACATAGTCAAAAACGACACAAACCCCAAGGGTCGGTCCGGGCAGGGCGGAAGATGTCGGACGCAGTTGCCTAAAGAATGGGCGTTTGCCGCCGCATCGTGCATCAATCGCGCAGCATCTCGCGCAGCGCGGTCTTCAGCACCTTGCCGTAATTGTTCTTGGGCAGCTCGGAGAGGGCGCGATAGGCCTTGGGGCGCTTGAACCGGGCGATCTGGTCGCGGCAATGGGCATCCAGCCCGGCTTCGTCCAAGGCCCCGTCGCTGACCACGAAGGCCACGACGATCTCGCCCCATTCGGCGTCGGGCTGGCCCACCACGGCGACCTCGCGCACCGAAGGGTGGGTCAGCAACACCTCCTCGACCTCGCGCGGGTAAATGTTTGACCCGCCCGAGATAATCATATCCTTCGACCGATCCGTCAGCGTCAGATACCCGTCCGCGTCCAGCGACCCGACATCGCCCGTCATCAGCCAGCCGTTCACCAGCGTTTTCGCCGTCGCTTCGGGGTTGTCCCAGTAGCCCGGCATCACGATGGACCCGCGCACCATGATTTCGCCGATCTCGCCCGGCGGCAGGGGCCTGCCATCGGCGTCCCCGATCGCGACCTCGACCGCCGCTTGGGCGCGCCCGACCGATCCCAACCGTTCGCGCCAGCGTGGGTGGCTACGGTCCGCGACATCCGCGCGGCCAAGCACGGTGATGCCCATCGGGCATTCGCCTTGGCCGTAAACCTGCACGAATTTCGGGCCGAACCATTCCACCGCCTCGATGATATCGGCGTTGTACATCGGCCCCCCGGCATAGACGACCGTGCGGATGCCGTCGGCGCGGTCGCCCTGCGCCATGGCGATATCGGTGAAACGACGCACCATGGTCGGGGCCATGAACATGGAAATCGGGCCGTGCCGCTGGGCCAGATCCAGCACCTCGGCGGCCTCGAACCCGCCCGAGGTCGGAAACAAGTGCCGCGCACCCTTCAGCACGAACATCATGTTGTAGATGCCCGCCGCGTGGCTGATCGGCGCGGCATAAAGGATCGCGTCCTCAGGCTGCACCGCGTCTACTTCGGCCATGTAATTCAGGCTCATCGCTTCCAGCATCCCGAAGGTCATGCGCACGCCCTTGGGCCGCCCCGTCGTGCCCGAGGTATAGAACAACCACGCCAAATCCCCCGGCCCGCGATAGGCCAGCGGGGCAGGGGCATGGGCCGTCATCTGCGCAAAGACATCGGATGCGAAATCGACCACGGGCACCTCCGTCAAGCCGCCCAGCCCGTCCCCCGGATCGGCGGTCACAAAGGCCAGTCTGGCCCCCGAATTCTCCAAGATGAACTGCGCCTCGCGCGGGTGCAGCTTGCCGTTGATCGGCACCGCCGCCGCCCCCATCCACCAGATCCCGTACCACGCGATCAGATACTCGGGGGTGTTCTTGGCAAACAGCGCAACCCGGTCGCCGGGCCGAATGCCGCGCGCCTGCAAGGCCCCGGCCACCGCGGCGGCCTTGTCGCGGAAAGTGGTGTAGGATGCCACGACCGCGTCCCCCAGAACCAGCGCAGGGGCCGCGCCCTGCAAGCGCGCCGTGCGATCCAGCCAAACTGCAAAATTCATTTTCGCCGCCTCCCCGTTTACCATTGACCGCAGCTGCGCTACCCCCGTCAAGCCGCCGCCCCAGCAGGAGCTCGCCCTTGTCCCTTCCCCAAGCCGCCGCGCCCGTCGCCACACCCAAAGCGCCCATCGCCGCGCTGCCCGAAAACGCCTGCGACGCGCATATCCACATGGTCGCCGACGATTTTCCCTTGTGGGACGGTCGCGTCGAAGACCCGGCCCCGGGCAGTCTGGCCGATTGGACCGCACGCTTCGAAACCCATCTGGATCGGCTGGGTCTGTCCCGCGCCGTCGTCGTGCATTCGATCCTCTATGGCGCGGACAACACCGTCACGAAGGCCGCCGTCGCCGCCTTGGGCCCCGATCGGGCGCGGGGCATCGGGCTGGTCACCGATCACGCGACCGAGGCCGATCTGGACGATCTGGCCAGCGCTGGCATTGTCGGGGTGCGCCTGAACTACGTCCATGGCGGGGTGCTGTCTTGGGACGGGGTCAAACGCATCGCACCGATGCTGAAGGCCCGCGACATGCATGTGCAAATGCTGCTGCACACCCACCAGCATATGGTCGAACTGGCCGAAGACATGGCCGCGCTGCCCGTGCCCGTGGTGCTGGACCATATCGGCTGGCCCGACCTGTCGCTGGGGGTGCAGGATCGCGGGTTTCAGACCCTGCTGCGGCTGGTCGGCGAGGGGCATGTGGCGGTGAAACTGTCCGGCGTCTACCGCGTCTGCCGCGCCCCGTTCGAGGCAGCCACCCCGTTTCTGGAAGCCCTCGTTGCCGCCAATCCCGAAGCCTGCGTCTGGGGGTCGGACTGGCCGCACCTGATGCTGGCCGATGCGGCACAGCCCGATGCGGGCGATCTGTTGAACCACCTGTTGCAGGTTGTGCCGTCAGACGCCACGCGGCGCGCGATCTTCACCGACACACCCGCGCGCCTTTACCGGTTCTGACTGTGCGCCGCTGCACTTCCCCTTTCGCGCCAAGACCCCTAGCTAGCCCCTATCTGGCAAGGACAAATCATGACCCCGATCCTCTCTGTTTCCAAACTTTCCAAGACCTATGACGGCGGCCACACCGCCCTGTCCGAGGTCGATCTGGACATTCACAAAGGGGAAATCCTTGCCTTGCTGGGGCCGAACGGGGCGGGCAAGACCACGCTGATCTCGCTGATCTGCGGTCTGGTCACGCCCAGTTCCGGCACCGCCACCGTCGGCGGCCATGACATCCTGACCGACTATCGCGCCGCGCGCCGGATGATCGGTCTGGTGCCGCAGGAAATCAGCCTCGAACCCTTCGAAAAGGTCGCCAACACCGTGCGCCTGTCGCGCGGCCTCTTCGGCAAACCCCGGGACGACGCGCGCATCGAACAGATCTTGCGCGACCTGTCGCTGTGGGACAAACGCGATCAACCCGTGCGGGCGCTCTCGGGCGGGATGAAACGGCGCGTCCTGATCGCCAAGGCGCTGTCGCATGACCCGCAGGTCTTGTTTCTGGACGAACCCACCGCCGGTGTGGATGTCGAACTGCGCAAGGACATGTGGGCGGTCGTGCGCAAATTGCAGCAAGCAGGCACCACCATCGTTCTGACCACGCATTACATCGAAGAAGCCGAAGCCATGGCCGACCGCGTCGCGGTCATCAACAAGGGCCAGATCCTGCTGGTCGAAGACAAGGACACCCTGATGTCCCAGATGGGCCAGAAGGAATTGCGCATCACCTTGGATCATCCGCCCGGACCGCTGCCCGACGCGCTGGCCCAATTCGATTTGCACACCGACGGGCGCGTCCTGACCTTCCGCTATGACGGACACGACACGCCGCCCATGGCCGAACTGCTGAACGCGCTTCAGGCGTCGGGCCTGACGCTGGTCGATCTGCAAACGCGGCAATCCAGCCTGGAAGAAATCTTCGTCAATCTGGTGAAGGAAGAAGCGGTATGAACTGGCAAGCCATTCGGGCCATCTACATCTACGAAATGTCGCGCACCTTCCGCACGCTGATGCAATCGGTGGTGTCGCCCGTCATCTCGACCTCGCTTTACTTCGTTGTGTTCGGCGCCGCCATCGGCAGCCGGATCGATCAGGTCGAAGGGGTCAGCTACGGGGCGTTCATCGTGCCCGGTCTGATCATGCTGTCGGTGATGACCCAAGCGATTTCCAACGCGTCCTTCGGGATCTACTTCCCGAAATTCATCGGCACGATTTACGAGCTTTTGTCCGCACCCATCAGCTTTATCGAGATCGTGATCGGCTATGTCGGCGCCGCCGCGACCAAGGCGCTGGCCATTGGCCTGATCATCCTTGGCACCGCGACCCTGTTTGTGGACGTGCAAATCCTGCATCCCGGCGCGATGCTGGCCTTTCTGGTTCTGACCTGCATCAGCTTCGCGCTGCTGGGCTTCATCCTTGGCATCTGGGCCGACAATTTCGAACAGCTGCAATTCGTGCCGCTGCTGATCGTGACCCCCTTGGTCTTCCTTGGCGGCGCGTTCTATTCGGTGTCGATGCTGCCCGCCGCATGGCAGACGGTGACGCTGTTCAACCCGGTCGTCTATCTGATCTCGGGCTTCCGCTGGTCGTTCTATGGCACGGCGGATGTGGGGCTGGGCCTCAGCTTGGGGATGATCACCCTGTTCCTGGCCTTGTGCCTTGGCGTGATCTGGTGGATTTTCAAATCCGGCTACCGGATCAAACCCTAAGGAATTTGCGATGAAACTGCTGCGTGTTGGCCCTGTGGGGCAGGAACGCCCCGCCGTTCTGGACGGCGATGTGCTGCGCGATCTCAGCCCGGTGATCGACGATCTGTCGGGCGCGGCCCTGTCGCCCGAAGGGCTGGCGCGGTTGCGCGCGCTCGACCTGTCCCAACTGCCCGCAATCGACGACACCCCGCGCATCGGGCCTTGCGTCGGCGGGATCGGCAAGGTGGTCTGCATCGGGCTGAACTACGCCGATCATGCCGAAGAATCCGGCCTGCCGATTCCGCAGGAACCGATTGTCTTTCTGAAACCGACCTCGGCCATCTGCGGGCCGAACGATCCCCTGATCCTGCCGCGCGGGTCCGAAAAAACCGATTGGGAGGTCGAACTGGGCGTCGTCATCGGCACCCCCGCCCGCTATGTCCCCGAAGACAGCGCGATGGACCATGTCGCGGGCTATTGCGTGGTCAATGATGTGTCCGAACGCGCCTATCAGATGGAACGCGGCGGCACATGGGACAAAGGCAAGGGGGCGGACAGCTTCGCGCCCATCGGGCCTTGGCTTGTCACCGCCGACGCGGTGGCCGACCCCCAAGCCCTGTCGCTTTGGACCGACGTGGACGGAACCCGCAAACAGGATGGCAGCACCGCGACGATGATCTTCGGCGTCGCCCATCTGGTGTCCTATGTCAGCCAGTTCATGTCGCTGCATCCGGGCGACGTCATCGCCACCGGCACGCCCCCCGGCGTGGGCATGGGGCAAAAGCCGACCCCGGTTTACCTGCGCCCCGGCCAGACGGTCGTCTGTGGCGTCGAAGGCTTGGGTCAACAGCGCCAAGTGACTGTCGCCGCCGAATAATCGGGTCGGATTTCGACAAATCCGAGTCCCTAGCGCAACAATGCGGTCGGTTTTCACACCGGTGGCCAGAAAAACCGTGTCGATCACATAATCTTGTGATTCACCCCTATCCCAAGCTGGCCAACACTTGGGTTACCCTGTGGATAGCGAGAGCCGCTGCCGAAGGCCGAACCGCGCAGGAGGATCAGACATGCCGATCGAGATCGAAAATCTTGGACCCATCATCACCCGCCGTAGCCTGATCGCCGGGGCAGGGGCCTTGGGGCTGGCAGCCGCGCTGCCCGGACGGGCGCTGGCGCAGGACGCGGCGCAGCCTTTCGTGATCCCGCGCGAATACCTGCCCACCCGCGTGCGCATCACCCCCGGCTTCGAGGCGGGCACGATCCACGTCTATACCAATTTCCACTTTCTCTATTGGATCGACCCCGAACAGCCCGGCACCGCAATCCGCTATGCCATCGGCGTGGGCGAGCTGGGCCGCCAGTTGCGCAGCGACACGGTGATCCGGCGCAAGGAAGAATGGCCAAGCTGGACGCCCACGCGCAACATGATCCGGCGGCGTCCGGACCTCTATGCCCAATTCGCGGGCGGCATGGCCGGGGGGCCGGGCAATCCGCTCGGTTCACGCGCGCTCTATCTCTATCGCGGGGGGCGGGACACGATGTACCGCATCCATGGCACCCACGCGCCGCACACCATCGGCACCTCGGTGTCGAATGGCTGCATCCGGCTGATCAATGAACATGTCGAGGACCTGTATGAACGGGTGCCGCTGGGCACGCGCGTCTTGGTCCACAACGATCCGCTGCCCGCACGGGACGAGGACGCGGCGCAAACCACCTGACGCGGCTTGCCTAAAATATTTGCGTGCCGCCGCAAATCTGTGCATTCCTTCTGGCGGGCCTCTGGAATCCGAGGGGCTTGATTGACGATGCAGATGCATCGCGCCAACGCTGACGGGCGTTGCGCCGGTGGTTGCCATGATGGCCCACGGCCCGCCCGACATATCGAAGGAGAAGCCCGTGTTTGCACGTTTCACCCAGGCCTTTGCCGCTGCTGCCCTGATGGCGGGCGCGGCGTCGGCCCAAACCTCCGTCCCGTTTGCGCTGGACTGGCGCTTTGAAGGCCCCTCGGCGGCCTATTTCGCGGCCATCGACAACGGCCATTTCGCCAATGAAGGCCTCGACGTCACCATCGAGGCCGGCAATGGCTCGCGCGAGACCGTGACCAAGGTCGCGACCGGCGCGTTCCCGGTCGGCTTTGGCGACATCAACTCGATGATCACCTTCCTTGACGCCAACCCCGGCGCGCCCGTGACCGCCGTCATGATGATCTACGACAAGCCGCCTTTCGCCGTCGTGGGCCGCATCAGCCAAGGTGTCAGCGAACCCAAGGATCTGGAAGGCAAGATCCTCGGCGCCCCGCCGCCCGATGGCGCATGGGCGCAGTTCCCGGCCTTCGCCGCCGCCAACGATCTCGATGTGTCCAGCATCACCGTCGAACCGGTCGGCTTCCCGACCCGCGAACCGATGCTGGCCGAAGGTCAGGTCGATGCGATCACCGGCTTTTCGTTCTCGTCTTACCTGAACCTCGTGCGTCTGGGCGTGCCGGAAGAAGACATCTCGACCATCCTGATGGCCGATTACGGTCTGGCGCTTTATGGCAACGCGATCATGGTCAACACCGATTATGCCGCCGAGAACCCGGAAATCGTCACGGGCTTCCTGCGCGCCGTCGCCAATGGCTGGAAAGACGTCATCGCCGACCCGGCGGCAGGCATCCAGATGGTCATCGCCCGCAACCCCGCAGCCGACGCCGAACTGGAACAGCGCCGCCTGCAACTGGCCATCGACGCCAATGTCGTCACCGACTACACCATGGCCAACGGCATGGGCGGCATCGACGCGGACCGCTTTGCCACCGCGATCGAACAGCTGACCGCGAATTTCGAATTCGCCAACGATCCGACGCCGGACCTCTACTTCACCGATGCGTATCTGCCCACCGATGGCAGCCTGATGCTGAAGTAATCCAAACGCTTCAAAGGGCGGGGCCGGTCCCCGCCCTTTTTCCGTCTGACAGAAAGACCCCCCATGGCCGACATGCCCCAGATCGCGCTGCGCAGCGTGACCCATGCCTACAAGACCGACACGGGCCCGCTTCCGGTCCTGAACGATCTGAACATCGACATTCCCGAAGGCGAATTCTGCGCCGTTGTCGGCCCCTCGGGCTGCGGGAAATCGACCCTGACCCGGCTGATCGCGGGCCTGATGAAAGCCGATCAGGGCGAGGTCATCCTGCATGGCGAAAAGGTCAAGGGCCCCAAGAACACCGTCGGCATGGCCTTCCAGAACCCCGTCTTGCTGGAATGGCGCACGATCATGGACAACGTGCTGCTGCCCCTCGAAATCGTGCCCACCAAGCTGACCAAGGCGCAGCAACGCGACCGCGCCATGCACCTGCTGGAACTGGTCGGCCTGAA
>CAZIKH010000036.1:1916-13695 GCA_964539755.1 uncultured Dinoroseobacter sp. | reverse complement strand
AGTTCCTTGATCGCGGTCGGCTGGTCGCCTGCGGGTTCGAAATCGGTGGCCATGCGGAACCGCACGCCGCCTTCCAGCTTGGGCCGCGTGCGCGGGTCCTCGGCCGGGCTGTGCAGAATGGGCTGAGTCGGAACGGAGGGGGCAAGATCGGTCATGGCCCATAGATCGGTCCCCTTGGCCGCCATGGCAAGGCTTGGCGTGGCTGGCTGATCGTCTGGACATATCTGGCTGTCAGGTGAATCATGCACCAGATTCAAGGCCTTGGGGTTGAGTTGCCAGATCGGTTCTTGGAAATTCAACCCGAAGCTGAGTTTTTCCTTGCCGATACGCATTTCTTGGGCGTATGTTTTAAAGGCAAGCAGCACAAAGATTGTCGGTTGGCTCCGTTACCCACCCACCCCTCGCTCCCTCGGAGCTGATCGGCAGTCGCTGCTGCTTTCCCGGACAAACTGACACCTTGCAGCGGCACAGAAACTGCGCTTCAACGCGGGTGACCGACGATCAAGGAAAGCCCATGCGCGCCCGTATCTACCAACCTGCTCGCACCGCCATGCAATCCGGGACCGCCAAGACGAAGTCCTGGGTGTTGGAATATGCACCGCAATCGCCCCGCGCGGTCGATCCCTTGATGGGCTGGACCAGTTCGGACGACATGGACAGCCAAGTGCGCCTGCGCTTTTCGACAAAGGAAGCCGCGCTGGATTACGCCAAGGCGCATGGGATCGACGCCATCGTGCAGGACCCCAAGATGCGCAAGCCGAACATCCGCAAGGGCGGGTATGGCGAAAACTTCGCCACCAATCGGCGCGGTGCTTGGACCCATTGAACCCCTACACCCTGCAGCCTGACGATCCGTCCACGCCCGCTGTGGCGGCTTTGATCGAACGGCATTTCACCCTGATGCGCGAAACCTCGCCGCCGGAAAGCTGTCATGCGATGGATGCGGCGGACCTGACCGCGTCGGGGGCGGTGCTGTTTGCCTTGCGCGATGGTGAAACAGTGATCGGGATCGGGGCGCTGAAGCCTTTGGATGCGACCCATGGTGAATTGAAATCCATGCATGTCGCCGCCGAGGCGCGGGGCAAAGGCGCCTCGAAAGCCTTGCTGGAGGCCTTGCTGCAAGCCGCCCGCGACCGGGGCATGCGGCGCGTCAGCTTGGAAACGGGGGTCGAACCGGCCTTTGCGGCGGCGCGGGGCCTTTATGCGCGCTACGGGTTCGAAATCTGCCCGCCCTTTGGTGCCTATGTCGAAGACCCTTTGAGCGTTTTCATGACACGTCCGCTCTGACCCTTGCCCACCGGCGGGTTTCGCCGCACAACAGGGCAAGCGGTCCCTTAGCTCAACTGGATAGAGCAGCTGACTTCTAATCAGCAGGTTGAGGGTTCGAGTCCTTCAGGGATCGCCAATCCATTTCTTGGCATCATTGGGCCGGGTGGCGGCGGCGCGCTGGTCCGGTCGTGCGCCTGTTGGGGCGGTATTGGAATTCGACAGCGGGCGTCGGAATAACTTGCCGAAATCCAACATTATCAAACTTATTCAGTGACTTAAACATGGCGGCTTGACTATGTCTTTTGCCACAAAGCCATGCTGCCCAATCGTTGCGATATCCCCAGTCGACGCGTCTGCCGGGCGCGGATGGGCGCTGCCAGCGCGCTGTGGCTGGCGCTGTTTGCAAGTGTCGCGGTTCTGCCGAATGTGACGGGCGCCTATACCATCGATGTGTCCAACACCGGATCGACGGGGGCAGATGGGGTGTCGGCGCTGGGCTTGGTGCTAAGCAATCCGGGCAATGGCGGGGCGTCCCCCAGCTTTTCGCAAAGCATCAGTGGGTCCGATACAGGCGTGCGCCTTCAAGGGACCGGCGGGGTCGGCGGCGGCGGCGTGGATGGCGTGATCGGCCTGTTCCCCAACCCGCCCAACCCGCTGCCCGAACTGCGTCTGCTGAACGGTTTGCCCGGTGGCACCGGGGGCAGCGGCGGCACACAGGCCGTAACGGTCAATTCCGGTGGCCAGTCGCAGACCACCGCCAACCAGACCCACGCCGTCAGTGTCAGCGCAACAGGGGGGCAAGGCGGGACGGGCGGCGGCGGCTTCAGCTTCACCTTGTTGACCGACAGCTTCGGCACCAATGGCGGGGATGGCGGCACCGGCGGGGCAGGCGGCGCTGTGACGGTGACCAACAATGGCACATTGCGCGCCGCCGGGACCGAGGCGGTGGGCATCTTCGCCAGATCGCGCGGCGGGGCCGGGGGCGCAGGCGGGACAGCGGGCGCGTTTCTCAGCGCGGGCGGCGCGGGCGGACGGGCCGGGGATGGCGGGGTCGTCACGGTGTCGAACACGCAGACCATTGCGACCACGGGCGAAGCAGGGCGGGGCATTCTGGCCCAGTCCTATGGCGGGGATGGCGCGGGTGGTGGTGGGTCGGTGGGCTTGTTCTTCTCGCAAGGGGGGGATGCGGGCACCGCCGGGACAGGCGGCGATGTCTTTGTGACGAACGCCGGACAGCTTAGCACCCAAGGGCGGGTCGCCACGGGTATTCTGGCGCAATCCATCGGGGGTGGCGGCGGGGCCGGGGGCGTTGGGGTCGCGATTTCGTCGCTGGGGGGCACGGGCAGCGTTGGGGGATCGTCGCGCAACGTCCGTGTCACGAACACCGCGACCGGGACGATCACGACCTTGGGCGACGGGGCGAATGGCATCCTTGGGCAATCGATGGCGGGCGGTGGCGGGGATGCCGGGGTCGCGGTCGGTCTGGTGGCCATCGGTGGGTCCGGCAGCGGCGGTGGGAATGGCAGCACCGTGGTGCTGAGCAATGCGGGAACGATCACGACCGCGGGCAACAGCGCTTCGGCGATCAAGGCACAGTCCATCGGCGGTGGCGGCGGCAATGGCGGGGTATCCGTTGGCCTTGTCGGTGTTGGGGGCCGGGGCGGGGCAGCGGGCAATGGCGGCTTCGCCGGGATTCATCAAACCGGCACGGTGCGGACATCGGGTGCGTCCGCCTCGGCGGTGGTGGCGCAGTCCATTGGCGGGGGCGGTGGCGACGGCGGTGTCGGGGTCGGGATCGGGATTGGGCCTGCCGCGGCCAGTGTTGCTGTCGGTGGCACCGGGGGCGCGGCGGGCGCTGGCGGCACCGTGCGCATCAATGAAGGCATGACCGACGGCAGCGCCGGGGGGCTGATCGAAACCACCGGGCGCGGTTCCAGCGGGGTGATTGCCCAATCCGTCGGCGGCGGCGGCGGCCTTGGGGGGTTTGCCGGCAGTTTCAGTTTGGCCAGCACAGCCAGCGTGTCTGTCGCGGTCGGCGGCGCTGGCGGGGCCGGGGGCAATGGCGGGTCGGTCGATGCCCGGCTTGCGGGCAGTGTCAGCACCTTGGGCGCGGACGCGCTGGGCTTGTTGGCGCAATCGCTGGGGGGCGGGGGCGGCCATGGGGCCTTTGCGCTGGCGGTGTCGGGATCGGGTGGCGCCAGTGCGGCGATTGCGGTGGGCCAAGCGGGCGGCAATGGGGGCGCAGGTGGTTCGGTCCTGACCCGCAACTGGGCCACGATCAGCACATCCGGTGATCGGTCGGTCGGTCTTCTGGCGCAATCCATCGGCGGCGGCGGGGGCAATGCGGGCTATGCGGTATCAGCCTCGGGGGCGCAGCGGTTTTCGGGCAGCGTGTCGATTGGGGCGTCGGGCGGGGCGGGCGGTGTCGGCGGGACAGTCGATGTGGACAATCGGGCCGCGATCACAACCCAAGGCGGGCACGCGACCGCCATCCACGCACAATCCATTGGCGGCGGGGGTGGGCGCGGTGGGTTCGGGATCGCCGCTGCCTTGTCGGGCAGTCTGGCGACCAGCCTTTCGGTCGGGGGCTCGGGCGGGGCGGGCCGCAATGCCGGGGCGGTTACGGTGCAGAACGTCGCTGCGCTCGAAACAGCGGGGCCCTTTGCACATGGCATTGGCGCGCAATCCATCGGCGGGTCCGGCGGCAGCGGCGGCTTTGCGGTCAGCGGTGGGGCGGCGGCGGGCGGCGCGGGCGCGGTTGGGGTCAGCATCGGCGGTCTGGGCGGCGGGGGCGATTTTGGCGGCGCGGTCACGGTCGAAAACACGGGGTCCATTCTGACCAAAGGGTCCAAGTCCACCGCCATTCTGGCCCAGAGCGTTGGCGGCGGGGGCGGCAATGGCGGCTTTTCGGTCAGCGCCGCCCTGACCCTTCGGGGGACCACCGGGCTGTCGACGGCTGTGGGCGGGTCCGGCGGCGCGGGCAGCAACGGGGGCACGGTTGTCCTGAACAGCAACCCTTTGGTCGCCCCCGCCGGAACGAGCGCCAGCATCGAAACACGCGGCATCGATTCCATTGGCCTGCACGCGCAATCCGTCGGCGGGGGTGGGGGCAATGGCGGGTTTGCGGTGTCGGGGGCAGGCGCGATCCTGGTCGGCGGCACCGAGAACCGGTTTGTCGCCTCGGTTGCGGTGGGCGGCACGGCGGGGGGCGGCGGCACAGGCGGGGCGGTCACGGTCGCCACCTTGGATCGTATCTTGACCAGCGGCCAAGGCAGCACCGGTCTTTTGGCCCAAAGCATTGGCGGCGGGGGCGGCTATGGCGGGTTCGGGGCCAGCCTTGGCAGTTCGGGCACGTCCAGCACCTCTGCCACCGCGACGGTCGCGATTGGCGGCACAGGTGGCACCGGCGCGGTCGGCGGCGCGGTCAGCGTGACGGCGGGCGGCAGCATCGAAACCCATGGGGCCTATGCCACCGCGGTTCAGGCCCAATCGATTGGCGGCGGCGGCGGGATGGGGGGCTTTGGCGCAGGCGTGGCCACGGGGCTTGGTGCCAATGCCCTGCAAGCCACGGTCAGCGTTGGTGGCACGGGGGGCACGGGCAACAGCGGCGGTGCGGTCACGGTGACGCAAACCGGTCAGATCCGCACCCTGGGGGCCGTGTCTTGGGGCATCCTTGCGCAAAGCATCGGGGGCGGGGGCGGCAACGGGGCCTTGGCGCTGAGCGGGGCCATCGGCGGCCAAAACGCCAAGAACGCGACGGCCACCATCGGCGGGTCCGGGGCCAGCGGGTCCCATGGCGGGGATGTGACGGTGACCAATTCCGGCAGCATCCGGACCGAAGGCGATGCGTCCTTTGCCATCTATGCCCAATCCGTTGGGGGTGGTGGTGGCACGGGGGGATCGGCAGGGGCTTTGGTCGGTGGCGCAACGGGGGCAGGCGTGGGCAAGAACATCAACCTTGCCAGCACCATCGGCGGGTCCGGCGGCAACGGGTCCAACGGGGGCGTCGTCACCCTGACAAACAGCGCTGCGCTGACCACTCTGGGCGATGCCGCTGTCGGGATTTATGCGCAATCCCTCGGGGGTGGGGGCGGCGACGGTGGGGCCAGCCTGAACGGGCTTGTCGGCCTTGTGGGTGGGGCGGAAGGCAAGACGATCAACTCCAGTGTCAGTATCGGTGGGTCGGGGGGCACGGGGCAGGATGGCGGTGCCGTCACGGTGACGAATTCCGGGGCGATCACGACCGCAGGCGCCGATGCGCAAGGGATAAGGGCGCAGTCCATCGGCGGCGGTGGCGGGTCGGGCGGGCGCGCCGGGTCCCTGTCGCTGATCCAAGGCAAACCGAAACCGGGCTGCAACCTGACCCTGAACTTCGCCTGTGCCGCGCCGGCAACCTTGGAAAACAGCAATATCAACTTGCAGCTTCTGATCGGGGGGACAGGGGGATCGGGCAATGATGGCGGCACCGTCACCGTGGACAATACCGGGGCCGTGACGACGACCGGACCTGCCGCCCATGGCATTCAGGCGCAATCCATCGGCGCAGGCGGGGGCGCTGCCGGAAATGCCATTCTGGGTCTTCCAACCAAGCTGCCCACAGTGGCCAGCTTGCTCAGCACCGCGGCAATCGGGTTCACCTCGAAACAAGGCGAATTGGCCAATCATGCCGTGTCCATCGGCGGGAAGGGCGGCGCGACGGGGGATGGCGGTCGCGTTGCGGTGACGAATGGGGCGGCCCTGACTGTGTCGGGCGAGGACAGCATCGGTGTGCTGGCCCAGTCCATCGGGGGCGGCGGCGGAATTGGCGGATTGGCCAATACGGGTCGGACCGGGACCTTTTCGGTTGGCGGCGAAGGCGGGTCCGCCGGGAATGGCGGCGCTGTCGAGGTGCATCTGTCCGCGCTTTCCAGCATTTCGACCAGCGGTGACGGGGGGCACGGTGTTTTCGCCCAATCGATTGGCGGGGGCGGCGGGATCGGTGGCGGCGGGCAAGCCGGGCGCTTTATCGGCGGGGGCCATGCGCGCCCCAACCCCACACCGACCACGTTCGCGGTCAGCTATTTGCAAGTGGCCATCGCGGGCAGCGGGGGGCCAAGCGGCAATGGCGGGGCGGTGACGGTGGACAATCGCGGCGGCGTCACCACCACCGGGGCGGACGCGTCGGGCATCGTGGCGCAATCGGTCGGCGGCGGCGGCGGATCGGCGGGGGGACGGGCCTCGGCGACCTTTACCCTTGGCGGCACCGGCGGGGCGCAGGGCGACGGCGGCGCGGTCACGGTCTTCAACGGGGGCGCGATCAGCGTCGCAGGGGTCCGCGCCAGCGGGATCGAGGCGCAAAGCATCGGCGGCGGCGGCGGTCGGGGCGGTCAGGCCGGGGCGACCGCCGTTCTGCCGTCCGAGACCCAAGCCGTCGTCTTGCCGGGCCTGCTGTCCTTTGGCGGCACAGGCGGGGCGGCGGGCGACGGCGGGGCGGTCGCGGTTACGAATGCCGGCCAGATCACGGTGCGCGGGCAGCACAGCTACGGCATTCTGGCGCAATCGGTCGGCGGCGGCGGCGGGTTGGGCGGGGATACCTTCAGCCTGTTGACCTTGGGCGGCGGGGCTGGCGTGTCGGGCAATGGCGGGGACGTCACGGTCACCGGGAATACAGGTGCTGTCATCGACACCTATGCGGATTACAGCATCGGCATTCTGGCCCAATCCGTGGGTGGCGGTGGGGGCAGCACGGGGCTGGCCGCCGGGGCCATTGCCATCGGCGGGGCGACCAACACCAGCGGGCGGGGCGGCGCGGTCCATGTGCGCGGCGAAACCGATATCACGACGCGCGGGTTGCGGTCCTACGGCATCCTTGCCCAGTCCATCGGGGGCGGTGGCGGCAACAGCGTTGGCACGGTTTCGACCCTTTCGGCCTCGGGGCCCGGGGGCGCTGGATCGGATGGCGATGTTGTCCGGGTCGAGACGGCTGGCACGATCACGACCACGGGTGCCGGGGCGCATGGCATTGTCGCGCAGTCCATTGGCGGCGGTGGCGGTCTGGTCACATCGAACGACACCACGACGGTCTTCAACTTTGCGGGGTCGGTCGGCGGCAAAGGCAGCGGGCGCGCGGTGGTGGTCGAGAATACCGGGACGATTTCGGCAACCGGCACAGGCAGCATCGGCATTCTGGCCCAAAGCGATGGCGAGGGGCCGAATGGCGATATCGACATCCTGAATTCCGGGGCGGGCGCGTCGATCACCGGGGGCGCATCGGGCGGGGCCGCGATTTCTGTCTTGGATGGCCGCAACAACCAGATCCGCAACTTTGGCCGCTTGGGCAATGCAGGTGGCATCACCGAAGCGGTTGTTCTGGGCGGCACTCAGAACGAGACGCTGACCAACCAAGCCACCGGGATCATCAGCGGCAATATCAACCTCGGCGCGGGCGTGAACAGCCTGACGAACCTTGCAGGGGGCCGATTGAACACCGGGACCCAGCTGAACCTTGGCGGGTCCACGGCGGGGGTCGCGGATGCGGGCACGCTTGCGGTCGGGGGGGATGGCACGATCCTGACCACGGCGCTTACGGGCCGCTATGACCAAGCGGCGACGGGCACCCTGAAGATCGACATGCAGAATGTGCCGCTGTCCACAGCCCCGGCGCAAACCGATGTGCTGGATGTCAGCGGCACAGTCGCGCTGGAGGGCACGGTCGAAGTCACCGTGCTGAACCCCGGTCAAGCCGCCCCCGGAACCCACCAGATCGAGATCGTTAGATCCGGGGGCGGGGTCAATCAAACCGTCTCGCCGAATTTCGTCGCACCGAATTCGGCTGTGGCGCAGTACCAGCTTATCCGGGGCTTGGATGCCTATCGTCTGTCCTATTCGGTCGATTATGCCCCGGCGGGTTTGACCGGCGCGGCGCTGGCCTTCGGGCAATATTTGAACGAGGTGCAATTGACGGGCGGCGGCGCAGGGCTGGAGACGATCATCGCCACGCTGACCCAACCGGGTTCGACGCTTGAGGCCTTGCAAGGGACCTATGCCTCCCTTGACCCGCAGGTCGTGTCAAACGGGGTTTCGACCAGCACGCTGACCTTGTCGGATTTTTCGCGGGCCATGCGCAGCTGTCCCCAAGTGGGTGGCCAAGACCGCTTTATCGCCGAAGGCGAATGCACTTGGGTGGCCCGGTTGGATCGCACCTATGACGTGCTGCCGGATGGCGGGTTCAGCGGGGCCCATATGGATATCGGGCAACTGGCATTCGGCGTCCAACGCAAGGCGCAAACCGGCGATTTCTGGGGCATCGGCGGGTCTGTCGGCCACGCAAACATCACATCCGGCAGCACCTATCAAAGCAGCGGCGCGCTTTACCAGTTGGGGGCGGTGCTGAAACGTCAAACCGACAACACGATCCTAAGCGGCAGTTTCGTGATCGGAACGGCCAGCTTCGAAGGCCGCCGTCAGGTGACGGTCGGGGGGGCGAGCGCCGTTGCGCACAGCGCCCAACCCCTGCGGTTCGCCCAAACCTCGGTGCAATATGCGCAAGTGTTTGAACGGGATCTCAGCTTCGTGCAGCCCAAGGCGCAGGTTTCATTGACCGGGTTGCAGCAGATCGGCTTTAGCGAAACGGGGGCCGGGGCGGGCAACATGACCTTTGATCCGCGAACCGATTGGCGCGTGGATCTGGAACTGGGTGTCAGCGCGGGGCGCGAATTCGATCTGCCGGGTTGGGACAGCAAACTGCGCCTGCACGGTGCGTTGGGCGTGCAGCATCGGTTGCTGGGCGATGCGGCGGCCCTGTCGGCGCGGTTCGCGGGCGCAGGCGGGGCAGCGGCCTTGACCACCGGGTCGGGCGAAGACGCCACCCTTGCCACGGTTGCCGTGGGGGTCGATCTGCTGGGCGGGCAAAACGGTGTCTTGCGTTTGGATGCCTCGTCGCGCTTTGGTCAGCGAACCCGTGATCTGCGGGCGGGCATGAAACTGTCATTGGACTTCTAGGGGGTGGGTATGCGGAACTGGGGAACACTTGTGGGCGCTGCGCTGTTGCTGTCGGGCGGGGTCAGCCCGGCCTTGGCCCAAAGCGAAACAGCCGCCAGCGCCTGGACCACCGCCTGTTCCAGTCAAGCGCGCGATGCGCCCGTCGTCTGCATCATGGAACAACCCGTTATCCTGTCAGAGACGGGCCAAAGATTTGCCAGTTTGCGCATTACATCCGCGGACCCGGCCCAGCCGGCGACCTTGATCCTGCAATTGCCCCTTGGGCTGGCGATCCAGTCAGGCGTGGCCTTGCAGGTGGACGCCTTGGACCCGGTCCCGATCCCCTTGACCACCTGCGAGGTGGAGGGATGCTTTGCCAGCACATCCTTGGGCGCCGACCTTGAAGCCGCGCTGAAGGCAGGATCGACCGCCATCGCCCGGTTCGAAAATCTGGCGAACCAAGCCATCGAGGTCGAATTCTCGCTGGTGGGGTTCACAGCGGCCTACGACAGGTTGCAATAGACCCCGCGGGACCCACCCGCGCGCGCAGCGGCAAACGCTAAAATGCGCGGCACTTTGGGGACAGCGGCATTAACCAACCCTTAAGGGGTCGCCCCTAGCCTTCCGGACAGATGGTTCACTGTCGGGAAGGACATCATGCCCAGCGATCTTAGCAGTCAGGTTCCCCGTGGCCTGCGCCCCGTGCGCGTTGGCGGCTATGCCGATGCGGTTCGGCCCCAGCGCGTCGGGGGGACGGTCAAACGGGCGTTCGACCTTGGCTTGGCGCTGTGTCTGGTTCCCATTGTGCTGCCCGTGGTGGCGGTCTTCTGGTTGATCCTGCGGCTGGAAGGCGGGGCGGGGTTCTTTCGTCATACGCGCGTGGGCCACAGGGGCCGGGCCTTTGGCTGTCTGAAGCTGCGCACGATGGTGCCGGATGCCGAAACCAAACTGGCCGCCGTTTTGGCGCGCGATCCAACGGCGCGGGCGGAATGGGATCGCGATGCCAAATTGCGCAACGACCCACGCGTGACGCGGTTCGGGCGGTTCTTGCGCAAGACATCCCTCGATGAACTGCCGCAGCTTCTGAACGTTCTGCGCGGCGAAATGAGCTTTGTTGGCCCGCGCCCGGTGCCCGCCGACGAATTGCGCCGCTATGGACCGCAGGCCGATGCCTACCTGTCGCAACGGCCCGGGATCACCGGGTTGTGGCAGGTGTCGGGGCGCAACGATCTGGATTATGCCGCGCGGGTCCGGCTGGACCGGCGCTATGCCGAAACGCGCAGCTTCTGGATGGACCTAGGGATTCTAGCCCGCACCGTGGGCGTCGTGCTGCGGCGGACCGGGCTGTAACGGCTTGCCAGTTGCTGGCAGCCGTGGTCCCGGCGGCGGGCCGCTGCGGGCGGGGTCTTAGCCCAATTCCGCCAGTCGCTGGGCCAGTCGGGTCATCAGGCGTTCGATCTCGGCCACGGTGATCGCGGTCAAGGTCTGTCCGGGCGCACGCAAGGTCGGGTGGGCAATCGCACCGCGCTTGGCAAGGATGTGTTTGCGAATGGCCAGTCCGGCCCCGGGCTGTGTTTCATAGCGGATCAGCGGCAGATAGGCGTCAAAGATATCCTGTGCCCGGTCAAGGTCGCCGGCATCCATGGCCGCGACGATATCCGCCATCATCTCGGGATAGGCAAAGCCTGTCATCGCCCCATCTGCGCCGCGGGCGATTTCCTCGGGCAGGAACAAGCCGCCATTGCCGCACAGGATCGAGATGCGCCGCGCCCCGGTGTCCGAGGCCGCCCGCAAGGCGCTGATCTTGTCCAGACCGGGCCAGTCTTCGTGCTTCAGCATCACGCAACTGGGACAGTCCGCCACGATCTGCAGGATCACCTTTGTGGGGATCACCACGCCGGTGGCCAAGGGAAAATCCTGCAAGACGAAGGGAATATCCCCCAGCGTCTGCGCCACCCCATGGTAATAGCCAAGGATCTGATCGTCGCTGCGCAGCCCCGAAACCGGCGCGACCATGACCCCCGCCGCCCCGGCGGCCATCGCGTCTTGGGCCAAGGCCTGCATCGCGGCAAAGCCGGGCGCGGACACGCCAACCACCACCGGCAGATCGGTGCGCGCCACCACGCGCTTGATGACGGCGACCGATTCCGGCGCGCTCAGCTTGCCCGCTTCGCCCATCATGCCCAGGATGGTCAGCCCGGTTGCACGTCTTTCGACATAGAAATCCACCATGCGGTCCACGCTGTCGAAATCCAGCGCCCCATCCGGCAGAAACGGCGTCGCCGCGATCGTAAAGACGCCCCGTGCGGTTTCATCCAGCATCGCCATGCCCTTCCCAATTCAATGCGAGTCGTCCCAACGCCATCGCGGCGGCGGCTTGGCAGGGGTCGATGACCGGACGCCCAACCGCATCCTGCAAGGCCTTGCGATACCGGGCCATGCCGGCACAGCCAAGGATCAAGACATCCGCGCCGTCTTCGTCGCGCAAGGTTTGCCCCACCTCGATCATCCGGGCCAAGGTGCGGTCGGGATCGGCCAGGGCTGCCACCCC
>CAZIKH010000036.1:0-1816 GCA_964539755.1 uncultured Dinoroseobacter sp. | reverse complement strand
TCGGCTTCGAACCCTGCCGCTTGGGCCAGAAGCGGCGCAATCACCAGATCGGCTTGCAACTGGCTTTCGATGCCCGGGGGGCCTTCGGGCAGGCTGGTGCAGCGGATCGGGACGCCGAAGCTGCGCAAGGGGACCAGCGCGGCGTCGATCTGCGCGGTCACGGCGTCCGAGCTGTTCGGGTTCAGGATGTACAGGGTCTTGCCCATTCAGGCCCCCGGTCGCGTGACGGATTGAATTTCCAACTGATAGCCTTCGGGATCGTCAAAGACGAAGGCCCGGATGCCAAGCGCCTCATTCTCGAACAACTCCGACAGGTTCGGCACCGCCTGGGCCGACACATAGGCGTACCATGCCTCGACATCCGCCACCCGGATGCAAATCTGAACGGGGCGTGTTTCTGCCCAGCGGTGCATCCCGCGCGTTTCATCGACCAAGCCGATATGCGCCCCTTCGGCGATCCGATAAATCTTGCACCAGCCTTGGTCGATCGCCAAAGGCAGCCCCAAGACGGTCTCATAGAAGGCCATCGCGCGGGGCAGGTCGCGGTAGTACAGGAAGGTGATCGCCAGATCATGCGGCGCAGTTGGACGGGGTGGCGCGGTCATGTTGCGGTGGCCTGCCATTCCGGGGCCGCGCGGCCCTTGGGCGGTGTGCCCAGATCGCGCGCCAGCCAGCGTCCTTGTCCCGGTTCGGCCCGCAAGGTGCCGTCGGCCACGATGACATCCCCCCGCAACAGAACGGTGTCCGGCCATCCGGTCACGGTCGTGCCGTCCCACGGGTTATAGCCGACATTGTCATGCAGATCGTCCGGCCCATAGCGATGCGTGCGTGTGCTGTCCCACAGAACCAGATCCGCGTCATAGCCCACCGCGATCCGGCCTTTCCCGGCCAGACCATAGATCTGGGCGGGGGCGGTTGCGGTCCACGCCACGAAATCCTGCAAGGTCACGTCCGTGCGCCGCTGCACCGCGTCGAACAACAGCGGCAGCCGGGTTTCCAGCCCCGGCAAGCCATTCGCGATCTGGTCGAACCGGGCATTGGGTCCCGCAGACAGCTTGCCCGAAGCGTCGAACCGATAGGGCGCATGATCCGACGACACCAGATCCAGCGTGCCATCCTTCAAGCCATCCCACAGGGCCGCCTGATCCTGCACCCCGCGCTGCGGCGGCGAACACATGAATTTCGCGCCCTCAAGGCCCGGTCGGTCCAGCACATCGGCGGTCATGAACAGGTAATGCGGGCAGGTTTCGGCCCAGACGGGGGCGCCACGGGCGCGCGCCCTGCGCACGATCTGCACAGCTTCGAGGGTCGAGATATGAAACAGCATCACCGGCTGATCGAGGTATTCGGCAAACTGGCACAGGCGGCTGACCGCTTCGTTTTCCGCCGCGCGCGGATGGGACAGGGCATGGTGTTTGGGGCGGGTCAGGCCTGCGGCCAGCAACCGATCCTTCGTGGCGCGGATCATCGCGTCATTTTCCGCATGGACACAGACCAAGGCGCCTGCGGCACGGGCCGCGCGCAGCACCGCAAGAATGGCGTGATCGTCCAGCCCGATATTGTAGGTCGTGAAGATCTTGACCGACCGATGGCCCGCCGCCGCCAGTTCGGCCAGGTCTTCGGCCAGCCCCGGCACGTTCGGGTCGGTGATCATCAGGTGAAAGGCGTGGTCGATCCTTGCCCCGCGCTGCGCGCGCGCGGCGTAGTCGGACACGGTTTCGGACAGCGACACGCCCTTGGGCTGGGCCGCGAAAGAGATCACGCTGGTGGTCCCGCCCATCGCGGCCGAGGCGGTGGCGGTTTCGAACGTATCGGC
>CAZIKH010000035.1:0-13867 GCA_964539755.1 uncultured Dinoroseobacter sp. | reverse complement strand
CTGAAACTGGCGCTGGAACTCGGCCCTGTTCTGATCTTCTTCCTCGCCTACCAGCGCCTGCGCGAGGACGTGTTCATGATCGCGGGGACCGAGTATTCGGGCTTTATCGTCGTGACCGCCGCCTTCGTGCCGCTGCTGCTGGCCTCGATGGCGATCCTGTGGAAACTGACGGGCAAGATCAGCCGCATGCAGGTCGTCACGGCGGTGCTGGTCATTTTCTTTGGCGGCTTGACCGTGTGGTTCAATGACGAGCGGTTCTTCAAGATGAAGACCACCATCGTCTATGGCCTGTTTGCGGGCATTCTTGGGGCGGGCCTGCTGCGGGGGCGGTCTTTGCTGAAATACGTCATGGAAGACATGCTGCCGATGACCGACGAAGGCTTCATGATCCTGACCCGGCGGCTGACAGCGGCCTTCGCGGCCTTGGCAATTGCCAACGAGGTGGTCTGGCGCACCATGTCCACGGACACATGGGTCAAGATCGAAACCTTCGGGTTTCCGGCGGCGCTGTTCGTGTTTCTGATGCTGCAATCAAAGCTGTTCGAAGCGCACAGCACCGAGACCGACAAGACCTGATCGGCCTGCCGTGCGGTTGCGACTCTCTGTCTGGTCTGGTGGGTGAACAGGGTCTGTCCAGCCCAAGACATGGCGGCCGCCATACCGGCCCATTCCGGGGTGTCCCCCGATCCATGTGTGGGCCGCGTCACCAGCCCGATTTGCGCGAAAGGTCCATGGAAGGTCTTGCGACCTGAATGGCCCATTCTTGGTGCAGACCGGGACGCTACCCCCATGGCCTGCGCGAAGCTTCGGGGAACGGTCTAGCGCGGTTCCGTTAGGATCTGGTTAACCCAGCGTTCGCAGCCCCGTTTTGCGCAACACCCGCGCCGATGGCTTGGCGCAGGATCGCCAGGGGTGTGTCGGGCGTGTCGCCCGCCCAGGCCACGAACCCGTCCGGGCGCAGCAGGATCAGCGACGCGCCATAGGTTTGCGCGGCGGCGGGACTGGTCCGCAAGACAACCTCGAGCGGCATCGCAATGGCCTTGGCCGCATCGGCAAAGCCGCCATCGGTTCCCGTCAGCCCCAGCAATCGAAACCCCGCCGCGCCCATGGGGCCGGGCAGGGCGGAACCGTCTTCGGTCTGTGCGGGCGGCAGGTGCTGGCCCGCGACGGCGCGCCCATGATGCTGGCCGACCGCGCCGGGCGGGCCGGGTTCCCCGCCCACCACAAGGGGCGAGCCGCTGTAATGCGGGCGAAATCCCGTCACGCCTGTATTCGCGCCGCCCTTGGCCCGGGCGTCCCACGCGGCGCGGAACCCGTCCAGATCGCGGCGCGGGTCATGGGCGCGCAGAAAGGCCCGGTCGGTTTCGATGAACCGTTCGATGAAATCCCGCGCGGTCGAGGCAAAAACCGGATGGCGTTCGGCGTGATAGCTGTCGGCCAGCCCGGGGCCGCCCCAGCCTTCCAGCAGCGCGGCAAGTTTCCAGCCAAGGTTGCGGGCATCCTCGAACCCGGTGTTGATCCCGTATCCGCCATAGGGCGGGTGACTGTGCGCGGCATCGCCCGCGATAAAGACCCGGCCCGCGCGATATTGGTCGGCCAAGGTGATCCGCAGGTCCCAGAAACCGACATATTCGATATCGAGGGCAAGCGGCGTGCCGATGGCTTGTTGGATATAGCCGACGGCATCGAAATCCTCGCGGTTGCTGTCGACGGGGATCGGCGCATGAAAGAAGAAGGTCTGCCCCCATTCCACCATTCCGAAGAACTTCCAATACCCGTCCAGATCCGGGTCGAGGACATTGTAGAACTGCTTGTCCGGGAACCGCTGTTGCAGCAGATCGAAGAAATCGGGCGACCGGAAGACGGCCAACACCATCAGCTTGTCATGATCGCTGCGGGTTTCGGGGATGCCCGCTGCCTGACGCAGGTTGGATCGGCTGCCTTCGCAGGCCACTGCATAGGTCCCCCGCAGGGCTTGGGTCGCACCATCCTTCGCGATGGTCAGGGTCACGCCTGCATCGTCCTGTCGGTGCTGGGTGGTCTTCCAGCCGAAATAGGGGGTCACGCCGGGCAGCTCCGCCACGCGCGCGCGCAGCACGGCTTCGGTGGCGTATTGGGGCAAGCGTTCGTTTTCGGCGCTGTAGAACGGGGCAAGGCTGGCCCGCTTGAACCAGTCGTAGTGATAGCCCGAAGTCAGGCTGCCATAAGCGGTCAGCCCGCCCAAGCCGACGCCTTTGGGGATTGTCTTGGCGGCGCGGATCGCGGCTTCGACCCCCCAGGCGGCCATATGTTCCATGCTGCGCTGGGTCAGGTTTTGGCCCTTGGGGATGCGCGGCGGCGTTTCGTTGCGTTCGATCAGGGCGACGCGCCGTCCGCGCTGGCCCAATTCGATGGCAAGGCCCAGACCCACCGGTCCGCCGCCCGAGATCAACACATCATGCATGGCGCGCACCACCGCTTGACAGGATCGCGGACCGGGCGCAGTCAAGCGCCATGCCCGCGCTGGACCCGACCTCATATCTTGCGATTTTTCTGGCGCTTGCGCTGGGCGGCGTGCTGAAGGGCGCGACCGGGGCCGGGGTGCCCGTGATTGCGGTTCCGGTAATCGCCGCCTTCGTCGATATCCGGTTTGCCGTGATGATCATGATGATGTCGAACTTGCTGACCAATCTGCGGCAGTTGTGGCAGTTTCGGGCCGCGCGGCCCCAGCCGGGGTTCGTGGGTCCCTTTGCGGTGTCCGGGGCGGTGGGTGCCTTGATCGGCACCGCGCTGCTGGTCGGTTTGCCGGTCGAGGTTCTGTCGGGCCTGCTGGCGGGCATCGTCTTTGGGTATATCGCCCTGCGTCTGGCGCGCCCGTCTTTGCAGTTGCCGATGGCGTTGGCCCGGCGGTGGTGCGTGCCCGTCGGTCTGATCGGCGGGGTGTTCCAAGGGGCGGCGGGGATTTCGGCCCCGGTGTCGGTCAGCTTTCTGAATGCGATCCGGCTGGAACGCCCTGTCTTCATATTCACCATCTCGGCCTTTTTCGTCGGCATGGGCGCGGTGCAATTGCCGGCCCTGATGGGATCGGGGTTGATGACCCTGCCGATCCTTGGGCTGAGCTGTCTGGCAATCCTGCCGGTCTTGGCGTTCATGCCGCTGGGCGACTGGCTGGGACGCAAGCTGTCGGCAGAGGTGTTTGACAAGATCATCCTGACCTTTCTGGGGCTACTGGCGCTGCGGCTTGTGTCGCAATTGCTGGTCTAGATCCGCGTCACCTTCAGCTTGGTCTTCAGGTCCGTGCGGCAGAAGGCGTGCAGAAAGCAGGTCTGTTCGGACACATCCAGCATGTCGCGGGCCATATCGTCGGATTCCGTCGTGGTCAGGTGGACATGGGTTTCCACCGGATCGGCGCTGCCGGCCTTTCCGGTGCCGCCCGACGCGCCCCCAAGGCTGAAATGGGTGTCCTGCACGATGGCGTAATCCGGCAGGTCCAGTTTTTCCATCGAGGCCATGCGCCCGAACTGCGTCATGAAGCAGAACGCGATCCCGGCCGAGATATAGCTGACCGCATCCGGCGCGCGCCCGTCTTCGGCGGACAGGAACCGGAAGATGCTGCCATGGGGCGAATAGAGGTGTTGTTCGATTTCCTTCACCCCGTCTTCGCGCAAGGTGCAGATGCCCGCCGGGTTCAACGTGCGGTCCTGATGGTCGCTCAGCGAGGACGCCGCCGCCTTGGTGCCCTTGGCCACGGCCTTCTCCGGCGAGGGGCCGAACCGTTCGATCAACGTCAGGTCGGTTGCGCCTGCCTGCGCTGCGCCCGGGGCAGGGGGCAGGATCACGTCGGCGTTCAGGGCTTCGGCCTGACCCGTGGCGATCTGCGCGCCGTTCTTCGTCAGCGTGAACAGCGACGGAAGCTTGCCCCGCATCAACCCGTTCAGGGGCGAGGCATGGACCGCGTTCATCAACAGGTCTTGCAAGGCGGCGTCGTCCAGATCGCAGGCGACTTCGACCTGCAATTCGACGGGCAGGGCACCGCCGACCATGGTGCGCTGCCGCATGGACCCCTGCATGGTGTAGTAGTTGTTCTGAATAAGGCGCAGCTTGTGCAGGGTGACGCCCATCTGGGCGGCCAGCGCCGTGATTTCGTTCATATAGGCGCTGACCATGCCGGTGGTCAGGAAGGCCAGCGGGCAGGGGGCGGCGTCATGGCCCGCCAGATAGGCCCCTTCATCCGAGACCAGCCGCCATGTGTGCCCGGTGCGGGCCGAGGTCACCAGCGCCTCTTTCTGAAAGCCCGACAGCGACCGCACAATTGTGCGCACCGCATCGCCCTGCCGCAAGGCGGGGGCGGTCAAGCCAAGCTCGGCTGCGTTTTCGACCTTGAAGAACGGGGCCAATCCGGATCGCCCGATGATGTCTTCGCCCAGTTTCATGCCAAGCCTCCTTTCTAGCCGAACATCGTGTTCGGCAGCAGCAATGCGATCTGGGGCAGCAGGAAGACAAGGATCAGGGCCGCCAGCATGGCGAACCAGAACGGCCAGATGCCCCGGAAGATGGTGTTCAGCGACACGCCTTGCGCGATGCCCTTCACCACAAAGACGTTGATCCCCACGGGCGGGCTGATCAGCCCCATTTCCAGCGCGATCACCATCATCACGCCGAACCAGATCATATCGACGCCAAGCGTTTGCAGGATCGGTTGCGCCAGCGGCACCGTCAGCACCAGAATGGCGAACCCGTCCATGAACATGCCCAGAATGATGAACCCGATCAGGATGGCGATCACCACCTGCGCCGCGGTGAAGCCCTGTGCCTCGACCCATTGGGTCAGGGCGAAGGTGATGCCGGTGAAGCCCACGAAGGTCTTGAAGACGAAGGCACCGAACAGGATCAGAAAGACCGTGCCGGTGCTTTTCAGGGTGCTTAGCGTGACCTCGCGCATGTTCTCCCATGTGAAGGCCCCGCGAATGATCGTGACGATCAGGGCCAGAAAGGCCCCGACGCCCGCCGCCTCGACCGCGGAAAAGACGCCCGTATAGATCCCGCCGATGGTCAGGACGATGATGCCGACGATCCAGCTGGCCCGCCCGATGGCGCGCAGGCGGTCGCCCATCGCCACCTTGTCGGCGGATTGCGGGGCCAGATGCGGTTTGCGCAGCACCACCAGCCAGATGGCCAGCACGAACAGCGAGGTCAGCAACAGCCCCGGCAGCACCCCGGCCATGAACAGCCGTCCGATGCTTTCTTCGGTCAGGATGGCATAGACGACGAACCCGGCCGAGGGCGGGATCAGGATGCCCAGCGTGCCGCCCGCGGCGATTGCCCCGGTCGCCAGCCCGTTGTCGTAGTTGTAGCGCTGCATTTGCGGCAGGCTGACCCGGCCCATGGTCAGCGCGGCGGCCAGCGAACTGCCCGACAGCGCCGAAAAGCCGGCGCAGCCAACGATGGTGGCCGAGGCCAGCCCGCCCTTCAGATGCCCGAACCAGCTGTGCGCGGCGTCATAGAGATCGCGCGACATGCCCGACACGCCCGCCAGATTTCCCATCAGGATGAACAGCGGCAGGATCGTCAGGGGGTAATTCGCGGCCTCGCCGAAAATCTCGCCCGCGATGACGGGCAGGGCGGCGGGCGGGCGGATCATGTAGATGCCCAAGCCGCCGATGGCCATCATCGCAAGGCCCACAGGCACCCGGATGAACAGCAGCAGGAACAGGCCGGCAAAGCCCAGGGCGGCGATGGTTTCGCGGTCCATCAGTCGGCGACCTCGTTCGGGTCTTCGCCAGACCAATGCACGAACCCGATCAGCAGTTGCATCAGCACCCACAGGGCGGCAAAGCCCATGGCGGCGGACAGGACGAAATAGAACGGCGGATGCGGGATCGACAGGTTCGACGTGATCGCCCCGCAAGGCAGGCCGCAGGCCCCCTTGGTGGCCAGCCCGTAGGCCGCCACGCCAAGGATGCCGATGGACACCAGCCGGGCAGCGACGTCGGTGATCCGCGACAGGGCGCGCCCGGCCACCATCGGCAGGACATTGACCGACACATGCCCCTTCTGCGTGGCCGCCCAGACGATGGAGGCGGCCACAACCACAGTCATGGCCATGGTCGAGACATCCTCGATCCCGAAGATCGGATCGCGCAAGACATAGCGATAGAAGACCGAGACGATGGTGATCGCGGTCAGCGCGAACAGCGCCACACCGCCCAAGGCCGCGAAGAGGCCCGCAAACACGCGCAACCCCTTCTCGGTCTTGGTCAGGATATCCGGCGTTTCGGCCATCGGGCCTACATGCCCTTGCCTTGCATCAGGTCCATGACCTGCTGGCCGGTCATGCCCTGACCGACTTCGGACGCAAGCCAAGCATCCAGCGCGGGCTGGATGGCTGCATCCCAGCGGGCACGTTCCTCGGCGGGCAGTTCGTAGATTTCGACGCCGTTTTCAGCCGACACGTCGATGCCGCGCTGGCCGATGCTGTTGTACATCTCGGCCCCGGACATCGACAGCCATTCGCCGGACGCTTCTTCGACCCAGGCCTTTTCCTGATCGCTGAGGCTGTTCCAAACGTCGTTCGACAGCAGCATCACGAAGGCCGATCCGGCGCCCGGCACGTTGGTGGTGATATAGTTCGCCGGTTCATACAGCCGGAAGGACAGCGCCCCCGACGAACCGATCGAGATGATGTCCACAACCCCGTTCGTCAGGTTCTGGTTGATCACGCTGACGGGCTGGGACACCGCCGACGCGCCAAGGGCTTCGACAAAGGGGATGTCCTGGGCCGAGGTCACGCGCACCACCTTGCCTTCCATATCCTCCATCACGCGGATGGGTTCGTCCTTGGAAAACAGGATCGGCATTTCATTGGCCCACAGCGCCAGGATCTTGGCGTCGAATTCCTTGCTGATCGGTTCATAGGCCCGCCACATCGCTTGGGTGCATTCGATGGCGTTGAAACACATCCCCGGCGTTGTCACGCTGGTGGTGATCGGAAACAGGGGCTGGGTATAACCCGGCAGGTGAAAGACGATGTCGGCCACGCCATCCAGCAGGATCGAATACTGCTTGGGCGGCGCGGAATTCAGCGCACCGCCGGGGAATTGGGTCACGGTCATCGCGCCGCCCGACACCTCGGCCAGCTTTTCGGCAAAGGGGGTGAAGACGGCGGCATTCATCGGGTGGTTCGGTCCCATGAAATACGCCAGCGTCAAATCCCGCGCATGGGCGGCGGTGGCGGTGGCTGCAAGCGCGGCTGCGGTTGCGAGGGCAGTCAGTTTCATTGTCGTCCTCCCTGATCGACGTTGAAATTCGGCTCTGGTCTCTTGGGGTCCTTGTTCTGGTTGGTCTGCCTCAAGTGTCATGCAGCCAGCCCGCTGGGCCGGAAATGCTGTGCGGTCCCATGAAGCCAAGCACGCCGTCGAACCCCAGATTTCGGCCAATCCCGCTGTCTTTGAACCCGCCGAACGGGCCGCGCCCGTCCTGTGCGGTGGGGCCATGGGCGTTCAGATAGGTGTATCCGGCCTCGATCCGCCGGGACAGCGCGACGGCCCGGTCCCGGTCTTCGGTCCAGACCGAGGAACACAGGCCAAAGCGGCTGTCATTGGCCAAGGCGATGGCTTGGTCTTCGGTGTCAAAGGGCAGGATCGGCAAGACGGGTCCGAATTGTTCCTCGTGAACGATATCGAGACCGGGATCGGGGTCATGCACCAAGGTCGGGCGCTGGAAATACCCTGCGTCGTACAAGGCGGCATCCGGCACTTGTCCCAGTTCGCGCACTTCGGCCCGCGCGGCGCGGGCTTGCGCGATCATGTCCCTGACCACTTGCAACTGCTTGGCATTGTTCAGGGGGCCCATATTGGTTTCGGGCAGCAACCCGTCGCCGACGATCATCTTGTTGCAGATCGCTTCCAGCCCGGTCAGCACCTCGTCATAGCGGGATCGGTGGACGTAGAGCCGCTTCAGCGCCATGCAGATCTGTCCGCTGGACATGAAGCTGGCGAGGTACAGCCGCAGGAAGGCCGCGTCATCCAGCAAGGCATCGGCACAGATGATCCCGGCGTCATTCCCGCCCAGTTCCAGCGTCACGGGTGTCAGGTTGCGCGCGGCAACCGCCATGACGTGTTTGCCGATTTCGACCGACCCGGTGAAGTTGATGGTGCGCACCAAGGGGTGTTCCAGCAGCGCATCGCCAATGTCCGAGGCTTTGCCGGTGATCAGGTTCACCACCCCCGGCGGTAGCATTTCAGCGATCTTCTGCAGGGTGATCGACGGGGCCAGCGCGGCGTTCTGGCTGGGTTTGACCACCACGGTCGATCCCGACAGCAAGGCCTGCGGCAGCTTGGCCCCAAGGATCGACAGGGGCCAGTTCCAAGGCACGATCAACGTGGCGACGCCGCGCGGTTGGCGGGTGATGATCAGATCGAACGGCGGTCCGTGCAGGTGTTCATCTTGGGCCAATCGGTCCGCATAGGCGGCAACCTGTCGAAAGCGGTCGCCAAGGCGCGACAGTTCCAGATGGGTTTCTTTCAGGATCTTGCCGTGTTCGCGGGTGAAAAGCCGGGCGCGGGCCTCGACCTCGGCGGCATCGGCGGCCAGCGCGTCGGCAATCTGGCGCAGCTTTTCGGCCCGGTCGTGATAGCTGAGCGCGGCCCAAGCCGGAAACGCGGCATGGGCGGCTTCTACGGCGGCATCGACGTCCTGAACGCTGGCGCGTGCAGCGTGTCCGACCAATTCGTCCGGGCGTGCCGGGTTATGGATCGGATAGGTCGCGCCCCCGTCGGCAGGCCGGGCTTCACCGTTGATGAACAGGCCGGTCGTGACCGGGTCCAAGGTCTGGTGGCGCGTCATGGATCCCCCCTTGTTGGCTGCGCGGTCTGGTTCGATTCGCCGTCGCTTGACCAAGTCTTGTTCCAGCATCATGGATATTTTGGATACAAAGTTAAGCCAAAAAATCAGATATGGCGTCAAATTCGTCTCGACAGGGGTGATTTTGTATCCGATGTTTGGCCAAGGGGGACGGAATGGCATCCAGTGCAGAACATGTTCTTGCCGTGGTTCGGCGTCAGATCATCGCTGGCGACCGCGCGCCCGGCGACAAGATCACCGAGGTTGGCGTGGCGGCGGACCTTGATGTCTCGCGCACGCCGGCGCGCACGGCGCTTGCCGCGCTGGAGGCAGAAGGCCTGATCGAAAAACGCGACGGGCGGGGCTATACGGTCAAGTCGATCTCGGTCGCGGATGTGACGAAGTCGGTCGAGGTGCGCGCGGTGCTGGAAGGGCTGGCCGCCCGCACCATGGCGCTGAACGGCATGTCCGCCCAGACCGAAGCAAAGCTGCGCCAGTCCATCGCGCTGTCGCAAGAGATTCTGGAAACCGACGAACCCGAAGTCGATTACATCGGCCAGTATCAGGACGCGAACCGCATTTTTCATGAAACGATCATGTATGCCTGCGGCAATGACCTGATCGCGCATGCGTTCGAACGGATTGCCATGCTGCCGCTGACCGCGCTTGGATCGCTGGCCTTTGACCGCACCAGCCTGCGCCGGGAACGCATGCGGCTGACGGTCGGTCATTCGCAGCATGTGATCATCTTCGATGCGCTGCAAAAGCGGGACGCGCAGCGCGCGGAACGCATGATGATCGAACACAGTCACGCGACGCTGAATTACCACGAATTGTTCGTGCAGGCGGATCGTCGCGCCCGGGCGGCGGAATAGGGGGCGGGGATGCAGCACGCACAGCATTGGATCGACGGTGCGTGGCGCGACGATGGGGACCGCGCCGAAACCACCGCCGTTTATACCGGCGCGGTGAATGGCACCTATGCCCATGCGGGCCAAGCCATCGCGGAAGAAGCGATCCGGGTGGCGCGTGTTTCATTTGACCGGACGGCTTGGGCCCATAGCCCGCGCTTGCGGGCCCAAGTCCTGCTGGAACTGGCGGATGCCATCGCTGCGCGCCGCGACGAGATCGCCCGCCAGATCGCGTTGGAAAATGGCAAGGTGTTGGCGCATTGCGTTCATGAAACGAACGCCGCGATTTCCGAGGCGCGGTACTATGCCGGGCTGGCCCGCGCGATTTTCGGTCGCGTGACCGAGGTGGAGGCGGGCAAGCAATCCATCTTTGCCCATGAACCGATTGGCGTGGCCGCGATCATCGTTCCTTGGAATGCCCCATCGACCTTGCTGCTGCGGTCCTTGGGGCCTGCTTTGGCGGCGGGCTGCACGGTCGTTTTGAAAGGGGCGCACCAAACCAGCAGCGTCAATCGCCTGTATGCGGATTGCCTTGCGGATTGCCCGTCCTTGCCCGCAGGCGTGGTCAACGTGATCCATGGCGGGCTGGAGATGTCGCAAACCCTGTGCACCCATGCCGAGGTGGATGTCGTGTCGTTCACCGGGTCCTCGGCCACGGGCAAGGCGATCATGGCGGCGGGGGCCGCGACGCTGAAACGGCTTTCGCTGGAACTGGGCGGCAAGGCCCCGGCGGTGGTCTTTGACGACGCCGATCTGGACAAGGCCGTGCGCGAAATCACCAACGGCGTGATCCCGCATACCGGGCAGATGTGCACGGCAATTGCGCGCATTCTGGTGCAAGACAGCGTCTGGGACGCCTTCGTGCCCAAGCTGGCGGCGGCTTTGGGGCAGGTGCGCGCGGGCGATCCGTTGGATCCCGCCGTTCAGATGGGCCCCTTGTTCAATGCCGATAGCGTGGCGCGCTATGACCGCGATATCGCATCGGCCCGGCAGGCAGGCGAGGTGATATTGGACGGGGGCAGCGTCGCAGGACATCCGCAAGACAATGTGGTGCGTCCGGCGCTTTATGCGGTGTCGGATCGCGGCCATCGGCTGGTGCAGGAAGAACTGTTCGCGCCGATCGGCATACTGGAACGCTTCGCGACCGAGGAGGAAGCGGTGGTTTCCGCGAATGCCACCCGATACGGTCTGGCGGCATCGGTTCACAGCCAGAACCATGAACGCGCCCGGCGTGTGGCGCGCGCGATCAAGTCGGGCACGGTCTGGATCAACTGTCATAACCGCCTGTTCGCCGAAGCCGAAACCGGCGGCTATCGCGAAAGCGGCTTGGGGCGGTTGCACGGGTTGGAAGGTCTGGCCGATTTCATGGAAACCAAGCACGTCTACGCGGAATTCGGCCATCTTCCGACCGGCTGAACCGAGGCGCGGGGCGGGTCCGCGTGAATTCGCCGTGAATGCCAAGATTCGCCACGAATTTGCCACATAAGCCGGGTGATCTAGCTAGTATCACGTCCATACCAGTACCACCCGAGTTGTCCTGAAACATTGAATTCGGAGGCATTTTCAATGTCATCCAGTGATTTGTCGAAGGCTGCTGCGGTGCTGAATTCCCTGGCCCAACATCGTGGGCCGCTCAGCATGAGCCAGTTGGCCGATCGCGCCCATTTGCGTCCCGTTGCCTTGCGCAAGCTGCTTGGGGTTCTGTCCCAATATGGCTGGGTGCAGGTCTGGAATGATCAGGTCCAGCTGGGGCCTGTCGTGCAGGATTGGGGCCTGACCAGCCTGTCGTTGGACTATTTGCCCGAACGGGCCGCGTCTTATCTGGAAGCCTTGCACGCGCGCACAGGTTTCGGGGTGGCACTGTCGTCTTACATGGCGCCCAACATCACCTTGATCAAGAAAGTCGGGCTGACCTCGGACCCGAACGCGCCGCAGGTGGGCATGCCGCACCCCGCGCATTTGCTGGCCACAGGGCGGTCGGTTCTGGCGACCTTCTCGCCACGCTATCTGGAAGCCTATGTGCAGCAATACCTGTCCGACAAAAGCATCGACTGGGTGCAAACCCATGTGATCCAGCCCGTCGAAGACACGCGGGCAAGGGGCTTTGGGATGACGAAAGCGGATCGCTTCAAGATGGTCGATGCGGTCTGCGCGCCGATTTTCGCGGCGAATGGAGAAGCGATCGGGGCGATCAACCTGTGGCATCCCACGCGCGATGTCACGGACACCGTGCCGGACGAAATGCTGGCCTGCGTGCCGTCGTTGAAACACTGCGCGGAACAAATCTCGACCGCGCTGGGCGCGACGGGGCTGGCGGCCTAGCGCGCGGTCTCGCCGCCAATGGCCGCGCTGATGGTCGCGGCTGTCGCCTTTACCTTGGTGCCGATATCGGCCAGCCGATCCGGGGCAAAGCGCGCCGATGGTCCGGACACCGATACGCCCGCCACCACATTGCCGAAGCTGTCGTGGATCGGCGCGGCGATGCAGCTCATACCTTCGTGACGTTCCTGATCGTCGAAAGACCACCCACGTTTGCGGGTGGCGTCGAGATCGGCAAACAGCCGTTCGGGCGTTGTCAGCGTGGTCGCCGTGAACGGGGCCAGACCGGATCGCTGCACCATCCGTTGCACCGTTTCGCGCGGCATGGCGGCCATCAGGGCCTTGCCAATGCCGGAACAATACATGGGGCCGCGCGTGCCGGGCCGGAAGAAGGCGCGGATCGGGGCGTGGCTTTCGACTTGGGCGACGAACACCACCTCGTCCCCATCGGTCAGGCCAAGGTTGGCCGTTTCGCCCGTTGCCGCCATCAAGGCGCGCATGGGCGCGCGGGCGGCTTCGACGACGTTGGTGCGGGTCAGAAAGACGCTGCCCACCCGGAACGCGCCGATCCCGATGCGCCATTCTTGGGTGGCGGGATCCATTTCGACGAAGTCATGCCGTTCCAGCGTGGCCAGAATGCGGTGCAGCGTCGACGGCGGAATGCCCATCGTCAGTGCCAGATCGCTGAGCGTGGCCCCCTGATCGCGCACCAAGGCTTGCAGCACGCCCAATCCGCGATCCAGCGCCTGCACCGTCTGGGCGGATGTGTCGGTAAAGGCGGACCGGGGACGGCCACGGGGGCGTTTCAGGGGGGAAGGGTCGGTCATGCGGGGCCTGCTTGAAAGGGTCACGGCAGGCTACAAGAAGTGAAAAATATTTCCAAGAAAAATGCTGCGCCGCGTCATGGAAAAGAAATTCGTCATACTTTTCAGGGGCAAGGCGTATTTTTCTAAAAAATAAAAAACTTTTCCGAAAAAATTGCAAAAATGCCTGCGGGTCGGTATCCCAACCCTATTCCGCTTCAGGGAGGAGGCCCCGATGTCCACGCAGAACCCCGTTTTCATTCCCGGACCCACGAACATTCCGGACCGTCTGCGCCACGCGATGAACGCGCAGACCCGCGATCACCGCGCGCCCGATTTCGTGGACACGCTGCTGCCCGTGCTGGAGGACACCAAAGCGGTGTTCGGCACCACCACCGGGCAGGTCATCACCTTCCCGGCCTCGGGCACGGGCGGTTGGGAAGCGGCCATCACCAACACGCTGTCGCCCGGCGACGCGGTTTTGGTGGCCCGCTACGGCATGTTCAGCCACCGCTGGATCGACATGTGTCAGCGGCACGGGTTGGATGTTCGGATCATCGAATGCGCCTGGGGGGCAGGCGCGCCGGCCGACAAGTTCGAAGCCGCGTTGAAGGCCGACCCGTCGATCAAGGCCGTCCTGGTCACCCATAACGAGACGGCCACGGGCGTGAAGTCCGATATCGCCGCCGTGCGCCGCGCGATGGATGCGGCTGGCTCTGACGCGTTGTTGCTGGTCGATTGTGTGTCGTCCTTGGGGTCGATGCCGTTCGAGATGGACGCTTGGGGCGTCGATATCGCGGTGTCGGGCAGCCAGAAGGGGTTCATGCTGTACACCGGTATGGCGATCCTCGCAGCCTCGCCCAAGGCGCTGGCGGCCATGGACACCGCCACCCTGCCGCGTACCTTCTTCGATTTCCGCGACATGATGGGCGCGAATGCCAAGGGCGGGTTTCCCTACACGCCGCCGCTGCAACTGATCTATGGCTTGCGCGAAAGCCTTGCGATGTTGGCCGA
>CAZIKH010000034.1:0-13996 GCA_964539755.1 uncultured Dinoroseobacter sp. | reverse complement strand
CGCACGAACCCGTCGACATGCATCAAGGGCGTGCCTTCGGGATGCGTTTCGTTACAGGGCCACTGGACGGACCCTTTTTCTTCGAGCAGGGCGTAATTGACCCCGGCGAAGGACGGCGTCGTCGCGGCGATTTCGTCCATGATCTGCGACGGGTGGGTATAGGTCCACCCCGCGCCCATCGCATTGGCCAGAAGCTGGGTGATTTCCCAATCGGCATAGCCGTTCCGGGGGGCCATCACCTTGCGCACGCGGTTGATGCGGCGTTCGGCATTGGTGAAGGTCCCGTCTTTTTCCAGGAAGGTCGAGCCGGGCAGGAAGACATGCGCGTAATTCGCGGTTTCGTTCAGGAACAGGTCATGGACGATCACGCACTCCATCGCGGCAAGGCCCGCCGCGACATGCTTGGTGTCGGGGTCGGATTGCAGGATGTCTTCGCCCTGACAGTAAAGCCCCTTGAAGGTGCCGTCGACAGCGGCATCCAGCATGTTGGGGATGCGCAGGCCCGGTTCGGGGTCGATGGGGGTGCCCCAGACCGCCTCGAACATCTCGCGCACATCGGCGTTCTTCACATGGCGGTAGCCCGGCAACTCGTGCGGGAAGGACCCCATATCGCAGGAGCCTTGCACGTTGTTCTGGCCGCGCAGCGGGTTCACCCCCACGCCGGGACGCCCGATATTGCCGGTCAGCATGGCCAGATTGGCGATGCCCATGACCGTGGTCGAGCCTTGGCTGTGTTCGGTGACGCCCAGCCCGTAATAGATTGCGCCATTGCCGCCAGTTGCGAACAGCCGCGCGGCGGCCCGCAATTCGGCGGGGTCCACCCCGGTCAAGAGGGCGGTCGCTTCGGGGCTGTGGCGCGCATCGCTGACGAATTCTGCATAGTGCTGGAATTCGTCCCAATCGCAGCGGTCGCGGATGAAGGCCTCGTCGAACAGTCCTTCGGTCACGATCACATGGGCCAAGGCCGTGACGACGGCGACATTGGTGCCGGGGCGCAGCGCCAGATGGTGCGCGGCCGAGATATGCGCCGACTTCACCAGATCGATGCGGCGCGGGTCGATGACGATCAGCTTTGCCCCGGCGCGCAGACGTTTCTTCAAACGGCTGGCGAAGACCGGGTGCCCGTCGGTGGGGTTCGCGCCGATCACGATGACCACGTCGGTGTGTTCGACGGAATCGAAATCCTGCGTGCCCGCCGAGGTGCCGAAGGTCTGGCCCAAGCCATAGCCGGTGGGCGAATGGCAAACCCGCGCGCAAGTGTCGGTGTTGTTGTTGCCAAAGACCGCACGGGTCAGTTTCTGCACAAGGTAGGTTTCTTCGTTGGTGCAGCGCGACGAGGTGATGACGCCGATGCTTTTCTGGCCATAGGTTTCCTGAAGCCCGCGCATCCGGGCGGCGGCAAAACCGATGGCTTCGTCCCAGCTGACCTCGCGCCAGGGCGCGTCGATGCTGTCACGGATCATCGGGTTCAGGATCCGTTCCTTGTGGGTGGCATAGCCCCACGCGAACCGGCCCTTGACGCAGGAATGACCGCGATTGGCCTTGCCATGCTTGTAGGGGACCATGCGCACCAGCGTGTCGCCCTGCATTTCGGCCTTGAAGGAACAGCCGACGCCGCAATAGGCGCAGGTGGTCACGACCGACCGGTCGGGCGTGCCCATTTCGATGATCGACTTTTCTTGCAAGGTGGCGGTCGGGCAGGCCTGCACGCAGGCCCCGCAGGACACGCAGTCCGACTGAAGGAAGTTTTCCGCACCCACGGAGACGCGGCTGTCGAAGCCGCGCCCTTCGATGGTCAGCGCGAAGGTGCCCTGCACTTCTTCACAGGCGCGCACACAGCGGTTGCAGACGATGCATTTCGACGGGTCATAGGTGAAATAGGGGTTGCTGTCGTCCTTCGGCAGCCATTCGGGGTTGGCTTCGCCCGAGGTGTTGCGCGCCTCGAAATGGTTGGCCAGACCGCCCGATTGGGGGGCCTTGTAGCGCACGTCGCGCAGCCCCACGGCCCCGGCCATGTCCTGCAATTCGCAATCGCCATTGGCCGAACAGGTCAGGCAATCGAGCGGGTGATCGGAGATATAAAGCTCCATCACGCCCTTGCGGATGCGGCGGACCTTTTCGGATTGGGTCTGCACCACCATGCCCTTGGTCACCGGGGTCGTGCAGGAAGCGGGCGTGCCGCGCCGCCCTTCGATTTCAACCGCGCACAGACGGCAGGACCCGAACGCCTCGAGGCTGTCAGTCGCGCAAAGCTTTGGCACCTGAATGCCCAGTTCGGCCGCCGCGCGCATCACGGACGTGCCCTCGGGCACCGTGACCTCGAACCCGTCGATGATCAGCGACACGGGTTTGCCGGTCTTGGCGGGCGTGCCCATGTCGCGGTCATCGGGCATGGGGGGGAGGATGAAGTCCTTCATTCGGCGGCCTCCTTCAGCCGGGCGAAATCGTCCGGGAAATGGGTAACGGCGGACATGACCGGGAACGGTGTGAACCCGCCCAAGGCGCAGAGCGAGCCGTCTTTCATCGTCTCGCACAGGTCGGTCAGCAGCGGCAGCGCGTCGGCGTCGCCTTCGGCGATCCGGTCAAGGGTTTCGACCCCGCGCACCGCACCGATCCGGCAGGGCGTGCACTTGCCACAGCTTTCGATGGCGCAGAATTCCATCGCGAACCGCGCCATGCCCAGCATGTCGGTCGTATCATCGAACACGGTCAGCCCGGCATGGCCGATCAACCCGCCTTGGCTGTCGAATTCTTCATAGCCCATGGGGGTGTCGAATTTCGACACGGGCATATAGGCCCCCAGCGGGCCACCGACCTGCACCGCCTTGACCGGGCGGCCAGACGCGGTGCCGCCGCCAAGATCGTTCACGACCTCGCCCAAGGAAATGCCGAAGGCGGTTTCGAACAGCCCGCCGCGCGCCACATTGCCCGCGATTTGCAGCGTGACCGTGCCGCGCGACCGGCCAAGGCCGAAATCGGCGTAGTATTGCGCGCCCTTTTCGAAGATGACCGGAACCGTGGCCAGCGAGATCACGTTGTTGACGACGGTCGGACGCCCAAGGAACCCTTCCAGCGCCGGAAGCGGCGGTTTGGCACGCACCACACCGCGCTTGCCTTCGAGCGAGTTCAGCAGCGAGGTTTCTTCGCCGCAGACATAGGCCCCTGCCCCTTTGCGGATTTCCATGTCGAACGCCCGGCCCGAGCCCAGCACATCGGCCCCCAGCAGGCCTTCGGCGCGGGCGATCTGCACGGCGCGGGTCATCACGTCGATGGCGTCGGGGTATTCGGACCGCAGATAGACATAGCCCTTCGTGGCCCCGACCCCCAGCCCGGCAATGGCCATGCCTTCGATCAGCGTGAACGGGTCGCCTTCCATGATCATGCGGTCTGCAAAGGTGCCGCTGTCGCCTTCGTCGGCGTTGCAGACGATGTATTTCTGGGGGGCATCGGCATCATGCACGGTTTGCCATTTGATGCCCGTCGGGAACCCGGCCCCGCCGCGCCCGCGCAGCCCGGAGGTCTTGACCTCGTCCACGATCTGTTGGCCGGTCATGCCAAGGGCCCGGCGCAACCCCGAAAGGCCGCCATGGGCCTGATAGGCGGTCAGGTCCAGCGGGTCGATCACACCGACCCGGGCAAAGGTCAGACGGGTCTGGCGCTTCATCCAATCAAGCTCTTCGACGGGGCCCAGCGCCTTGGGGCTGCTGCCATCCAGAATGCCCGCCACATCGGACGGGTCTGCCGGGCCGTAGCCGTGGCGCACGCCGTCGATTTCCACCTCGACCAGCGGTTCCAGCCAGATCATGCCGCGCGAGCCGGTGCGCACGATCTGGGCGTCGGGCGCAGCGGCGCGCAGCGCGTCCACCACATCCTCGGCCCCCAGCGCCTTGGCGGCGCTGTCCATCGGCACGTAGATTTTCATGCGCCCGCCTCCGCCAAGATCGCGTCCAGCTTGGCCGCGTTCACCCGGCCAATGACGCGGTCATCCACCATCGCGGCAGGCCCGCAGGCGCACAGCCCCAAGCAATAGACCGGTTCGATCGTGACCGCGCCGTTGACGGTGGTGCCGTGCCAGTCGAGCCCCAGCTTTTCCAATAGCGATGCCGCCACAGCCTCGCCGCCGACCGACTGACAAGACTCGGCGCGGCAAATCTTCAGCACATGGCGACCAGCGGGTTTCTTGCGGAAGTCGTGGTAGAACGAAATCACGCCATGCAGTTCCGCCGCGCTGATATTCAGGGCATCGCAGATCAGCGGGTGGGCGTCGTCCGGGATATGGCCGCAGGCGTCCTGAATCGCGTGCAGGATCGGCAAGAGCGGGCCTTCCAAGTCGCGGTGCTGCGCGATCAGGTGACGAAGGTCCTCGGAAGAAAGGGGGGCGGCGGAAGGGGGCATGGCGGGACTCGGCTGGCTGGCATCTGCCGCATCCGTTGCAGTCCATCATTGCCCAATCAATATCGGAATTTCGTTATTTGATTGAGAAAGCCTATCAAGCGCTTTTCGACATGGTCCGGGCCGTGCGCATCAAGGCTTCCAGCACCGGCGTGTGCGGTTCGCGATAGGGCGCGACCAGACCGACCGAATGGGCGGGTGCAGGCCCGTGCAAGGGGACCAGCGCCAGTGCTTTGCCCTGCACCAGAAAGGCAGCCATGTCTTCGGGCAGGATCGTCAGGCTGTCGCCGCGTTCCACCATCGCTGCCAGAACGATGGTCGAATTGGATTCGATCCACGCGTCCGGCGCCATATCCACAGCGGCGAAATTGCGGTTGATGATACGGCGGTTCTGCATGTTGGGGGTCAGAAGCGACAGCCTTGCATCGCCCAATTCGTCCCAGCCGACACTGGCGCGCTGCGCGAAGGCCGAGGTTGCGCCGCACACCAGCACATAGCGTTCTTCATACAGCGGTTCGGTGCTGACCCGCCCCATGGGTTCGTTGTCCAGATAGGAAATCCCCGCATCCACTTCGAGATTGTCGAGCATCGACAGAATTTCGGCCGAGGTGCGGGACAGGATGGTGAACTGCACATTCGGGTGTTTCTGTCCGAATTCCGACGCCAGACGGGCGGCCCATGTCAGGGCGGTCGGGATCGCGGCCAAGCGGATCTGGCCGGACAACCCGTCCCGCTTGAAGCGCATTTCTTCGCGCAGCTGTCGGGCGTCGCCGACGATCTTGCGCGCCCAGACAAGGGCGGTCTGGCCTTCGGGGGTCAACCCGCCGTAGCGCGATCCGCGAAAGATCAGTTGAACCCCCAGCTGTTCTTCCAACAGCTTGATCCCGGTCGACAGCGTTGGCTGGGTGATCCCCAAGCTGGTCGCCGCGCGCCCGAAATGCCCTTCCTTCGCCACCGCGATGAACATTTCCAGCTTGTCGAGCATATTCGCCGATCCCGATCAAAAAGATGACAATTCATCTATAATTTCAATCGAACGGCGGGGGCAATGGCCGTGGACCGCCTAGGCGACCTTGTCGCCGCTGCCCGTCAGGCCGGAAATTGCTTGGATCAGGCTGTCTTCGGTCACCTCTTCGGCGGTGAATTCGCGCATGACCCGGCCCGAGAACATCGCAACGATCCGGTCCGAGACATGCAGCACCTCGGGCATTTCCGAGCTGATGACGATCACGGCATAGCCTTGCGCGGCCAGTTCACGGATCAGGTTGTGGATTTCCGACTTGCTGCCGACGTCGATCCCGCGCGTGGGTTCATCGACGATCAACACCTTGGGATGCATCGACAGCCATTTGCCGATCACGATCTTCTGCTGGTTGCCGCCCGACAGGTTGCCGACCAATTGACGCCAACCGGGGGTGCGGATGTCCAGCTTGTCGCGATACTGATCGAAGATGGCGACCTCGGCCCCGTCGCTGACAAAGGGGCCTGCGGTCATGTCATCGACCTGCGGCAGGGTCATGTTGTCCCGGCAATTCATGCCCAAGACCAGCCCTTGGCCCTTGCGGTCCTCGGGCACCAGCGAAATGCCGCGCCGGATCGCGTCTTGCGGCGAGTGGATGCGGACCTCCTCCCCGTCCAGAAGGATTTTCCCGGCGGTGGGGTCGCGCAGGCCGAAGATGGTTTCGGCGATCTCGGTCCGGCCTGCGCCAACGAGACCGTAGAAGCCGACAACTTCGCCCTCGCGGACCGTAAAGCTGACATCCTTGAAGAGATCGCCGCAGGACAGGTTGCGGACCTCAAGCGCGACCGCGCCCATTTCGTGGGTCGTCTCGTTCCGGCTGAGGTCCAGCTTGCGCCCGATCATCAACTGGGTGACGTCTTCTTCATTGGTCTCGGCGGTGGTCAGCGTGCCCCGGTATTGGCCATCGCGCAGAACGCTGATCCGGTCGGTGATCTTGAAAATCTCCTCCATGCGGTGCGAGATATAGATCACACCCACCCCCCGCGATTGCAGGTCGGCGATCACCTCGAACAGCACGACCTTTTCGGCATCGGTCAGCGATGCGGTGGGTTCGTCGAAGATCACGGCGCGCGGATCGACGGTCAGGGCGCGGGCGATTTCCACCATTTGCTGGTTCGCAATCGACAGATCCCCCACCCGCGTCTTTGCGTTGAACCCGACATTGAGGGTCTTCAGGATGGCGTCTGTCTGGTCGTAAAGCTTGGCCCAATCGACCCGCCCCAAGGATTTGCGCGGCAATTCCCCCAGAAAGATGTTTTCCGCCACCGACAGTTCATCCGCCAAGCTGAGTTCTTGGTGAATGAAAACGACGCCTTTGGCCTTGGCCTGCATCGGGCTGGTCATGACGGTGGGCTGTTCGGCGATGAAGATCTGGCCTTCGTCGGGGTCATAGATCCCGCCCAGCACCTTCATCAGCGTGGATTTGCCCGCGCCGTTTTCGCCCATCAGCGCATGGACTTCACCGGGCAGGACGGTCAAGGACACACCGTCGAGGGCGCGGACACCGGGGAAGGTCTTGACGATCCCTTCCAGCCGCAATGCGGGGGTTTGGTCGGTCATGTCTTCAACTCCTCCTTGCCCTTGCGGTTCAGTTGCCGATCGAGGAACAGCACCGCGATCAGGATCAGGCCGATCACAAGGTTCACGGTTTCCGTATCGGCCCCGATATGGCCCAACCCCTTGCGCAGAAGCTGGATCGCGATCACCCCGCCCAAGGTCGAAATGATCGAGCCATAGCCGCCGGTCAGCTTGGTGCCGCCCAAGACGACCGCAGTGATCGCCCAAAGTTCGTAGAGCATTCCGTCATTGGGGTTCACCGACCCGCTTTCGGAATAGAAGACCACCGCCGACAGCGCCGCCAGAAACCCGATCAGCATGAAGTTCCACAGGAAATGCGGACCGACCCGGATGCCGGCATTGACCGCCGCTTCGCGGTTGTTGCCGATGGCATAGGCGTTGCGCCCATGCACGGTTTTGGTCATCAACAGCCACAGCAGCAGCGCGGTGCCCAACAGGAACCAGGTTGCGGTGTGCAGCCCAAGGAATTGCGCTTCGGCGAAATCGACGAGGGTCCAGTTCAGGTGGCTGGTCGGCTGTTCGCCGTTATAGACGAAGACAAGCCCCCGATAGCCCAGCATGGACCCCAGCGTCACAATGAAGGCATCGACGCCGGTCTTCCAGACAATCAGGCCATTGATCGCCCCCAAGACAACGCCCGTGGCCAGCGCGAACAGCCACGCCAGCGGGATCGCCCAATCGCCCATCGCCTGCATGAAGGGCCATGTCATGCTGTCCAGAAGCACGATGGCCGCCAGCGCGAAGGTGGCCCCGACGCTGAGGTCGATATTGCCGTTGATCATGATGATCGTCATGCCAAGCGCGATGATCCCGATGGGGGCCGATTGCTTCAGCAGCAACAGCATGTTGTCGAAATCCATGAAGGCCTTGTCGGACACCGACAGATAGGATCCGGCGACGGAAAAGAAGATCAACTCGGCCACGATGAAGGCCCAGATGGCCCCATGCTTGAACAGGTTTGCGCGGGTCTCGGAACGCATCTTGATGTCCCCCTCAGGCAATCGGCGACCAAAGCCGGCCACGTTTGGCGGCGATGTCGAGCCAGACCGCAAGAATGATGATGACCCAGGTCACGACATATTGGGCGTAAAAGGCCAAGCCGATCAGCAAGAGACCGTTCTGGATGAACCCAAGGATCAGCACCCCGATCACCGTCTTGAAGACCGTGCCAGAGCCGCCCAGCAGCGACGCGCCGCCAAGGATCACGGCGGCCAGAACTTCCAGTTCCAACCCCTGCCCCACGGTGTTCTGACTGCCCAAGGATCGGCTGGCCTGGATCAGCCCCGCCGTGGCCACGCAGAAAGCGGACACGATATAGGTAAAGAACACCACGCGCGCCCGGGGGATGCCCGAAAAGGTGGCCGCCGTGCCATTGCCGCCGACGGCGTAGATCTTGCGGCCAAACGGGGTCTTCGACAGCAACAAAGACAGCCCCACCGCCAGCAGCGCAAAGATCAGGATCGGGACCGGGATACCTGCGATTTCGCCTTGGCCGAAGATGCTGAACCATGTGCCCTGCTTGTCGGCGATATCCATGTTCTTGCCGCCCGACCATGTCAGCGTCAGGCCATGAATGGCCGATAACATGCCCAAGGTGACGATCAGCGAGTTCAGTTTTAGGTACCCCACCAGAAAGCCGATAAAGGCCCCCAGCAGCAGCGTCAGCCCGAACATGGCCGGGATCGCCAGCGACGGACCCAGCTTGTCGTGCAGGTCCAGCACCACGATGGTCGAGAACGACATCATCGACCCGACGCTTAAGTCGAGATTGCCGCCGATCACCACGAAGGTGACCCCCAGTGCCATGACCCCCAGAATTGCCGAGGACCGGATCACCCCAGAGATGTTGTCGATCGCGATGAAGCGCGGGTTTGCCAAGGCGAACCCGATCATGAACACGACGAAGGCCACGAGGATGCCGTGCCGGGCCATGAACCCGCCGATCCCGTTCTTTGTCAGCTCTGCCATTCTTCCTCCCCTTCCTGGCATGCCACGATGTGTGGCTAGACCAGCGTCATGCCACCATCGATCATCACGATCTGGCCGGTCATGTAGTCGCTGTCCTGCGACGCAAGGAACGTCGTCGTCCCGGTGATGTCCTGCGGGGTCGCCACGCGCCCTTTCAGGATTTCGGACGAGAACTCCTCCATCGCTTGACCGGGCCGTTCGGCGGCCCCGATCTGCATCAGGTCTTGATCGACCTGTTCCCACATTTCGGTCGCAACCACCCCCGGGGCAAATCCCGTAACCGTGATCCCGTGCTTGGCAAGGTCCCGCGCCCCCGACTGGGTCAGCGACACCACCGCCCATTTGCTGGCGCAATACGGGGCCACATTGTCGAACCCCTGACGGCTGGCGATGCTGGCGGTGTTGATGATCTTGCCACCGCCGCCTTGGGCGATCATTTGCCGGGCGGCTTCCTGCATGCCGATCATGCAGCCCAACCCGTTGACGCCCATAATGAAATTCCAATTCTCCTCGGTCACGTCGAGGAAGTTCATCGGCTTGTTGACGCCGGCATTGTTGAATTTGACGTCCAGACGCCCGAAGACGCCAACGGTGTGGCCGATCATGTCACGGACTTGCGCCCGGTCGGTCACATCCACGGCGGAATGGGTCAGTTTGACGTTCTGTCTGGCGGCCCGGTCCGCATTGGCGGCGGCCACCTCGGCAACTTTGGATCCGTTGATATCGGCGAAACAGACATTCGCCCCTTCGTCCAGCAAAGCCTCGCCAATGGCGCGTCCGATGCCCTGCGCGGCACCGGTGACAATGCAGGACCGTCCAGCGACTCCGCGGCTCATGGCCGTCCTCCCTTGGTCTTGCGGTCGTTTGGGGGGCAGCACGGGGCGGTCCGAAGACCGCCCCATGCCACCGGGGAGGAGCGCTTAGAAGACGGGCTTGGTGAACTCGTCCATGTTGTCCTGAGTGATCTTCGGCGTGTCGAAGTAGTTCAGGAAGGGAACGTCTTCGCCGTTCAGCACGTCAATCGCCGTTTTCAGCGCCGCTTCGGCGTCATCGACGGGCGACTGGTAGATCGACCCCCAATAGGTGCCTTCGGCCATTGCTTCGTAGCCCACGGCAAAGTTCGTGGCCCCCACAAAGGTGATGCCTTCGGCACGGCCCGCCGCGAGGGCGGCGTTCAGGGCACCGACACCCATGTTGTCATCGCCGGAATAGACGCCGTCGATGTCGTCATATTTGACAAGGAAGGCTTCCATCACCTGCTGCGACTTTTCGCGGTTCCAGTCGCCGGGCTGCTGGTCGATCTGTTCGACATTCGGGCAAACCTCGGGCAGGCGGTCGTTGAAGCCTTGGGCGCGTTCGATCGCGGTGGTGTAGCCGGGCTGGCCGGTGATATGCACCACTTTCGCTTCGTTCTCGATGCCGAGCGCCTTGAACCGGTCGCACATGATTTCGGCTGACCGTGCGCCTTGGGTCACATTGTCCGGGCCCGAGAAAGACGCCACGAAGTCAAAGCCTTGTTCGGCGATGTTCGAGTTGGTCACAACCACCGGAATCTCGGCCTGATAGGCCTTGCGCACCGCCGGGATCACCGCTTCGCCATTGGTCGGCCAGATGATGATGGCATCGACTTCCTGCTGGATCAGGTCTTCCATCTGGGCGATCTGGCGCGCAACGTCCCCGCCCGCGTCCAGCACCACGACCTCGACATCCGCATTCGCTTCGGCGGCGGCGATGAAGGCTTGTTCATAGGTGGTCTGGTAGCTGTCCACGCCGACATTGTTTTGCGTGATGCCGATGGTCATGGTTTCGGCTGCGGCGGCGGTGCCCAGCATGGCGGTCGTGCAAACGAGCGCGCATTTGGTCGTCATTTTCATTTCAGGTCCTCCCAAAGGGTTTTTTTGGTTCGACTGCGGCCATCCTCCCGGCCTGGGCGGACGCCCTGCGCAATCTGGGGGCATCCAGCGCGATTCTCGCCCGACGCGAACGCCCCGATTTTGTTCAAAATGGATAGCATGATATCCATTTTGGATGATTTCGCCGTATGGATCAAAATCCAAACTGAACAATTTGAGGACGCCCCCGATGACCGACTCGCATCGCCCCACTGCCAACCCTGAAAAGCCCCGCGCCATGCAACATCACGCTGTGCAAGACATCCATTCTGGTCAAAACGGTGCGACACCTTTCGCAGCCGCGACCGCAATGGCGGCCAGCCCCGAGTTGGAACGCGTGGTGCATTTCCTGCAAGCGATCAGCCTCGAGATCGACACGGCGATTGATCCCAACACGCCGAACCCGCACTTAAACATGATTTTGCACCTGTTGCACAGCCATTGCACGGGGCGGGTCGTGTCGCCATCGGCCATCGTGTCGGCCTCGGGCGTGCCGTATGCAACGGGCACGCGCAAGCTGGCGGAAATCCAGGCCGCCGGATTGGTCGAACAACGCCCCCGCACGAAGTCGGGCAAGAGCTTTTCGCTGCATCCCAGCCCGCATCTGCTGGACGTCTTTCACCAACTGGCCGACCGCATCGACCGCATGGCGCGACAGGCCTTTGCGGGCGAAGCGCGCTTTGAACAGGCGGGCGATTATTACTTTGGCGGGTCCTATCAGCCGGGACAGGCGACGATCCCGCCGCCCCCGGCCCTGCCGCAACCGCTGAAATTGCCGGGCGGATTGCGTATTCTGGTCCATGGCGACCCGACCTTCATGGTGATGGCCAATCTGAAGCGCCAATTCGAACAGATCGTCGGCATCGATATCAGCCAGCGCGCCTTTTCCATCGACCGCCTGCGCGAAGAGGCGCTGCGCAATGCCAGCCGATCCAAAAGCCGCTATGACCTGATCGCGGTCGATCTGCCGTGGCTGGGCGAATTCGTCGAGAAAGGCGTGATCCGCCCCCTGCCCGAGATCATGGATGTCGCCCGGCTGGACCCCAGCGATTTTCACACCGCAGGCTGGCGCGCAGCGCATTGGGACGAGGTCCCTTATGGCGTGCCCAGCCAGACCACGCCCGAACTGATGTTCTATCGCAAGGACTGGTTCGCGCGCGAAGGCTTGCAGCCCCCGGCCACCACGCAAGCTGTGATCGACGCCGCCCGTCAATTTCACACCCCGCAACAAGGCCGCTATGGCGTGGCCTGGAACGCGGCGCGCGGCACGGCGCTGGGACACAGTTTCATGATGACCTGCGCCGATTTCGGGCAGCCCATCATTGACCTGCCGGAAATCGCGGGCGGGTTCGATGCGGACCATCTGGCGGATCGGGACTACCGCCCGATGCTGGACAGCGACGGTGCCCTCGAGGCGGCGGAATACCTGATGGAGCTGATGGATTATTCCCCGCCCGATATCCTGTCGATGTCGTGGTATGAACGCGTCCGCCCCTTTGCCGAAGGCAAGGTTGCGATGGCCTATGGCTATACCTTGCTGGCCCCGTATTTCGAACTGGACGACAGCTGCCCGGCCTATGGCAACACAGGCTATCTGCCCCATCCGCATGGGCCGAAGGGCGTGCCGATTGCGCCGGTCGGCGGATATGTCCTGTGCGTGCCCGCCAATCTGGCCGAGGATCGGCTGGCGGATACGGTCGAAGCCTTGGTGTCGTTCACCTCGCCGCCCGCGCAGAAGCTTTATGCACAAAATGGCAGCCGCACGGTGCCGCGCTATTCCGTGGGGGCCGACCCCGAGGTGCGGCGCCTGTCCCCCATCTTCGAGCTGGTGGACCAGATGTCGTGGCGCGACGAGCTGCAATTCTGGCCCCGGCCACCGATCCCGCAAATCTCGGACATCATCGCGATCTGCGGGACCGAACTTCACGACATGCTGCGCGGCATCGTCTCGCCCCGCGAGGCCTTGGCCAAGGCCCAAGCCAGCGCAGAAACCATCTTGCGAAATCCGGTCACCTAGGGAGGAAACCATGGACCCCAATCGCCTGAAAGGTAAGAATATTTTGATCACCGGCGCGGCCCGTGGCATGGGGGCGGCGAATGCCGAAGCCTTTGCCGCACAAGGGGCCAATGTCTGTATCGGCGATCTGGATGGCGACGAAGCCCAGCGCATGGCGGACAAGATCAATGCGGCGGGCAACGGCAAGGCGATTGCGGTCACGATGGACGTCACCAAGCGCGCCGACAACGCCGCCGCCGTCGCGGCCACGGTTCAGGCCTTTGGGTCGATCAATGTGGGTCTGTTCAATGCAGGCCTGAACAAGCCCCGGTTCTTCATGGATATCGATGAAGACAACTGGGACATGATCATGAACGTCAACACCAAGGCGATGTGGCTGGGGATGCAGGAAACCGCCCGCCAGATGATCGCCCAAGGCCCGATGGAGGGGCATCCCTACAAGCTGATCAATGTGGGGTCGATCGCATCCCGCAAGCCCTTGGTGGATGTGACGGTCTATTGCACCTCGAAATACGGGGTGCTGGCCTTGACCGAATGCGGTGCGCTGGGGCTGGCTGAGCACAATATCACCGTCAACGGCTATGCGCCGGGGGTGGTTGTCACGCCGCTGTGGGAACAGCTGGACAAGGACCTTGTCGAAATTGGCTTCAAGGAACGCGAAGGCCAAGCCTATGACGATATTGTCGAAAACAACCTTGTGATCAAACGCGTGTCCTACCCGGACGACATCACCGGGACGGCGTCTTTCCTTGCCTCGGATGACAGTGACTACATGACCGGGCAGATGATCTCGATCGACGGCGGCTGGGTCACGAAATAGCGCCACCCCCCACAGATTTTTTCATGAAACCGGTGCGACCCCTCGCCCCGAAAGGAGATATCCATGTCCCGCGCCTTGATGCCGAACATGCTGACCCCCCAAGACCTGGACCCAAGCTGGGAATGGCGCGACCGCCTGCCCGCATGGGGCCATAACTCGGTCGATTTCGAACGCCGGATCGACCATGACCGCCTGCGCCGCTACCGCTTGGCGCGCACCCGGCAGTCGCTGCAAAATTCGAATGCAGGCTCGCTGCTGCTGTTTGACGTGAACAACATCCGCTATGTGTCCGCGACCAAGATCGGCGA
>CAZIKH010000033.1:0-14201 GCA_964539755.1 uncultured Dinoroseobacter sp. | reverse complement strand
GCCCTGAAATGGGTCGTGGGCGAGATGGAAGAACGCTATCGCAAGATGTCCAAGATGGGTGTGCGCAATATCGAAGGCTATAACAGCCGGGTGCGCGACACGCTGGAGCGCGGCGAGATGTTCAAGCGCACCGTGCAGACCGGATTTGACGATGCAACGGGCGAGCCGGTGTTCGAAACCGAAGAGATCAAGCCTGAAACGCTGCCCTTCATCGTCGTGATCGTCGACGAGATGGCCGATCTGATGATGGTCGCGGGCAAGGAAATCGAAGCCTGTATTCAGCGCTTGGCGCAGATGGCGCGGGCCAGCGGCATTCACCTTGTGATGGCGACGCAGCGCCCGTCGGTTGACGTGATCACGGGCACGATCAAGGCGAACTTCCCGACGCGGATCAGCTTCCAGGTGACCGGCAAGATCGACAGCCGCACCATCTTGGGCGAACAGGGGGCCGAGCAACTGCTGGGGATGGGCGATATGCTGTATATGGCAGGCGGGTCCAAGATTACCCGCGTCCACGGGCCCTTTGTCAGCGATGAAGAGGTCGAGGAGATCGTCAGCTACCTCAAGACCTTCGGACCGCCGGATTACGTCGATACCGTGCTGAGCGGCCCGGATGAAGACGAGGCCGGCAATATCGATGCGGTGCTGGGTCTTGGCGGCAATACCGATGGCGAGGATGCGCTGTATGACCAAGCGGTGGCCATCGTGCTGCGCGACCGCAAGTGTTCGACCAGCTACATCCAGCGCAAGCTGGGGATCGGCTATAACAAGGCCGCGCGCTTGGTTGAACAGATGGAGGAAGAAGGCGTCGTGTCTTCGGCGAACCATGTCGGCAAACGCGAAATCCTGGTGCCGGAACAGTGAGCGGTGTTGCTATTCCCTAGCACGCGGCAACACCTTATCTGACGGGTCATGAAACACGTTCTTCTTGCCTTTGGCCTGTCCCTTGGCGCGGTCTTGCCCGCAGCGGCCGAGATCGTGCCGCTGAACACCCTGTCGCGGTATCTGACCGAACTGGGCACGGTTGAAACAACCTTTACCCAAGTGGCCAGCGACGGCAGCCTCGCGACCGGTAAGCTGTATATCCAGCGCCCGGGCCGCATGCGGTTCGAATACGATCCGCCGAACAACGCACTGGTGATCGCAGGCGGGGGGAGCCTTGCGATTTTCGACCCCGTTTCGGATGGGGCCCCGACGCAATACCCGCTGCGCCGCACACCCTTGCATCTGATCCTCGCGCGCGAGGTGGACTTGGCACGGTCGAACATGGTGATCGCCCACACGGGCGATGACACCGCGACCCGCGTTGTGGCGCAGGACCCCGACCGCCCCGAATTGGGCACAATCGAATTGGTCTTTTCGTCCGATCCGGTCGAACTGCGCCAGTGGATCATCACCGAACCGGATAACGGGGCCACGACCGTCATTCTGGGGGCGTTGGAAGAACGCGAAAACCTGTCCGCGTTCCTGTTCAACATCCTGTTCGAGACGGAAGAACGGATGGGGCGGAACTGATCCGCCCCGTATCGGATTGTCAGGACAGGCGACCGCAGGCGCGCAGTTGCGCGTCATACATCACGGCCCGGTCCGCAACCTCGCCCGCGATCCGTACCAGCCAGCTTTTTGAATTGTAGCTGCCCCGCGCAAAGCCGGTATGGCCTTCGTGATAGGCAAGATACTGGTTGCGGGTATCGTTCAGGGCCACGCCGTTGCGTTCGAGTGTCTGGTTCATGTACCAGCCCATGAAATCGGTGGCGTCGCGGATACGGTCGCGCCGCGCGCTGCGATTGCGGGTCTTTTCCTGGTATTCTTCCCAGGTGCCGTCCAGCGCTTGGCTATACCCGAAGGCGCTGCTTTGCCGCCCCATCGGGATCACGCCGAGGGTATAGCGCAAGGGCGTGCGCGCTTGCGGGCGGAATTTGCTTTCCTGATAGATCACCGCCATCTGGCTGGCCACCGGGATGCCCCATTTCCGTTCGGTCGCCTTCATGGCCCCCAGATAGGCCGGGCGCTGGGCGATGATCGCGCAGGCATTGTCCAGCTGGGAGGGCGCGTTGTTGTGGGACGCCCCGCAGGCGGCCAGCAAGAACATCAATAAGACAAGTCGCACGCTGTTGCGCATCTTGGGTCTGCCTCGGATTTTGACTGCTCGGTCTTTTTTGAAAGGATACCGCAGTTTCGCCGTGCTGAAAATGCCCTTGGCCCGACCTAGAGCAGAAGTGCGAGCAGAAGCGGAATCGCGCCGACCGACATCAGGGTCGAGACCACGACAAGCCCCGCAACCGCTTGGGCGTCCGCCTTGTAGCGTTCCGCCAGCAGATAGGATGTGACGGCCACAGGCGTGGCCGCTTGCAAGATCAGCACCGCCAAGGCAACCGGGTCCAGCGGGAACAAGCGGCCAATGGCGAAGGCCAGCCCCGCACATAGCACGACCTTGGCAAGGCTGATCCAAACAGCGCGCGTCAGACCGGCGGGTTTCAGTTGGGCCACCGCAACCCCCAAGGTGATCAGCATCAGGGGAATCGCCATCTGCCCGATCAGGCCAAGCGTGTTTGCCGCAACGGTCGGAAGGGTCCAGCCCTGCCACAAGAAGACCGCCCCGGCGACGGTGGCCACCACCATCGGTTCGCGCGCAAGACGGCTGAGCGCGACGCCCCCGGACACCAGCCAAATGCCAAAGGTGAAGGCCCAAAGCGACATGATGCCGAAGACCACGACGCCATAGCCAAGGCCCAGGTCGCCATAGGCAAACAAGACCAAGGGCAACCCGAGATTGCCGGTATTTCCGAAGATGATCGGCGCAAGATAGGTGCGGCGGTCCAGCCGCGCGACCACGACAAGCCCCCAGCAGGCAAGGGTGATCGCGGCATAGACGGCCAAGGCGGCCAAGGACAATTCGGCCAAGGCGGTCGGGTCGATTTCGGTTTCGACCAGCGCGGTGAAGATCAGGCAGGGCGTTGCCAGCAGGACCCCCAGCCGGGTCACGAATTCAACCGGATAGTCGTATCCGGCCCGCAACCACGCAAAGCCGACAGCCGCGATCAGGAAGACGGGCGCTGCGACTTCAAGCACTGTCAGAAATAGAGTCACAGTCTGTTTCCCGCAAAATCGCGGCTGTCGCATGGACAAGCCCGCGCTGCTTGGTCTAACTGTGGCCTTCAAAGGACGCAATGTGATGCTCAAGGCCCAAGCCAAATATCATCTGGGACAGGTGGTGCGCCACCGGCGGCATCCGTTTCGCGGGGTGGTCTTCGACATCGACCCGCAATTCGCCAACACGCAGGACTGGTACGAAGCGATCCCGGAAGAAGCGCGCCCGCGCAAGGATCAGCCGTTCTATCACCTGCTGGCCGAGAATGACCAAAGCTACTATGTGGCGTATGTGTCGGAACAGAATCTGGTCCCGGATGATACCGGGGAACCGGTCGATCACCCGGACCTGCCCGACATGTTCGGCGATTTTCAGGACGGCCATTACCCCTTGCACGTCCAGATGAACTGATCGCTATTCGGTGGGCAGACCGTTGGCAGCCCAGCCTTTGTAGCCGCCTTCCATCTCCGCGATCTTCTCGACCCCCATATCTTGCAGCGCCTTGACGCTGAGCGCCGACCGCCATGCGCTGGCACAGAACAGAACCAGCGTCTTGTCGGTCGCCAGCGCGGGCTTGTGATAGGGGCTGGTCGGGTCGATCCAGAATTCCAGCATGCCGCGGGGCGCGTGAAAGGCCCCGGGGATGCGCCCGTCGCGCTCCAATTCGCGGATGTCGCGGATATCGACCAGAAGGGCCTCGCCCGCCTCGGCCATGGTTTGCGCGGCTTCGGGGGTCAGGCTGGTGATCTGGGTCTTGGCCTCGGCCACAAGGTCCTTGACGGGGGTCATGGGCATCGCTGGCGTCCTTTCCTAGTATCCGATTGCGCACCCATCCTTGCGCGGGTCCGAGGCACCGATCAACACCCCACGGTCGGGGTCCATCCAGATCGCCTGCGCGCCGCCGATGGGGGCCTCGGGGATCACCACATCATGCCCCATCTCGGACAAGCGGGCGCGGATCGCATCGCTATAGCCCCGTTCCACCTTCAGCTTGCCCAGATCGGCAAAGCTGCGCGGGGCGTCGAGGGCGGATTGCAGGTCCATGTCGAATTCAAGCAGGTTTGACAAAAGCCGCACATGCCCGTTCGGCTGGTAGGCCCCGCCCATAACCCCAAAGGGCATTACCACCTTGCCCTTCTGTTTCAGCATCGCCGGAATGATGGTGTGCAGCGGTCGTTTGCCGGGACCATATTCATTGGGGTGGCCGGGGGCCAAGGTGAACCCGGCGCCGCGGTTCTGGAAGAGAATGCCAAACTTTTCCGAGGCGATCCCGGACCCGAAGCCCTTGAAGATGGAATAGATCAGCGACACGGCCATACCGTCGCGGTCCACACAGGTCAGGTAGATCGTGTCCTTGTGGACCTGTTCGCTGATCTTGCGGGGATCGGGCATCGCCCGATCGGGGTCGATCAGACCGGCCAATTGGCGCGCGGTGTCCAGCGACAGCAGATGATCCAACCGGGTCATCGCATCGGGATCGGCCAGAAAGCGGTCACGCGCGTCATAGGCCAGTTTGGTCGCCTCGGCTTCCAGATGAATCCGGGCCACCCCAAACGGGTCCAACGCGGGGATGTCGAACTGGGCCAGAATATTGGCCAGCAGATGCGCGATGACCCCTTGGCCGTTTGGCGGATGTTCGACCAGGTCCGCCCCCATGACCGGGCCAGTGATCGGGGTGGTGGGGGTCATGTCGGTTGCGGCAAAATCCTCGGCCGTGTGAACGCCGCCAAGCGCGGTCAACGTGGCGCGCATGTCTTCCATGACCTCGCCGGTATAGAAGGCATCGCGCCCGTCTTTGGCGATGCGGCGCAGCACTTCGGCTTGGCCGGGCAGGGCAAAGACCTCGCCGATCTGGTAGGGCTTGCCGCCGTTCAGATAGTGTTTCTTGGCGGCGCCTTGCAGCGCGCCGTGATCCATCGCCCAGTCGAAAGCCGCGCGATGCGCCACGGGCACGCCCGCGTCGAAATAGGCAATCGCGGGGGCAAGGATCGCATCCAGCCCTTTGCGGCCATGCAGCGCGCTCAGCTTGCAAAAGGCATCGACCGCGCCGGGAATGGTGACGGCTGCAGGATGGCCAAGGGGAACGGTCTTGTGCCCAGCCGCCCGCAGGGCCTCGGCGTCGCTTGCCATCGGGGCGCGGCCCGATCCGTTATAGGCCAGCACATCTTCGGACCCGGCCGGTTTGACCAGCACAAAACAGTCGCCCCCGAGGCCCGTCATGGCAGGTTCGCAGACCCCCAACAGGATCGCGCCTGCCAAGGCGGCATCCATGGCGTTGCCGCCCGATTTCAGGATGTCGATGGCGGTCTGTGCTGCCAGCGGGTGCGAGGTCGCACAGATCCCGTTGCGGGCATAAACGGCAGATCGACCGGGCAGATGCAAATCGCGCATGGGGTCCCCCTTGTTCTGGTGTCACGTCCGGGGATGTCTAGGCGGACGCGACGGCCAAGCCAAGCGGGGTTCCGGCGCGGGTCTGTGCGCCTTCGCACGGTGGCCCCTTCGGGCATTGCATTCTGTCGGGAAAGGGGTGTCCCCGGTGCCGCATACTGGGTGGGGGCAATAACATGCGACACCGGGGGAAGCATTAGTTGCTACAAGGATCGGTATCTTCCTGCACTGCGGCACGGATAAGAACAGATCTGGGCATTTCTGGGGCGGGCCCCTTTTTTGCGCCCGTTCGGTCGTGGGTCCGGCTTGGGTCAGCACAACCCGGCCCGGCTGCGGGGGATATGCAGGGTCAGTCGGTTTTGGTCCCCGACCCGTTCATATTCCAACCGATCCGTCAAAGCGCGGATCAGATGCCATCCAAAGCCACCTTCGGGCAGGTCCTGCTGGGCCCCCAGTGTGGGGGCCGGACCCGCTGGCAAGACCTGATTGGGCATCGGGGCGCCGCTGTCGGTCAGTTCGATCTGCACCTCGGTCGGATCAAGCCGCGCGATCATGGCAATCACCCCTTGCGGGCGATCGGCATAGGCATGTTCGACGATGTTGTTCAGCACCTCGGCCAGAACGATTTCGACATGTTCCATGTCCAGTTCCGAGACCCCGTTTGCCAACAGGCTAAGGTGCAGACCATGCAACATGCGCCGCACGGCCAGATTGGTGGCGGGGATGATGAAGTTCAAGACAAGGTCCGGGATACCCGTGGCCGTCGCCGCAAACTGTGCGCTGGTGTCTTTCATGCCGCAACCGCGCTGTCCGCCGACGCGTGAATGCGAAACACATCCGTCATGCGCGTCAGGCGAAACACCTTTTCGACAAGGGGCGTCAGGCCCGCCAGTTCCAGATCCGATTCGGGATTGCAGGATTTCATCACCGCGACGATGGCCCCCAAGCCCGAACTGTCGAGGAAAGCGACCTGGCTGAGGTCAAGAATGACGCGGGCGGGCGCATTGATCGTGGCGCGCTGCATTTCGTCCTTGAAATGGATCGCGCTGGCGGCATCGATCCGGTCTTCGGCCACCCTGATGACAAGGACCCCCCCGATGCGCGTGGATTCCAGTTTCATCTTCTCCCCCGTTTTGGTTTCCTGCGCAAAACGGTAGGCAGAAATCCTTACCAATAGGTTGCATGCGGGCCGCGACAATTCCGCAAAGGGGGAGTTCACATGGAAAACGTCGTCATTTCAGGGGCATCGCGCACGCCCATGGGCGGGTTTCAAGGCGACTTTGCCGCCCTTGGGGCGGCCGAGCTGGGCGGCGTTGCCCTGCGCGGCGCGCTGGATCAGGCTGGTTTGGACAGCGTGGACGAGGTCTTGATGGGCTGTGTTCTGCCCGCCGGTCAGGGGCAGGCCCCCGCCCGACAGGCGGGATTTGCCGCCGGGTTGGGGCAAGAGGTTCCCGCCACCACGCTGAACAAGATGTGCGGGTCGGGTATGAAGGCCGCGATGATGGCTTTTGATGCGCTGGCCCTTGGGCGGGCCGACGCGATTGCGGCGGGTGGCATGGAAAGCATGACCAACGCGCCGTACCTCTTGCCGAAGATGCGGGGCGGGGCGCGGATCGGACATGGGCAGGTGGTCGATCACATGTTTCTGGACGGGCTGGAAGATGCCTATGACAAGGGCCGCTTGATGGGCACCTTTGCCGAAGACTGCGCCGAAGCGTTCCAGTTTACCCGCGCGGCGCAGGACGATTATGCGCTGGCCTCGCTGAGCCGGGCGTTGGAGGCGACGGCGACGGGCGCCTTTGCGTCCGAAATCGTGCCTGTGACCGTTCAAGGCCGCAAAGGGGATCAGGTGATTTCCGCGGATGAACAGCCCGCCAAGGCGCGTCCCGAGAAGATTCCGCATCTGAAACCGGCCTTTCGCGCGGATGGGTCGGTGACGGCGGCCAATTCCTCGTCGATCTCGGACGGGGCGGCGGCCTTGGTTCTGGCGCGCGAAACCGCTGCGCGGGACAAGGGGCTGCCGATCCGGGCACGGGTTCTGGGGCATGCCAGCCACGCCCAAGCCCCCGGTGATTTCCCGACCGCCCCGGTTCCGGCAGCGGAAAAGCTGTTGGCGCGGCTGGGATGGGGCATCGAAGATGTCGATCTGTGGGAGGTGAACGAGGCCTTCGCTGTTGTGCCCATGGCCTTCATGGCGCGCTTGGGCGTGCCGCATGACCGCATGAACGTGCATGGCGGGGCGTGTGCGCTGGGCCACCCGATTGGGGCGTCGGGCGCGCGGATCATCGTCACCTTGTTGAACGCCTTGGAAACCCGGGGTCTGAAACGCGGGGTGGCGGCGATTTGCATCGGTGGCGGCGAAGGCACTGCCATCGCGATCGAGCGCGTCTGATGCGGGTCGATTACACCAACCTTGCCCAGACCTGTGCCGCCTTGACCGCAGGCGAAACCGATACGGTCGCCCTGATGGCCACCTTGGCCTGCGAGGTGTTTCACGCCGATGATCGGTTCGACTGGGTTGGGTTCTACCGCGTGGTTTCGCCCGGCTTGCTGAAAATCGGACCCTATCAAGGGGGACATGGCTGTCTGGTGATCCCGTTTGACCGGGGCGTGTGCGGGGCCTGCGCACGGGAAGAAGCGGTTCAGTTGGTGCCGGATGTCGATGCCTTTCCCGGCCATATTGCCTGCGCGTCCTCGACCCGGTCGGAACTGGTCTTGCCCGTGTTCGATGCAACGGGCCTGATCGCGGTGTTCGATCTGGACAGCGACCAGCCGGATGCCTTCGACCAAGGCGATGTCATGGGGCTGCAAGCAATTCTGGATACCAGCTTCGGGCGGGCCTGACCTTAGGCGATCTGAAGGCTGCCCAAAAGCACGCCGTAGAAAATGAAACAGATCGCCAAGGTTCGGCGCACCCACAGGTTCAGGATCGCGCCAAGCGCCAGTTTGCCCAAGCCCGCCCCCAGCGCGGTGTACCCGCAATAGCTGAGGGCGGTCAGGCACAGCGCGGTTGGCACGATCACCTGCATCTGGGTCCAGATCGGCACGCCCGGTTCCACGAATTGCGAGAAGGCCGCAAGATAGCCCGCGACCGATTTCGCGTTGAAGGTCGCGATTGCAAGGGCGCGCAGATAGATACTGCCCGAAGACGCATTGGTGCGCACCGGGCGGGCGGCGGTTATCCAGCCGCGCACCCCCAGCCAGATCAGAACGGCGGCGCCTGTCATCTGCACCCAGAAGAACGCGGTCGGGGCGGCAATCAGCAAGGCGGTGACCCCCATCGCCGATCCGAACAGGAACAAGCTGGCTTGGGTCAGGATGCCCGCAACACCCCACAAGCTGCGCACAAACCCATGGGTCATCCCGTTCTGGATACAGTTGACAGCATTGGGACCGGGCGTTGTGACGAACAACGCCCAGAAGCTTGCAAACAGGATCCAGCCCTCGAAACCCATAGACAGCGCCTTGCCGGGAAAGCGCGGACAGGGCAAGGGGAGGTGATGACGGATGCCTATGATCCCCCGAATGACCCATTGGTGGTGCTGCACGAAGATGCACAGCTTCTGGTGCTGGACAAACCTGCGGGGCTGCTCAGCGTGCCGGGTCGGGGCGACCACTTGGCGGATTGCTTGCTGACCCGCGCGCAAGCGGCGTTTCCCGATGCCTTGCTGGTGCACCGGCTGGACCGGGATACGTCGGGCGTGATGGTGTTTGCGCTGACCCCTGCCGCGCAGCGCCATCTTGGGCAGCAATTTGAGAACAGGCAGGTGAAAAAGACCTATGTCGCCCGCGTATGGGGGCGGCTGGACCCCCGTGAAGGCACGGTCGATGCGCCCCTGATCGTCGATTGGCCGAACCGTCCGCGCCAGAAAATTGACTGGGAAAACGGCAAGCCAGCGGTGACCGATTGGAAGGTCCAAAGCTACGAAGACCACGCCACCCGCGTACGCCTGTTCCCCCAGACCGGGCGCAGCCATCAATTGCGCGTGCATATGCTGTCGCTGGGCCATCCGATCTTGGGCGATCCCTTCTATGCGGATGGGCCGGCACGCGATGCCCCCCGCCTGATGCTGCATGCCACCGAATTGCGGCTGCGCCATCCCGAAAGCGGGAAAGGTTTGCGCGTTGTCTCGAAGGTCCCGTTCTAGGCGGGGCATGTTATTCTGACCGAACCCAACCTTCGGAGCGACGATGCCAGCAGACCACCCCCATTATCTTGGCCCCCTGACCGATAGTGCCCGGTGGCAAACACTGGCAATCCGGCCCGGCGATGTGTTCGTGGTGACCCCGCCGAAATGCGGGACCACATGGATGCAGACCATCGTCGCCCTGTTGCTGTCGGGCGACCCCGATCTTGCCCCCGAACCCGCCACCAAGATGCCTTGGGTCGATTTTCGGCTGCGCGATCAGGCCGAAGTAACAGACCGGCTTCAGGCCCTGCCGGGGCGGCGCTGCCTGAAGAGCCACACCCCCATGGACGGGGTCAAACTGGATCCGGCGGCGCAGTACCTCTGTGTCTTTCGGCACCCGTTGGACGCGCATTTTTCCTTTCGCAACCATGTCCGCAATATCCCGCTGACCGTGTTCGACGACTGGTACCCGGAGGACGATCCCGACGGGCGCACCTTTCACCTGTTTTTGTCGGGCAGCGCGCAAGGCTTTGAGTGCGATGCAATGCCCTTGGCGCACATCCTGCGGCACTATTCCGCCGCACGGGCGCGGTCGCATCTGCCAAATGTCACCTTGTTTCACTATGCGGACATGACGCGGGATTTGCCGGGCGTGTTTCGAAAGGTCGCGGCGCTTCTGGGGGTGTCCCACCCGCCCGAGGTCATGGCGCAGCTGATCGATGCCGCAGGGTTCGACAATATGAAGCGTCGTGCGCAGGATTTCGCGCCCGGAGGCGGCAGCGGGTTCTACCGATCCGATGCCGAATTCTTCCATAAGGGCGGGTTCGGCCAATGGGCCGGGCAGCTGACCCAAACCCAATTAGAGGCGTATGACGCGATCCTCGATGCGCAATTGTCCGCGCACGATCGGGCGTGGCTGGAATTCGGGCAATCGGACACATGAAGGGGCACCGGGGTGCCCCCTCCAGCGCGGGCTACGTGTCGTAGAAGCCCGAAACGGATTTGACCTCGAGGAAGTCTTCCAACCCCCAGATACCGCCTTCGCGCCCATTGCCCGATTGCTTGTAGCCGCCAAAAGGCGCGCCCGCCCCCCGGGGTTTGCCGTTCATCTCGACCATGCCAGAGCGCAAGCGGCGCGCCACGCGCTGGCGTTTCGCCTCGTCGCCCGACTGCACGTAATTGGTCAGGCCATAGACCGTGTCATTGGCGATCCGAACCGCGTCTTCTTCGGTGTCGAAGGGCATCATGCACATCACCGGACCAAAGATTTCCTGCCGCGAGATCACCATGTCGTTGGTGGCATCGGCAAAGACCGTCGGGCGCACATAGAAGCCGCGATTCAACCCTTCGGGCCGCCCGACGCCACCGGCAACCAGCCGCGCGCCTTCGTCGATGCCTTGTTGGATAAGGCCTTGGATCTTGTTGAATTGCGCTTCGTTGACGACGGGACCCATATGGCCGCCTTCTTCGTTCGGGACACCCACGCGGACCGAATTGGCGGTTTCCGCCGCGATTTCCACCGCCTGATCGTAGATCGCGCGTTCGACCAGCATCCGCGTTGGCGCGTTGCACGACTGGCCCGAGTTGTTCATGACCCGCAAGACGCCGCGCTTGACGGCTTTTTCGTCCGCATCTGCAAAGATGATGTTGGCCCCTTTGCCGCCCAGTTCCAGGCTGACACGCTTGATGGTGTCCGCAGCCGCCTTGGTGATGGCGATCCCGGCACGGGTGGACCCGGTAAAGGAAATCATGTCCACGTCCGGATGGGTCGACAGGCGGGTGCCCACGCCCACGCCATTGCCATTGACCAGATTGAACACGCCTTTGGGGAAGCCCGCTTCGTCGATCATCTCGGCAAACAGGGTGCCGGACAGGGGCGATTCCTCGGACGGTTTCAGGATCATCGTGCAGCCTACCGCCAGCGCCGGGATGGCCTTCAGCGTGATCTGGTTCATCGGCCAGTTCCAAGGCGTGATCATGCCCACCACGCCGACAGGTTCGTACAGGATCGCATTGTCCGGCGCGCGGTCATGCAGGGGCCGGGTGTATTCGAAGGATTTCGCTTCGCGGATGAAGGTCTTGATATGCGCCAAGCCGGTGGTGACCTGCTGCTGACGGCTCAGGTCGATGGGGGCGCCCATTTCAAGGCTGATGGCTTGGGCCATCTCTTCGGCGCGGGCCGTATAGACGTCCAGCAGCTTCTGGATCAGGGCCAGACGTTCCGCCGGGTCGGTCATCATCCAGCCTTCAAACGCCGCGCGCGCCGCTGCAACGGCGGCGTCGGTATCCGCCTGACCCCCCAGCGAGATGGTGGCACAGGGTTCTTCGGTGGCCGGGTTGATGACGTCCCAAGGGGTGCCCTCTTGCGGGGCGACCCAGCTGCCATTGATGTAAAAGTCGCGTTTCTCGATCATTGCTGACCTCCCAAATTCTGCGGCACCCTGTCACCCCTTGGGCCGCCTTGCAAGCCGATGGTCCGGATACGCATATGCCATGGGACAGCCAATGAAAGGAGGCCCCCATGGCCCTGCGCATCAACGATACCGTTCCCGATTTTCACGCCGACACCAGTGAAGGCCCGATCCAGTTCCACGACTGGCTGGACGGAAAATGGGCGATCCTGTTCTCGCACCCCAAGGACTTTACCCCGGTTTGCACGACCGAATTCGGGGCGGTGGCGCAACTGGCCGAAGAATGGGCCAAACGGGACACCAAGGTGATCGGGATTTCCGTGGATGGGGTCGAGGATCACCGCAAGTGGAAGGGCGACATTTCCGCCTTTGCCGGCGCTCCGGCGACCTTCCCGATCATCGCGGATGAAGCCTTGGAGGTGTCGAAGCTGTACGACATGCTTCCCGCGGATGCCTATCTGCCGGACGGGCGCACGCCCAATGACAGCGCCACGGTGCGGTCCGTCTTCATCATCGGGCCGGACAAGCAGCTGAAGCTTTCGATGACCTACCCGATGAATGTGGGCCGCAACTTTGCCGAGGTCCTGCGCGCCCTCGACGCCTTGCAGGCGGCGTCCAAGCATGGTGTCGCGATGCCCGCCAACTGGACCGAAGGGCAGGATGTGATCATCCCGGCGTCGGTCTCGAACGAGGCGGCCGCCGAAAAGTTCGGCGATTTCACCACCCATTTCCCGTATCTGCGGACGACGAAGTTCCCGGGCTAGCGGCTTCTTCTAGGGCCAAATACTCAAGAAAAAAGGCCCCGGTCATGACCGGGGCCTTTCGTGTTTCTGGATGGGGCGCTTAGGCGCCGATCACACCGCCACCTTGCTTGGTGACCACGACCACCGACGGGCGCGGCGGCATGTTCGGGTCGAAGTCGGGCCAACGGGTGGCCGGGTCTTCGAAGGTGCTGTCACGCTCGAACCCGACAAGGTCCTTCGTGCCGTCGGTGCCGGGGTGCTGCACGGCCAAGAACAGCGTTTCACTGTCATCGGTGAAGTAGGGCCCGCACAGCTCGCCGCCGACCGGGCAGCGGAAGAACAGCTTGGAATGGCCGCGCAGATCGCCTTCGGTTTCCAGCGAATAGAGGCCATCGGACTTGCCGGTTGCGCCCCAGCCGGTGCCTTGGTCGGTCGAGATCCACAGACGGTCCTGGTTGTCGATGGCGCAGTTGTCGGGCGAGCCGAACCAGCCGTTCTCGCTGGTTTCGGGGTGCCACATGGCGCCGACTTCCTCGACCTTCGGATCGCCGCACAGCACCAGGATCGACCAGGTGCCACGGGTGGCCGAATGGTTGCCGCCGTCTTCCTTGATCTCGATGATATGGCCAAAACGGCTTTCGGGGCGCGGGTTGGCCGCGTCCAGCTGATCCGCCCCGCGACGCGAGTTGTTGGTCAGCATGATATAGGCCGTGCCGTCGCCGCGCGGCTGCGCGTCTTCCGGGCGGTCCATCGGGGTGGCCCCCAGCAGGTCGGCGGCAAGGCGCGTGTCGATGGCGATGTCGGCTTGGCTGTTGAAGCCGTTTTCGGCGGTCAGCGGGCCTTCGCCGTGCACCAGCGGCATCCAGTCAACGGTGCCGTCATCGTTGAACTTTGCCACATAAAGCGTGCCGTCGGTCAGCAGGGACGACCCGAAAACGCTGTTCTCTTCCGTCACCGCTTCGGCGGACACCCACTTGTACTGATAGTCGAAGCGGTTGTCGTCGCCCGAATAGATCACCAGTTTGCCGTCCGACGCGATGGTGGTTTCCGCGCCTTCGTGGCGGAAACGGCCCAAGGCGGTGTGCTTGATCGGCAGGGCGTCGGGATTGCGCGGGTCAACTTCGACGATATAGCCGTACTTGTTCACCTGGTTCGGGTCTTTGTCGATGTTGAACCGGTCGTAGTACTTGCCCCAAGCATACCATTTGCCGGGCACGCCGTAGCGCTTGTTCGATGCGCTCAGCTCAGGTTCGGCCTGATCGGTCCAGAAATAGCCGTGGAAGTTTTCTTCGGCCATCAGGTAGGTGCCCCACGGCGTCATGCCGCCCGCGCAGTTGTTGATGGTGCCGATGACTTTCATGCCGGTCGGATCGTCGTTGGTTTTCAGACGGTCGCTGCCTGCGGCAGGCCCGGACAGGGTCATTTCCGTGTCCAGCGC
>CAZIKH010000032.1:0-14407 GCA_964539755.1 uncultured Dinoroseobacter sp. | reverse complement strand
CGCACCCGCTGGGTCGACGGGGGCTAAGCTTTCAGAAGCTGCAACAGCCGCGCCCGCGCCGACAGTTTGGCCGCCCGCGTCATCGGCGGTGTGCGCGGTGCGACGGTGGTGTCGAACTGGCCCCTCTGCGCCTTGAAAGCCGGGCTGAACAAACGTTCGCGGGCAGGCCCGTCCTCGCCCGCCGGGCGCGGGCCAAACAGCGGCGGCAAGTCATCGGCCGGTTGTCGCGCCGAGAAGCCCACAGGTTCACTGCGCAACCAATTCGCTATCTTGACTGTCATCGCCTGATCCCCACCAGATTTAGTGGAGCTTTGCAGATTTGGTGATTCGCGACAAGAGTCGTCCCGCAGGCTGAGGTTTGCGCAAAAATCTTGCGCCTCAGCCGTCGTCGGGGCCGTCCAGCAAGGGCAGGTCCAGCCCCTTGATGGCGGGCATCGCGGCCCCCGCGATCCCTTCCAGATCGCCCTGCAAGCCGACCGTCGCGCCGATCATGCCGTCGATCTGTTTTTCGCGCTTCGCCCAGATGCGCTGCATGGCCGCTTTTTCCTTGGCAAGGTCGTCTTGCATCGATTGGAAATTCTCGACGATGGCTTCGACGCGATGCCGGAACTGCGGCCCGGTCAGATAGGCATAGACCCGTTCCATCTTGGTTTCCTGCCCCTCTTGGGCGACCTTTGCATCGGCGACCGCCTGCAAGGTCTGGCGCAGCACCGCCGCCAAGGCGATGGCGTGGCCCGGGGCGCAAACCCAGACCCCGTCCATCTGCGCGAAACTGTCGATCCCATCGGGGCGCACCGCGCTGACCAGAACCGCGATTTCGGCCCCGCAGGCCCGTTGATCGGCCTTCAACTTGGCCAGCCAGTCCTTCTGGAAGGCCTTCGTCTGCTTGCTTTCCCAGATGATTGCGCCCGCTTCGGCCCCCACGCCCGCGCCACTGACCCGCTGCAAGACATCCGCACCGCGCACGCCCTTGCCAACCGGTTCCAGAACATCCAACGGAAAGGCCGAGGACAGCCGATCTTCCAACAGAACCTCGGCGGCTTCGCCTTGCACCTGCTGGCTGCCTTGTTCGGCTTTCTTCTTCAGCGCTTCGATCTGGCGGCGCATCGTGTCCAGTTGCTGGTCCTTCTCGGCCAGTTTCAGCGCCTCGGCTTCGGTCAATTCGGCGCGCAACTTGGCGGTCTGTGCCGCCAGCGCCGCCCCCAACCGCTTTTCCAGTTCCAGATCCATTTCGCGCGCCTTTTCTTCCAAGGCGCGTTCCTTGCGCAGCGCCTCGGCTTGGGCCTTTTGCGCTTCGGCCAGCTTGGCGTCGCGGGCTTGGGCTTCGGCCTGCATCCGCGCCAGCTGCGCGGCAGCCTCGTCTTGGGCGGTCTTGGCGGCCACTTCCAAGGCGGCCATCTTGGCGGCCTGTTCCGCCGCCGCCTTGCGCGCGGCCGCGCCTTCGATTTCCGCCCTTTGCGCGGCCAGCGCGGCAACGCGTTCGGCTTCCATGCGGTCGCGCATTTCCGCCAGCATGGGTCCGGCCAGCGTATCCGTCAGGGGGATTTCGGCGCGGCATTCCGGGCAGGTAATCTTGGCGTCATCCATGGGCGGGTCTCCGGAAAAGGGGTCTGCCCAAACCAGCCTGCACAGCTTAGGGCGTGCGGTCCAGCGCCGCCTGAACCGCGGCAACCGCCGCTGCGACCGCCGCGTCGATGCTTAGATGCGAGGTGTCCAGTTCGACCGCGTCCGCTGCCGCAATCAGGGGCGCTTCGGCGCGGGTGCTGTCGCGTTCGTCGCGCGCCACGACATCGGCCAGCACATCGGCAAAGACAACGTCATGCCCGCCCTGCTGCAATTCGCGGTACCGCCGTTCGGCGCGAACCTCGGCGCTGGCGGTGACGAACAGCTTTACTGCGGCCTCGGGGCAGATGACCGTGCCGATATCGCGCCCATCCAGCACCGCGCCCCCCGCGCGCCCGGCAAAGGCCCGCTGGAAATCGACCAAGGCGGCGCGAACGTCGCCGATCACCGCGACCTTGCTGGCGGCTTGCGCCACCTCGGGCGTCCGCAGCCCGTCAACCGCCAGGTCTTCCGCCTGCAAGGCCCGCGCGGCCTCTACCGGATCGGTGCCCGTCAAAACCTTCTTGCCCACCGCACGGTACAAAAGCCCCGTGTCCAGATGCGCAAAGCCGAAATGCGCCGCGACCGCTTTCGAGATCGTCCCCTTCCCCGCCGCCGCAGGTCCATCGATGGCGACCGTGAAACTCATCCCGAGAACTCCGCGCCCAGCGCGGTCATCAGGTCGACGAAAACCGGGAAGGAGGTCGCGATCGGCCCCGCATCATCCACCGTCACGGGGGACTTCGCCGCCATGCCGCAGATCAAAAGGCTCATGGCGATGCGATGATCCAAGAAGGTTTCGACCGTCGCCCCGCCTGTCACACCGCCGGGTCCGCGCCCGGACACGCTGAACCAGTCCGGGCCTTCGTCCAGGCTGACCCCACAGGCGCGCAGGCCTTTGACCATCGCATCGATCCGGTCGCATTCCTTCACCCGCAATTCCTTGACGCCGGTCATGCGGGTTTCGCCTTCGGCAAAGGCGGCCACAACCGACAGGATCGGGTATTCGTCGATCATGCTGGCGGCGCGGTCCGGCGGCACGTCGATCCCGGTCATGTCCGGGGAATAGCGCGCATGCAGATCGGCGACGGGTTCGCCGCCTTCAAGGCGTTCATTTTCGAACCGCAGGTCCGCGCCCATGTCCCGCAAGGTGGCAAACAGCCCCGCGCGCGTCGGGTTCAACCCGATGCCCGGCACCACCACATCCGACCCCGGCACGATCAAGGCGGCACAGACCGGAAAGGCGGCGCTGGACGGATCGCGTGGCACGGCGATGGCTTGCGGGTCCAATTCGGGCTGTCCGGTCAGGGTGATGACCCGCCCCGCCTCGTGGTCTTCGATCCGCAACTCGGCCCCGAAGCCTGCCAGCATCCGTTCCGTGTGATCGCGGGTGGCTTCCTTTTCGATAACGACCGTCTGGCCCGGCGCGTTCAACCCGGCCAGCAGGACCGCCGACTTGACCTGCGCACTGGGCACCGGCACGGCATAGCGCACGGGCACCGGGTCATCCGCCCCCACAACCGTCATCGGCAGCCGCCCGCCGGCGCGCCCATAGGCCTGCGCGCCGAACAGCGCCAGCGGATCGGTCACGCGTCCCATGGGGCGTTTGCGCAAGGACGCATCGCCCGTAAACGTCGCGGTGATCGGCGATGTGGCCATCGCCCCCATGATCAGGCGCACGCCGGTGCCGGAATTGCCGCAATCGATCAGGTCCAGCGGTTCGGCAAAGCCCCCGACACCCACCCCATGCACGGCCCATTCGCCGGGTCCCAGATGTTCGACCTCGGCCCCGAAGGCCTGCATGGCCTTGGCGGTGTCCAACACATCCTGCCCTTCCAACAACCCGGTGATCCGGGTTTCCCCCACGGCCATGGCCCCAAGGATCAAGGCGCGGTGGCTGATGGACTTGTCGCCCGGCACCTCGGCAACGCCGGACAAGGCGTGCCCGGGATGGGCGGTCAGCGGTTGGGCGGGTCCATGGGATGACATGCGCAAAGGTCCTTCAAGGCAACGCGCGCCCCTTAGCGCATCGCACGGGCAAGCGTCCAGCGCATGTCACTCTTCCGTTCTCAAATATCCCCGCCGGAGGCGGCTAACCCCTTAATAAAACGTAAACTTTAGGTCAGAACTGCTGACGCATTGTTTCGCATGCGAAACAATAGGTCCGGGGCGGACCTATTCATAAAGTGTTAACGCTTGCGAAATGTCAGGTAATGCTGCGGCCGCCCTTCGCGGATCGCCTTCTGTTCATAGCGGGTCGAAATCCAATCTGCCCATGGCTTGCGCCAGTCTTCCGGCCCTTCGGCCAGCCAGTCGAACCCGGCTTTCGGCACCTCTTCCAGGGTTTGGCGCACATAGTCGGCAATGTCGGTGGCCACGCGAAACTCGGCCCCCGGTTTCAGCACGCGGGCCAAGGGTTGCAGATGCTCTGGCGTGACGAAGCGACGGCGATGATGGCGCTTTTTCGGCCAAGGGTCAGGGTACAGCAGAAACGCCTTGTCGATGCTGGCCTCGGGCAACACATCCATCAGGTCGCGCGCATCGCCGGGATGCACGGCGACATTCTTGGCCCCGGCGCGGCGGATCTTGCCCAACAGCATCGCAACCCCGTTCACAAAGGGTTCGGCCCCGATGATGGCAATATCGGGGTAGGTCACCGCCTGATGCACCATGTGTTCGCCCCCGCCAAAGCCGATTTCCAGCCAGACCGGGCGATCCCCGAACCGCGCTGACAGGTCCAGCGGGGTGCGGTCGGGGTTGTCGTCCCAACTGACGGCCCCGGGCGACAAATGCGCCAAGGCTTCCAGATCGCGGCGTTGCTGGGGCTTCAGCGTCTTGCCATGGCGACGGCCATAGAAGTTGCGCCAAGGCGCGCCCGAGGGGGATTGGGGTCTATCACTCATGGCGCTGGCGGGTGCCAAATCGGCAGGCCAAGGTCAAGCCATGCCCAAGACTTGTTGGCCTAGAACCATTGGCCCGGCTCCATCAGTCCAAGATCCATCAATTGCTGGCTGGACCAGTCGAAGCGCACCGAATTGTGCCACCAGAACGAGGTGATGTCATAGCGCGATCCCGGATTGACCTTCAGCGCCTTCGCCACCCGGAAAGACGCGATGGCGGCGGTCAGGCTGTGATGCCATTCGCAGGACACGGTGTTGTATTCCGCGATATTGGCCGTGTGGTCCGGCAAGATGCGCAACCCCGGCGTGGCCCGAAACAGCGCGATCCGGTCAATCCGGCGTTTGGCTTGGGGGATGTGTTCTTCATAGCGCCACCGCAGCCCGCCAAAGAAATCCCATTGCCGATCCAGCCATTTGCCCTGCGCATCGGATCGGTTCAGCGCATAGTATCCCGACCGATCCAGCCACGCATCCTGAAGGCTGACCGCGTTGGGCGCTTGGCCCAGATCGGCGGCATAGAGGTCAACCACATAGGTCAGCATCGCGTCGCGGCGTTCTTCGGTATGAAAGGCCAGCATTTCACCGACGCTGCGGGTTTCGCAGAACGGGTAATACAGGAATTCCGCGTTATAGGCGTAATGCAGCCAGCGCCCCGGCAGGACCGATATCCCGTGGTTCAGCAGGTCGAAGACAAGCTCGGGCACGACGCGGTCCGGGCGCAGGACCAAGGTCTTGGCGGCTTGCGCTTCGGTCAAGTCGGGCGGACGGGCGGAACACAGAACGACCTGTGCAAAGCCCTTTTCGATCATATGATCCAGCGCGGCGGTCACCTCGACCCCGTCCTCGTCGAACAGGAACGCCACGGGCCCTTTGGGAAAATCGCGGGCCGCGCGTGTCAGGGTCTTTGTCAGGTCGTCAAGGGACATGGGCCGCTGTCTTTTCGGGTTTGTCGCACCAAAGGCCAGCTGGCGACGGTTTGCAATCCCCGGCCTGCGGATTGCGGGCCTGCGGCGGGTGCGCTATTTGCTGCGATGTTTGCCGCCCGCCCGCAAGAAAGGCCGATGCCATGACCGCGCCCAAGAAGCTGTTCGTCAAGACCTATGGCTGCCAGATGAACGTCTATGACAGCGAACGCATGGCCGAAGCGCTGGGACCGCAGGGGTATGTCCAGACCGACACCCCGGATGACGCGGACATGATCCTGTTGAACACCTGCCATATCCGCGAGAAGGCCGCCGAAAAGGTCTATTCCGAATTGGGGCGTCTAAAGGCGCTGAAATCCGACAAGCCCGATCTGAAGATCGGGGTTGCGGGCTGCGTTGCGCAGGCCGAAGGCGCGGAGATCACCCGCCGTCAGCCCGCCGTGGATTTCGTCGTGGGACCGCAAGCCTATCATCGGCTGCCCGAGCTTGTGACCAAAGCACAAGACGGGGCCAAGCCGGTCGAGACGGAGTTTCCCGCCGAGGACAAGTTCGACCACCTGCCCGCCCGCCCCGGCGGGACCTTGGCCCGCCGCGCCCCGGCGGCGTTCCTGACCGTGCAGGAAGGCTGCGACAAGTTCTGTGCCTTTTGTGTCGTGCCCTACACGCGCGGGGCCGAAGTCAGCCGCCCGGTGGAACAGGTGCTGAGCGAAGCGCACGGCTTGGTGGCACGCGGTGTGCGGGAAATCACCCTGCTGGGCCAGAATGTGAACGCCTATCATGGCACCGGGCCGGATGGCACCGCCTGGAGCTTGGCCCAGCTGATCTGGGAACTGGACAAGATCGACGGGCTGGCGCGCATCCGCTTCACCACCAGCCACCCCAATGACATGACCGATGATCTGATCGACGCGCATGGGCGCTGCGCCAAGCTGATGCCCTATCTGCATCTGCCGGTGCAGGCCGGATCGGACCGGATCCTGAAGGCGATGAACCGCAAACATACCGCGCAGGCCTATATCGACCTGATCGCGCGGATTAGGGCCGCGCGCCCCGATATCTTGTTGTCGGGCGATTTCATCGTCGGCTTCCCCGGCGAAACCGAAGCCGAGTTTGAAGAGACCCTGCGCCTGGTTGAAACGGTCGGCTATGGGCAGGCCTATTCGTTCAAATACTCGGCCCGCCCGGGCACGCCAGCGGCCGAACGGGCCGAAGTGCCCGACGATGTCGCCACCGAGCGGCTGTATCGTCTGCAAGCCCTGCTGTCCCAGCAACAAAAGGCGACGCAGGACGCCATGGTCGGGCGCGAGGTCGAGGTGCTGTTCGAACGCGCCGGGCGTCTGCCGGGCCAGTGGGTCGGAAAATCGGACTATTTGCACGCCGTGCATGTCCGCGCCGAGGGCCTGCAACCGGGCGACCTGCGCCGGGTAAGAATCACCGAAAGCGGGTCCAACTCGCTGGCAGGCGCGCTTGTGTAGGGCCACAAGCCATCGTGTACGCATGTGGATGAACCGCTAGATATTGCCGAAACAGCCGTCTAATCAAAGACAAGGCGCGGCGCGGGTATGTGGATAACCCGCGGCGACCCAAGGGGTCGCAAAATCCCCTTTGATCAACCACAAAATTTGGTAAGAATATCGACATCATGGGGGGATGCCGTGCTTGCCAACTAATGCTGGGCATCCATAACGTATAGAACAAGACTGGAGACGGATGTGTTTAGGTTCTCCGCCCGTATCAGTGCGCTTGTGGCTGCCGTTGGTCTAGCCCTTGTCGCCGGTGTACCGCAGGCAAATGCCCAACAAGGGTCGCGCTATGTCCCGACCATCTGGGTGGACCCGGATGGCTGCGAACATTGGGTGATGGATGATGGGGTCGAAGGATACATGACCCCGCATGTGACCCGGCAGGGCATTCCGGTGTGTCGGCGGTTCGAAACCTGCGCCGTCATGAACTCGGACCAGCTTTTTGCCACTGACAGCTATCACATCAGTCACCAGAACCGTCAGCGTCTGGCCAACTTCTTCGCGCAGGCCGGGGCGACCAGCTATATCATCATCGGTCACACCGACAGCCGCGCCAGCGACGCCTATAACATGCGTCTTAGCTATAACCGCGCCAATGCCGTTGCGTCTGTTGCGGCGCAGGTGGGGGCGCGCATCGCGGATGTGCGCGGGATGGGCGAACGTGCCCCGGTGGCGTCGAACGCGACCGCCCATGGGATGCAGCAAAATCGCCGCGTCGAAATCATCTGTATTCGCTAAGGGGTCCGCGTCATGAAACATGCGAAACTGATTGCCGTGCTGGCCGGAACCATGGCCTTGACCGGATGCCTTGGCGAGAAGATCGACAAGACCGTCGACCGGGGCTTTGACACCAAGGACCTCAGCCAATTGCAGGCGGGCATCTGGATCGACCCGAATGGCTGTGACCACTGGATCATCGACGACGGGGTCGAAGGGTATCTGTCGCAGCGTCTGGATCGCTATGGCAAGCCCGTGTGTTCCGGGGCGGCGCCACCGAATACCGCGATCGGGGACTTCAAAGGCGGCAGCGCCTTCCCCGATCCGATTTGATGCAGGCTCCCTCCTGCTGTCACGACACCTTGAACGGCCGCGCATTTTATTTGCGCGGCCTCTCTTTTTTCAGCTTGGCCTGTCACCCGAATGCGCCAGTTTCCACTTGTGCCGTGACATGGGCTTGCCCCGTTCCGCCGGACACGGCACCGTTCACATAGGATCAAAACGGAGGTCTTCTTGGCCATCATGCCCCTGCCCCCGCTGACAGCGGACGCCCCAACGCCGGAACGGGTTGTCGAATTTCCCGACACGCAGAACCTGAACCGGATTCTGATCGACCTGTGTGGCGAATTTGATCGGAACCTCGCGCAGATCGAACATCAGCTGGCGGTGCAGATCACGCGGCGCGGGTCCATCCTTGCGATCCATGGCGATGCCGAATCCCAGACCCGCGCCGAGGCGGTGCTGCATGCGCTGTATCAGCGCGTCGAAGCCGGGCGATCCGTTGATCCGGGGGATATCGACGGCCTGATCCGGCTGGACAATTCGGCCGAAGGAACAGGCGCGCGCGCGGGCGACCAGATGGAAATGTTCCGCGGGGGCAAACTGGAACTGCGCACCCGCAAGAAGGTCATCGAACCGCGCACGCAGGCGCAGAAGGCCTATGTGCAGGCCCTTCTGAACAATGAACTGGCCTTTGGCATCGGCCCTGCCGGAACCGGCAAGACCTATCTGGCGGTCGCCGTGGGGGTGTCGATGTTCCTTGGCGGGCAGGTGGACAAGATCATCCTGTCGCGTCCCGCTGTCGAAGCGGGCGAGCGGCTGGGCTTCTTGCCGGGGGATATGAAGGACAAGGTCGATCCCTATATGCAGCCGCTTTATGACGCGCTGAACGATTTCCTGCCCGGCAAACAGATGGCCAAGCTGATCGAAGACAAGCGGATCGAAATCGCCCCCTTGGCCTTCATGCGCGGACGGACCTTGGCCAATGCCTTTGTGGTTCTGGACGAAGCGCAGAACGCCACCACGATGCAGATGAAGATGTTCCTGACCCGTTTGGGGGAAGGCAGCCGCATGGTCATCACCGGCGACCGCAGTCAGGTTGACCTGCCGCGCGGCGTGCGGTCGGGTCTGCGCGATGCCGAAGCGATCCTGCGCGATGTGAAAGGCGTCAGCTTTTCGTACTTCACCGCCAAGGACGTTGTGCGACATCCGCTTGTCGCCCGCATCATCGAGGCATACGACGCAGCGGACGCCGCCGCCGAAAGCTGACCTGCCCCATGACCCTGCCCCTTCCCGAAGGCCCGGATGACCTGACGTCTGACTGGCTGTCAGCCGCTTTGGGCCAGCCTGTGGAGCGGGTCGCGGTCACCCGCATCGGCGAAGACCAAGGGTTCACCGGCGGCGGCCTTTACCGCCTTGCGATGCCCGGGCGCAGCCTTGTGGCCAAGCTGTCCCCGGTGGACCCGGCCATGCGCGCCCGCTTTGCCATCGCCAATGCGCGCGAGGTGACGTTCTACACCGACTGGTCCAAAGGCCTGCCCGTGCCGCGTGTCCACTACGGGGCGTTTGACCGGGACACCGGCGCAAGTGTGTTGCTGCTGGACGATCTGGGCGACGCCCGGTCGGTGCCGTTCGTCGAAGGCTTGTGGCCGCGCGATGTGGCATCGGTGATGGCCGCCTTTGCAAAGGTGCATGCCGCGTGGTGGAACGCGCCCGCCTTGGGCACGCTGAACGGGGCCGCGTTCCTGGACGAATTCACGCTGTCGGGGCCTTGGCCCGCTTATCCGGGTGCCGTCGCCAAGATGTTGCCGGATGTGGTGCTGCCCCCTGAGTTTCTGGCGCTTGGCGACTATGCCGCCGCGCACGAGGCCGAGATCCTGCACCATCTGAAGGAACAGGGCCCGCTGACCGTGCTGCACCGCGACCCACAGGTCGACAATATCCTGTTTGCCGAAGACGGGTCTGCCCTGCTGATCGACTGGCAGGTTTTCGGCAAGGGGCGCGGCACATGGGATCTGGCGTATTTCCTGATCTCGTCCGTGCCATCGGTGCGGCGGCGGAAACATGAACGGGCATGGCTGGAAACCTACCATGCCGCGCTGGTGGATCATGGTGTCGACGGCTACACGCTGGCGGATTGCTGGCGGGATTATCAACGCTCGGTCATGGCCAAACTGTTCCTGACCGTGGTGGCAACGGTCGAACTGGACAATTCCACCCCGCATAAACGCGCCTATCGCCGGGCCGATCTTGCCCGGTTGCTGGCCTTTGTGAAAGACCATGCCCTAACCCCCGCGATATGGGATTTCAGTGATGATTGACGTGATCCTTGAAGGGGGCGCATGGGATGAAAAGGCCCTGACAGGTTGGGCCGAACGCGCATCCGACGCCACCTTGCAGCATTTCGGGCTGAACCCTTGGGCCTTCGAGATCGCGTTGCTGGCCTGCGATGACGCGCGCATTGCAGAGCTGAACGGCGATTTCCGCGACAAACCACAAGCGACCAATGTGCTGAGTTGGCCCAGTGCCGACCGCGCGGCGGCGGTGCCGGGCGGCCCCCCGGCCGCGCCCGAGGAAGACGAACTTGGCGATATTGCGATTGCCTTCGAAACCTGTCAGCGCGAAGCCGCCGAACAAGGCAAGCCATTCGAGGCCCATGTGCTGCATCTTTTGGTGCATGCGGTGCTGCATTTGTTGGGTTATGACCACATTTCCGACGAAGATGCGGCCATAATGGAAGCAATCGAGATCGAAATACTTGGCAAGTTGGGTATTCCAGACCCATATGAAGGATAGGCCGCAGTTTTTTCGCGGTGAACCAAACGGAAAGGACCGATGGGCGACAGTATAGACCCGTCGTCTGACGCGGCGCGTAGCGCGCCGGACCAGACAGATTACACCGCGACGGCACAAACCGACGGCCTGTTCGCACGTTTGCGCGCGGCCTTCCGCCCGCCCGATCCCTCCGACAGCGATTCCGATCAGCATGCGCACACCGGTGTGCGGCATGGATCCGGCATGAACCATCTGCGCCATATGCGGGTCGAAGACGTTGCGATCCCGCGCGCCGATATCGTGGCTGTGCCGTCGGATATCGGCCTGCAAGATCTGGTCGAGGTGTTCCAAGACAGCGGTCTGACCCGTCTGCCCGTCTTTTCGCGCACCTTGGACACGCCGATTGGGCTGATCCACCTGAAAGACCTTGCGCTGAATTATGGCTTCAATGGCAAGCCTGCCAAATTCAGCCTGAAGGGCATGGTGCGCCCCTTGCTGTTTGCGCCGCCCTCGATGCCGATCAGCGTCTTGATGCAGAAGATGCAAAGCCAGCGGATGCATATGGCGCTGGTGATCGACGAATATGGCGGCGTTGACGGGTTGGTCACCATCGAGGACCTGATCGAACAGGTCGTGGGGGAAATCGAAGACGAACATGACGAACCCGAAGACCAGCTTTGGGTGCGCGAAAAGACCGGCTGTTACCTTGTGCAGGCGAAAGCCCCGCTGGAAGACCTGACCGAAGAGCTGGGCTTGCGTCTGAGCGCGGAAGAAACCGACGAGGAAATCGATACGCTGGGCGGCTTGGTCTTCGTGTTGCTGGGCCGGGTGCCCGCGCGCGGCGAGGTCATTCCCCATGACAGTGGCGCACAGTTCGAAATCGTCGATGCCGATGCGCGCCGGATCAAGCGCATCCGCGTGCGCCTGTCCGGGGCCACCCCGACCGCCGCTGCCGCCGAATAGGATCGTGACACAGCTGACAAGATGGTCTGCGCCGTGGTCGCGCCCTGTCCGCTTGGGCGTGGCCGGGTTGGGCGGGGCGGTCGCGGCCCTTGGGCAGGAACCCTTTGGTCTGGCAGGATTGACGCTGCTGGGCCTTCTGGCGGTGTTCCTTGCCGCGCAGAAGGCGGGCCGCGCCGTCCCGATGGCTTGGACCCTGTGGGTGGCCGGGTCGGCGTATTTCGGCGTCACGATGCATTGGATCGTCGAACCCTTCCAAGTCGATGCCGCCCGCCATGGCTGGATGGCCCCCTTCGCGCTGGTGTTCCTGGCGGGTGGTCTGGCGCTGTTCTGGGCCTTGGCGGGCGGGATCGCGGGGCGGGCGCGGGACCCGGGCCGCCGGGTCTGGGTCTTGGCCTTGGCGCTGAGTGCGGCGGAACTGGCGCGATCCTTCGTGTTTACAGGGCTGCCATGGGGTTTGATCGGCGGGGTGTGGCTGGACGGGCCTGCGGGCGCGTGGCTGTCTTGGATCGGGCCACATGGGCTGGGCCTGCTCAGCTTGCTGATCGTCGCCGCCAGCGCCGCGCTGATGATCCGCCGCCCTGTGATGGCGGTTCTGCCCTTGGCGCTGGGGCCGCTTCTGTTGATCGGCACAGGGATGCTGCAATCGCCCGCGCCGCCTGTCCCATCCGACGCCCCCATCGTGCGCTTGGTCCAACCCAACGCGCCGCAGCATCTGAAATGGGACCCCGACTGGACCGGGGTCTTCTTTGCGCGCCAACTGGACATGACCCGGGCCGCGGGGACGCCAGACCTGATCGTTTGGCCCGAAACCGCCATCGCGCTGCGCCTGCCCGAAAACCGCGACGCCTTGGCCCGCATTACGGGTGCTGCCGCCGGATCGCAGGTTGTGCTGGGCTTGAACCGGTTCGAAGGGCGGCGCATCCACAACGCGGCCATCGTGCTGGACGCCGAAGGCACGGTCGCGCAGGTCTATGACAAGGCGCGCCTTGTGCCCTTTGGCGAATACGTCCCCTTTGGCGATCAGCTGGGACAGTTCGGTCTCTATGGCTTGGCCGCGCGCGACGGGTTCGGCTATTCCGCCGGGCCGGGGCCTGCGCTGATGGATCTGGGGGCCTTGGGACAGGCCTTGCCCCTGATCTGCTACGAAGCGATCTTTCCCGGTTTCGGCCGCGCCCTAAGCCGGGACGCAAGCTTCATGCTGCATCTGACCAATGACGCGTGGTTCGGACGCTTTGCCGGGCCGCAGCAGCATCTGCACCTTGCCCGGATGCGGGCGCGGGAACGCGGCCTGCCGATGATCCGGGTCGCCAATACCGGGGTGTCGGCCATCATCGACGCGCGCGGCGGCGTGGTTCGGTCCCTTGGTCTGGGGGAAACGGGGTTTCTGGATGCGCCCTTGCCGCCCCGGATGGCCCCGACGCCCTATGCGCAATTGGGGGAGCTTCCGTTCGCAGTGTTGTGGATTTGCTGTGCGGCCGCAGCATTTCTGCGTCGGCGCCCCCCCGCCAATTGACGCTGCACCGCCGCAGGTATAAGCGCGATCCATTCTGCCGGCACAACGGCTTCCTGGCGTGCGCGGCGTAGACATAAATGGAGCACGCATCATGTCACGAGACAGCTATTTGTTCACCTCGGAATCGGTCTCCGAGGGGCACCCAGACAAGGTTTGCGACCGAATTTCCGACGCCGTTCTGGACGCCTTTCTGGCCGAAGACCCCTTGGCCCGTGTGGCGTGCGAGACCTTCGCGACCACCAATCGGGTCGTGATCGGGGGCGAGGTGGGCCTGACCGATCAGGACAAGCTGTCCGAATACATGGGCAAGATCGACGAGATCGCCCGCGCCTGCATCAAGGACATCGGCTATGAACAGGACAAGTTCCACTGGAACACCTGCGAAATCACCAACCTGTTGCACGAACAGTCCGCCCATATCGCGCAGGGCGTGACCGGCGAACAGGGGGACGAAGGCGCGGGGGATCAGGGGATCATGTTCGGCTATGCCTGCACCGAAACCCCCGATCTGATGCCCGCGCCCATCCAGTACAGCCACGCGATCCTGCGGCGTCTGGCCGAGGTGCGCAAGAACGGGACCGAGCCGACGCTGGGCCCGGATGCAAAATCGCAGCTGTCGGTGCGCTATGAAAACGGCGTTCCGGTGGGCGTGACCTCGATCGTGCTGTCCACGCAGCATCTGGACGAAACGATGACCAGCGCCGATGTGCGCGCGGTGGTCGAACCCTATATTCGCGAGACCCTGCCCGACGGCTGGATCAGCGCCGACACCGAATGGCACGTGAACCCCACGGGCAAATTCGTCATCGGCGGCCCTGATGGGGACGCGGGCCTGACCGGGCGCAAGATCATCGTGGACACCTATGGCGGGGCGGCCCCGCATGGGGGCGGTGCGTTTTCGGGCAAGGACCCGACCAAGGTGGACCGTTCGGCGGCCTATGTCGCGCGGTATCTTGCCAAGAACATCGTTGCCGCAGGTCTGGCGACCCGCTGCACCCTGCAGCTGTCCTATGCCATCGGCGTGGCCAAGCCCCTGTCGATCTATGTGAACACGCATGGCACGGGAACCGTGGACGAAGCCGCAATCGAAAAAGCGGTTGGCAGCACCATGGACCTGACCCCGCGCGGCATCCGCACCCATCTGGGCCTGAACAAGCCGATCTTCCAGCGCACGGCAGCCTATGGCCATTTTGGCCGCGCGCCCGAAGCAGA
>CAZIKH010000031.1:0-14597 GCA_964539755.1 uncultured Dinoroseobacter sp. | reverse complement strand
CAGCAGCTTCCGATGATCCGGGGTCTGGCGTCGATGTATGCCAACATGATCCAGATCGTGACGCTGGAAGGGTCGGGCATCAGCTCGCTCGAAGATATGCGCGGCAAGCGGATTTCGGTCGGCGCGCCCGGTTCGGGCACCGAGGTCAACACCCAAAAGATCCTCGAAGCCAACGGCATCACCTATGATGACATCGACGAACAGCGTTTGAACTTCAACGAAACCGCAGACGCGCTGGCAAACGGCGACATCGATGCGGGCTTCTGGTCGGTGGGTGCGCCGACGTCGTCGATCCTGAACCTTGCAACCACCCAGTCCATCGTGGTGATCGAACTGTCCGACGCGGAAATGTCCGCGGCACAAGCAGCAGAACCGCTGTTTGCCCGCACCACGCTGGCCGCTGGCACCTATGAAGGTGTGGGTGAAACCGCCGTCTTGGGTGTTCCGAACGTCTTGGCGGTGTCCTCGGAAATGGACGATGATCTGGCCTATAACGTTGTGAAGTCGATGTTTGAAAACATCGCGGACCTGCAAGCTGTCCATCCGGCAGCGAACCAGACCACGGTCGATTTCACGCTGGCCGCGACCCCGGTGCCGCTGCACCCCGGCGCGATCCGCTATTACGAGGAAATCGGCGCAACGATCCCTGATCGTCTGCGTCCGTGACCCTAAAACATGGAGGGGGGCTTGCGGCCCTCCTCCTCTGCCTAAGCCTTCAGACGGCCATTGCACAGGACCTTGTCGCAACAGCCGAAGACGGGACCGAGATCGCCCGCCTGCCGATGCCCGAGGGAAGCGGTTGGTGTGTGCTGTGGAACCACTCGGTCCAAGGGTTTCCCGTGACAGACTGCTATGAAAACCGGGACGGGCACATGGTGCTTGTCCGGTCCCACCAACCCGACTTCGCCGCTGGGTTGGGCCATATCCCCGGTCGGGGTCGGCAGGTGTCGGATGGCGCGGGGGGCTACTGGATTCTTGATATCGACGAACCTGTGCCGGGCGACGCGTATGTGCTGCGCCCCGGGCGTGGACCCGTCGACCACCGCCTGCAAGTCGGTGAAACCGTTGTTTCCTTGTCGCAGGCCGCCGCCCGGACCCGGGTGCGCATTGAACTGACAGAAAGCATGAACTGATGGTCGCTGATCCCGACACCCCCCGGTCCGAACCGCAGCAATCCCGCTTTGTCCTAGGGGCCATCACCGTTATCGGCATCGCCCTGTCGCTGTTTCAGCTTTATGCCGCCGGGGTTCAGCCTTTGGGCCTGTTCTATCAGCGCCCAATTCACCTTGGCTTCATCCTTGTGCTGTGTTTCCTGATCTACCCGGTTTGGGGACGGGGCCGGGCGCGCGGGCCGTTGGGCTGGGTCATCGATGGCAGCTTGATTGCCTGTTCCGTCGTGGTCGGGGCGTGGTTGCCCATCAACATCGATACGATCGCCAACCAGATTTTCCCGCGCGATGTGGATGTGATCGTTGGCGTTTTGTCGGTCATCGTCGTGCTAGAGGCCGCCCGCCGGGCCGTTGGCCTTGGCATGACCATCATCGGCACCTTCTTCGTGCTCTATGCCTTCGCCGGCAGTCGGGGCGAGCTGCCGTTCTTGGCCGATCTGATGCCGGGCATCCTGAACCACCGAGGTTATTCCTTGGACCGCGTCGCCAGCCAGATGGTGCTGGGCGCGGAAGGGATTTTCGGCATCCCGTTGGGCGTGGCGGCGACGTTCATTTTCGTCTTCGTCTTGTTCGGCGCATTTCTGGAAGTGACGGGGGCGGGCAAGTTCTTCATTGATTTGGCCTATGCAGCGACCGGGCGACAGCGCGGCGGACCCGCCAAGGCAGCGGTGATCGCCAGCGCTGGCATGGGTTCCATCTCGGGGTCGGCCATCGCGAATGTGGTTACCACCGGGGCGTTCACCATCCCGCTGATGAAACGGCTGGGCTATCGCCCCGCACAAGCGGGCGGGATCGAAGCGGCGGCTTCGACCGGTGGGCAGATCATGCCGCCCTTGATGGGCGCGGGGGCCTTCCTGATGTCGGAATTCACCCAAGTGCCCTATGTCGAGATCGTTCTCGTCTCGATCTTTCCGGCGGTGTTGTATTTCGGGGCGGTCTATCTGTTGGTCCATATCGCGGCAGCCAAGCAGGGCTTGCAGGGCATGACCGCAGACGAATTGCCAAGCGTGCGCAGCGTTCTGGCGGGTGGCTGGCATTTTCTGTTGCCGCTGGTCGCGTTGGTCGCGCTGTTGGTGGCGGGGTATTCGCCGATGCGGGTCGGCTTCTACGCCATCGCGTCGATTGTGGCTGCGGCGGTGGCGCGGGCCTTGTGGACCTTTGCCGCCAACGGTCCGACGATGGCGGGGTTCGTGGACCTGTGTCGGCGGGGTTTGGCGCTGACCTTGCAAGCCTTGGAATTGGGCGCGCGCAATGCGGTGGCGGTGTCCATGGCCTGTGCGGTGGCGGGCATCATCGTCGGCGTCGTGGGCCTGACGGGGCTTGGCTTGAAATTCTCGGCCATGATGATCGCCTTCTCGGGCGGCAATATCGTTCTGGCCCTGCTGTTGGTGATCATCGCCAGCCTGATCCTTGGGATGGGGCTGCCGGTGACGGCGGCCTATATCGTTCTGATCATCTTGGTGGGTCCGGCTTTGACGCAGGAGTTCGGCGTGCCGATCCTGATCGCGCATCTGGTGGTGTTCTGGTATTCGCAGGACAGCAACGTGACCCCACCCGTTGCGCTGGCCGGGTTTGCGGGGGCGGCCATTGCCGGGTCCAAACCGATGGAAACCAGCCTGCAAGCCTGGAAATACGCCAAGGGTCTGTATCTGGTCCCGCTGTTCATGGTGTTTAATGAAGCAATCATTCTGGGCGGTCCGCTGCCGCTGGTCTTGTGGAACGGTGCAATTGCGATTGTCGCGATGGTCGGCTTTGCGGCGGCGTTGGAAGGCTTCTTGTGGCGCGCGATGCCGCTGTGGCAGCGCGCCCTGATCGTGCCGGCGGTGATCGCGGTCTTTTGGCCGTCGCTGACGGTCGAGGCAGTCGGTGCCTTGGTGATCGTGGCCCTTCTGGCGCTGAACTGGTTTCAGGCCAAGCAGGACACCCTGACCGGGGCCTGACCCTAAGCATAGCCGAACTGCTGCGACCAAAGCGCAATCTGATGGCGCGTTGGGCAATCCGGCGGTAGCCGTTCGAACAAGCGGTGGTCGCGTTTGCCCCGCGCGGCGTATTTGTCGGCGGTCACATGGATCGGGCCGCGCGGGGCAAGCGCCCCGATCCGGTAGGTCCGAAGGACGGCGCGCAAGACCGGGTCCGGAACATCCAGCCCGCAATGCGTCAGGACACGGTGCCAAACCGACACGCCACCGATGCCTGTCAGATCCTCAAACCGGACCATCAGGACGGACGCCGGCGCGTCCACCCAGCTGTTCAACACAGGGCCGAATTCGTCCACGAAGGCCTGTGCGGCATAGTATTCCGCTTCGGCGTCGGACATGTCCCGCAGGACGGCGCGGTGCTGCAACACCTGTGCGTTCGGACGATGCGTGTGGCGCGTCGACATGTGCCAAGACGCCAACAGGCAACGCGGATCGCGCATCACGAAAAACCCCCGCGCGTCGCCGTGATCGCGGCAAAGCTGCGCGCGCGGTGCATAGCCCGCCAAAAGAATGCTGCGCGCGGCGGTCTGATAGGCCGCGCGATGTCCGGGATGATCCCGCACATGCGCCCAGACAAACGGCGCATGCCCGCCATAGGACAGCAGCCTTGGATCGGACAGGATCAACCGCACCCATTGGCTGGCGGTTTTCCAGACACAGGCGTGAAACAAATGGTTTGGACCCGTGCGCGCATGACACGGCAAGACCCGGCCCAAGGCCCGCCGCATCCGATATTCGACCGGGCCGTCGATCATGGGACGCAGCAGATCGCGGGCCACGCGCAAGCCACCCATCAGGCGGGTCGATCCGATCGGGGCGCGTCGGGGCGCAAAGGGGGATGCAAGGGCAGGACCATGCATCAAGGCTAGCCGCAATGCCTGAACAAAGCCCTAAGGCCCACCCGCGATCCACTTAACCTTCCATTAACCCTTTTTCACCAATCCTTAACCGAACTGGACGCGGGCGCGGCTGAAAGGGCGCAGACATGGTGAGATTTCCGTTCGGATGCCGGACAGCGGCGCAGGACCCGACCAAGCGGTGCGCTTTGTGATGGCGCGGCAGGTTCTTGTCCCGGGCACGCCCGCCGCGATCCGTGATCCGGACGTGATCGACCTGACCCTGCTCTTGCAGGTCTTGCGCCGTCGCAGTCGGCTTGTGCTGGGCACCTGCGCCAGCGTGCTGTGCGCTGCGCTGGTTTATCTGGCCGTTGTACCGCCCCACTACACGGCGCAAGCCTTGGTTCTGGTGGACCCGACGGTGGATCACCTGTTGCGGGATGGCCAACCGGGCAAGCCGCAGTCGGACTTGGACCCGGATCTCGCCTCGCAAGTCGAGATGCTGCAATCGGTGCGCACCGCTTTGGCGGTGATTGAGCGGGCCGAACTGGCCACAGCGCCCGAGTTCTTTGAGGACGGGCCGCTGACCGGCCCGGTTGCGGCCTTGTTCGGACAGCCTGCGCAGGCTTCGGCGCTGACCGCGCGGTGGCAAGCGGCGGCCGTCGCGCGGTTGCAAGACGTGGTCCACGTAAGGCGCAAGCCCGGAACCCATTTGCTGGCAATCGAAGCGCGCGCCCGCGATCCCGAACTTGCCGCGCGCATCGCCAACACCTTGGTCGAGGTCCATCTGGAGGAACGTCAACGCATGCGCCAAGCGGGTTTGGTGCAGGCCCAAGCTGCCGTGCAGGATCAGTTCGTACAGGCACAGCACGATCTGGCCGCAGCAAACCGCGCGATGGCCCTGTTCGCGGCGGCTGAGGCAGATGGCCCGCACCTGTCCCCGGATCAGGCCAGCGTCCTGTTTGGCCTGCGCCAGCAAGTGCAAGCCGCCCAAGCGCAGCACCAACAGCTTGTCGCCCGGTTGGCCATGCTTCGGTCGCAGGCGGCTGGACAGGTCATCGACCTTCACGTCCTCTCGCCCGCGCTGGTGCCGATCTTCGCCGCGACCCCCCAGCCCAAGTTGGTGCTGACCCTTGCGCTGTTGGGGGGATTGACCTTGGGCATCGGGCTGGCCGTCATCCGGGATTACTACCACGGCGGCGTCGCGGACCAAGACCAACTGGCGCGGATCCTGCGCCACCCGGTTGCATCGGACCTGCCCTTCGTTCCGGCCATGGCGTCTGTTGCCGATGCGGTCGTCACGAACTCGCTGGGGCCCTACGCCGAAGCCCTGCGCCGCGTCAAAGCCAGCTTGGACAACGATTTCCGCAAGCGTTGCTTCGGCCCGCGCGCGGTGGTGGTCCTTGTCACCTCGGCCCGGCCAGCAGAAGGCAAGACAACCTTGGCGCTGGGATTGGCGCGGCTTTATGCGCAGGCCGGGGTGAAAACGGTCTTGATCGACGGCGATCTGCGCTGCCCGTCCGTGCATCTGAAAGTCGGCCTTTCGCCGTCCAATGGGCTGCGCCAGCATCTTGCCGCGCCCGATGCGCAGAGCATCGTCGGATCGTTCTACGCCGCCGATCCCCTGTCGCGTCTGCGCTTGGTTCTGGGCGGTGCGCCGTCCGAGCAGGCAACCGACGCGCTGGTTCAGGGGGCGACCTTCCACGCGATGCTGCGGCAGGCCCGGCAGGATTTCGAGGTGATCGTCTTGGACAGCGCCCCCGCGCTGTCTGTGGTCGATCCGCGCTATATGGCACGGCATGCCGATGCGGTGGTGTTTTGCGTCGGGCATGGCCAAACCAGCGCAGCGGATCTGGCCGCCGTGCAGCAGGATTTGGACAGGGACATGCAGGCGGGGGCTGCCTTCCTGCCCGTGGTCAACCGATGCCAGATAGCACCGCAGCGCATTTGGGGCACAGCCGCCCGGCTGTCCCCACGCACCAGCGCAAGGGTGGCGGCATGAACCGCGTCGCATCGGTCCTTGCGCTGCGCCAACGGCTTTTCCCCGAGGTCGCGGCGGGCGGCTTTACCAGCATCGACGGCACCGTGCAGTTCTACGCGCGGGTCGCGGCCTTGACCGGCCCGAAGGACATTGTGCTGGATCTGGGGGCAGGGCGCGGCGAGCTGTTTCAGGAAGACACTGTCGCCTACCGTCGGGCGCTGATCACCCATCGCGGGCGCTGTGCGAAGGTCATCGGGGCGGATGTGGACCCGGCGGTCCTGTCCAACCCGTCCTTGGACGAAGCGTATGTGATCGGTGCCGACGGTCGGTTGCCGCTGCCGGATCACAGCGTGGATGTGATCGTTTCGGACAACACTTTCGAACATGTCGAGGACCCGTATCGCTTTGCCGCCGAGATCGACCGCGTCTTGGTGCCGGGGGGATGGCTGTGCGCGCGGACCCCGAACAAATGGGGCTATGTCAGCCTTGGCGCGAACCTTGTGCCCAACGCGCTGCACGAACGCCTTTTGCGGGTCCTGCAACCGGAACGGCAGGCGCAGGATGTGTTCCCGACGCGGTATCGCTTGAACAGCCTTGCAGCGTTGCGGCGGCATTTCCCGAAAGGGGCCTGGGACCACCACAGTTACACCTGGACGTCGGAACCCGCCTATTTCGGCAGCAACGCGCTGGCGTGGCGCGGCGCAATGCTGCTGACCCGCTTGCTGCCGCCCGGCATGGGGGCCGTGCTGATGATCTTTCTGCGCAAGGCCCCGGTTCGATGACACCCGACCCGATCTGCACCCACACCCACCACGGAGGTGCCCCATGGCAACCCTGACCCCCTCTGTCCCGATCCGCAGGATCTATGACGATGGCCGCTATGCGGCGGCCCATCCAACTTGGCATGCCGAACGCGGACCTTGGAAAGCGGCGCATGTGTTGCGCGGTCTGCGTGCCGCGCGTCTGACCCCGCGGCGCCTGTGCGATATCGGCTGCGGCACCGGGGTCGCGCTGGCCGAGGTTGCCAAGGGCCTTGGCGGACACCCGGTCGCGGTCGGGTTCGAACCGGCGCAGTCCGTGCGCATTGATCCCGAAGCGCGGGCCTGGATCAGCCATGAACACCTGCCCGCAGAGATGTCCCAACAGCGGTTTGATGTCGCCATGATGCTGGATGTCTTCGAACATGTTGAAGACCCCTTTGCCCTTTTGCGCAGCACCGCGCATCTGGCCCCGCATCACGTCTTCCATATCCCGCTGGACGCCACGGTCGCACATCTCTTGCGATCCGGGTTTCTGACGACGCGCGATAAGGCGGGACATCTGCATTGCTTCACCCGCGAAACCGCTTTCGCGCTTCTGCAGGAAACCGGCCACAGGATCCTGCATTGGCATTGGACGCAGACGTGGCGCGGGCCGGGGCGCAGTTGGTCTGCCAAGTCCATGGTGCGGGAGGTTCTGCTGGGGGCGTTTCCCGATCTGGGTCAGAAACTGATCGGTGGGGCGGCAATCCTTGCGGTGACGGCGCATTCCGCCGGCGCGAAGGGGGCCGCATGACCCGCCGCGCGATCCTGATCGGGCCGATGCCGGGCCCTGTCCATGGAATGGCAGTGGTCACCCAAGGCTTCGCGGAGGCAGCCCGCGCGTGCGGGCCTGTGCAAGTCTGCGATGTGGCCGTGCGGGGGCGGAGCGGATTGGCGCATCATCTGACGCGGATCTGGCTTTATGCCTTGGCGCTGTGGCAGGTTCTGATCACGCCGCGGGACCGGGTGTCTTCGGTTTATGTTGCGGTCAACAGCGGGCATGGCTGCATCTATGATATCTGTCTGGCGGTGGCCTGCCGTCTGCGGGGCTTGCCGTTGTTCCTGCATTTTCATTCCTATCGCTACATCACCCGCAAGACGCGCCTGATGACGATCCTTGCGCGGCTGACGCGGGCGCGGGCTCAGCACATATTTCTGTGTGCAGATATGGCCGCTGCGTTTCAGGCGATCTACGGGGCGCGCCGGGTCTGCCATGTGCAGAATGCAGCCTTTCTACCGCCAGCCCCGCATGCGCTGTCGGTCCACCGGCCGCAAGGTGTCTTGCGGATCGGGTTTCTAAGCAATCTCTGCGCCCAGAAGGGCCTCTATCGGTTTCTTGATCTGGTGGCGGCCTTGCGCCGGGATGGCATCGCGGTCGAGGCGCATCTGGCGGGTCCGGCAGGGCCTGCGGACCGTGCTGTCATCCGGCGCGCCGTCGCCCGCTCAAAGGGTGTGCTGACCTATCTGGGCCCGCTCTATGGCGCGCAGAAATCGGACTTCTATGCCGGCTTGGACGTGTTCGTTTTCCCATCTCTCTATCCGGTAGAGGCCCAGCCAACCGTGATCTTCGAAGCACAGGCCGCCGGGGCGCGGGTTGCCGCCATCGGGATTGGCTGCGTGGCGCAGCAGCTTTCGTCCGGGGATCTGTGCGTGCCCCCGGACCAAGACTGCCTTGACCCGATCCGGTCCTACCTGCGTGGGATCGTGACGGGGCCGGACCGCGAGGGCATTGCTGGTCAGGTCCGGGCTGGTTTCGCGGCGCGGCGCACGCTTGCCATCGGGCATTTGTCGGATGTGATTGCCGCGCTGCATGCCGGGGCACCGGACCCCGGACTGCGCCCCTGGCCGCATCCCGGTCGATCAGCTTTGTCGCCGTCACCGACGACCCTGCGTCGACCGGGCCGATCTGGTGCGCCGCGTCCGGCTTACCGGGTGAATGCAGGGTTCGAGAAGGGCTGAGACGATGACCGACGCATCCCCGAACCTGTGTGATTTCTTGATCCTTGGCGCGATGAAGGCGGGCACGACAACCCTCTACAAGGCGCTGCGGGACCATCCGGACATCTTCATGCCCGAAGCGAAGGAACCTGCCCTTCTGGTCAGGGATCAGACAGATACGGATGTGCAGATCGCTTATCGGCGGCTTATGCGACCCGCGCGGCAAGGCCAGAAGCGCGGCGAGGCGTCGACGGTCTATACCAAGCGCCCCCGCGCCGATGGATGCGCGGACCGCGCCCGCCGTTGTCTGGGACCGCAGTTGAAACTGATCTATCTGGAACGCGACCCGATCGACCGGGCGATAAGCCATTATCATCATAATCGTGCGGAAGGGCTTCAGACGGCGGCGCTGGACGTGGCGCTGCTATCGGACCCGAAATACCTTGATTACGGGCGGGCGGATTGGCAGTTGGCGCCTTGGATCGCGGCCTTTGGCGAACAGGCGCTGCTGCGCCTGCCCTTTGACCGTCTGAAACAGGACCCCGATGGGGTGTTGCACGACGTGGCGACCTTTCTGGATGTGGATCCGGCGCGGTTTCCCAAAGCGCAGGCCCGGGTCGCACATAACGTGGCGGGCCAACGGCTGGTGGTTCAGGGCTGGCGGCACCGGCTGCTGGAAACCGACCTTGTACAACTGCATCTAAAGCCAGTTCTGCCGCGCCCCCTGCGGCAAGTCTTGCGCCATGTCATTGCCCGGCGCGCGCCTGCCCCAACCGAAGGCGTGTCACCCGACGTTCGGCGTGTGCTGGAAGCGCGTCTGGCAGACGCGCCGCATTCTTTCTAGACGATGGATGCGGTCTTGCACGGTCCCCGGATCCGCCGGGTCTTGTCGGCCACGCTGGCGATGGCCGTGCTGGGTAAGCTGGCCGCCTTGGCGATGTCTGTGGTCTTGGGGCGCGTGCTGGGCGTGTCGGCCTTTGGCGCATTCGTCTTTGCCCAAGGGGCTGGCTTGTTGGCGGCCCGGTTTGCCGCGCTGGGCTGGCCCCCGCTGATGAGCCGACTGATCCCGGTCTATCAAGACGCAGGCGACGCGGCGCATCTGGCGGGCTTGCTGCGGCTTGGGCCTTGGGTCGTCTTGGCGGGCGGGGGCGTGATTGGCGGGCTTCTGGCGGTGTTGGCCATCGCCTTGCAGGCGGATGCCAGCGACCCGACCCTATCGGGTGGCTTGCTTCTGGCAGCCTTGCTGTGCCCGGTTTACGCCTATCGCCAATTGCGGCGCCAACAATTGTCGGCAATCCGCCGACCCGCACTGGCCATGGCCCTTGACGAGGTCGTGCCGCCGCTTGCGGTGCTGGCGCTTGTAGCCGCCTTGGCGGCGGGCATGCTGGTGCCGACCGCATCGCAGGCCATCATGGCGTATGCCTTGGGCAGCCTTGCAGGGGCGCTGGCGGTCACGGTCGTGCTGCACAAGTCCTTGCGCGACTGGATGCAGCGCCATGCGTCGCCTCCGCCCGCGCCGCGCTATGATCTGGCGCGCTGGGTTCGGATCGGGCTTTTGTGCCTAAGCGGGATTTCGGCGCAGCTGTTGTTGAACAAGGCAGATGTCCTGATGCTGGCCCCGCTGGGGGATCTGACCGAAACCGGGCTTTATGGGGCAGCGTTCCGGCTGACCGCCTTGATGACCTTTCCCCAATTGGCCTTGGCCCTTGTCATGAATCCGCGCTTTGCCAGTGCGCACGGGCAGGCGCAGGATCAACGCTTGCGGCGGGAACTGGGGCGGGCGCTGCTGTTTTCCGGCTGCACCACTGCCGTTGCGGCGATGGGGCTGCTGGTCGCACCTGCCGCCATCCTAGGCCTTGTCTTCGGACCCGGGTTCGAGGCCGCAGCCCCGGTCCTGATCGTCCTTGTTCTGGCACAAGGATTGATGGCGCTGGCCTTTCCCCTCAGCGGGGCCGGGCTGATGACGGGCCGCGAAGCGCGTCTTGGCGCGGTGACATGGGTCGCGTTGGCCTTGAACCTGTGTCTGAACGCGCTGCTGATCCCGTCCCTTGGGGCCTTGGGGGCCGCCTTGGCGACCTTGGCAGCTTGCGCCGTCTTGCTGGCCGGGTGCGTGCTGGGTGTCGGTTGGCCGATCTTCCGGGCTGGGCAGAGGGGCTGAAGATGCTGGTCCGTCTGCCGCGCCTGTCAAGATTTGCCAAGGGAGCGTCGATCCTGCGGGCGACGGGTGTTCTGGTCGGGGTGGCGTTCGTCGGTCAAATAGGGCTGGGTTTGTGGGTCTATGCCAAGGGCGATGTGGCCGGTCTGTTTCTGATCTGCGCCGGTCTGATGATGTGCCTTCTTGTGGCCCCGATGAGCCTGGGGTTGGCCCCGGCGGATCCGTTTTCGCCGCTTGGTCTGGCGACGGTATCGGTCGCGATGGGCACAGGGGTGCGGGTGCCGTTTCTGGTTTTCTCGGACAGCGAACGGGTCGGGTTTCTGATGTTCCAGTCCGAGTTTGCGGATTTGGCCCTCTATGCCGTCTGGGCCTGTGTGGGCATCGCCGCCTTCGTGGGGGGGTATTGCTGTGTTCAGCGGCGCGCGGGGCTGGCTTGGCTGCATGGCGCCAAGGGCGATATCACCGCGTCCAAGGGGCTGATCCTGCTGGCCCTTGGCTTGGGCGCGGCCAGCATCTTGGCGGCGATCAGCCTGCTGGGGGCGGCAGGGATAGATCTGGGGCAGGGCGTCGCGGCGGCGTCGCGCAAGGCGTTTGTGACCTATCAGACGGGCGATGGCCGCACCGTGGCCGGGGCAGCGGGCGGGATGCGCACCCTTGCTGCTTTGGGCCAGATTCCGCTGATCTTGGTGTTGGGCTTGCTGCTTGTCGGACGCTTGCGCTGGCGGTTTTGGACCGTGGGACTTGTGCTGTTTCTGCTGGCGCCAGTCGTCGCAGTCCCGTTCCTGACGTCGTCGCGATCCCTGTTGCTGCTGGTCTTTATCAAGCTTGGCATCGTTGCATTCTATTTCCGCAAGCTGCGCGCGGCTCCTGCGCTGGGCGCGGCGCTGGCGATCCTGCTGGTCTTGCAGTTGATGGGGGACTTGCGGGCCCGCAACCAAGGTGCCGCCGAGGCGGAATCGGGCGTCCTGACCGCGATTGTCGAGTCCGGCAACGGGTTCGATCTGGTGCGCACTGCCGCGATCATGGACCGCGTGCCGGATGTCGTCCCCCATCTGAACGGGCAGTCTTATTTGTCCTTTCTGACCTTCTACATCCCGCGCAGCATTTGGCCCGACAAACCTGATGTGGCTTTGGGGCCTTGGGTGCGGGGGACGCTGTTTCAGGAACCGGTGCCCGGCAACAATGGTTGGCCTTCGGGTCTGGTGGCCGAGGCCTATGTCAATTTCGGCCTTTGGGGGGTGCCGATCGTGATGGCGCTGGCCGGGATGCTTGCGCGGTTCCTTTACAACTCGGTCCGGCCCTATTTGGGGCGGTCGGTCGCTGTGACGACGCTCTATGCCTTCGTCGCGTGGTATCTGGGGTTTGTGCTGTTGTCGCTGAACTTGGCGCATGCCCTCAGCAATCTGGTGGCAGCGGCTTTGCCATTGATGATCTGCTTGGCGGTCCTGCCCCGCGACCCGTCCCAAGGCCCCCCGACATGACAGGGGGTTGGGCGTCGGATATGTGCGCGGCGGTGAAGGACCTTGCGCACCGTCATCCCGCCGTCTTCGCACGGTTGGGTCCCCTGAACGAACGTGCGCCTTTCGACCGCCGCGTCGTCCGCCCGGGCGATGATCTTGTGCTGGAAGGCTATCCACGATCCGCCAATTCCTTTGCGCTGCAAGCGTTTCGGATGGCCCAGTCGCGGGACATGCGGATCGGCAATCATTGCCATTCCCCGATGCAACTGCATCTTGCGGCCCGCTACGGGGTGCCTGCGGTGGTCGTGTTCCGTCCGCCGCTGGATGCCGTGGTGTCGCTTCTTGTCTTCCACGGCGGGCATCTCAGTCCCCGCGCGGCCTTGGAACGCTATGTGCGGTTTCATGATCGCATCGCCGAGGTGGCCGATGCGTGGGTGCCTGTGTCGATGGCCGAAGCGACCGGTCCGATGGAGGTCTGGATCACGCGGATCAATCGCCGCTTCGGCACGGATTTTGCGGCGTTGCCCGCCGAACCAGACTGGCAGACCCCGGTGCGGTCGGCCCTCAGCCGTGCCCATGCCGCGCGATTGCGGGCCTTGGGTCAGCCCGCGCGGACCGCAGCAACAGACACCGTGCCATCGGACCGCAAACAGGCTTGGAAGGCCCAACTGCGTCCGGCGCTGGACCTTCCCGACTTGGCGGATTTGCGGCGTCAGGCCCAAACCGCCTATGACCGCATCAGGTCCCACCCTTGGGCAGGCACCATAGGCTAGGGGGCAAAGGCTTGCAGATCGAGGGGTTCAACAGGGTCGGTCCAAAGCACCGCACAATCGACATCAGTGCCAAGGAACAGACGGTTCAAGCCGGGCGGCAGACTGCCTGCGTTGTCCGTGTGCAATGGCCCATGATCGTGGCAGGCAACATAGTCGTCGGGACGAAACTGCGCCGCGATCTTGCAGGTCTGATCGCTCGGCTGGCCGGAAAAGACCACCCTTGCGTTGAACATCTGCGTGCCCTGGTTCACCGCCACGACGTTGATCGCCCCGACGCTTTCCGTCAGGAAGACCACATGGCGGTTTGCATCGGTGCCTTGGGTGCCGACCCAAGCCAGACGCTGCGTGCCGGGATCCCCGAGGGTGTAGGTGAAACGACCTTGGACAAACAGCGCGAAACCCGCATCCAGGGACAGCGCCCCCAGATCAATCGTCGTCGGGTCCGCAAACGTGCCGCCATGCAGACGGCCGCTACCGGCTTCGAACACCACGGCGGGCAGCGGACCGGTCTGGCCAGCGCGATAGGCGTGCCACCACGGCGTTGCCACGCGCCGCCGCGCGGTGCGGGTCAGGCTTAGGTCAAAACCAAGGCTCATTGCACCACCATGGCATGCAGCCCGGTCGCGGTGGTTCCCGTGGCCATCACGCGGCGCACCCCAACGGGCAGAAGCATGAAATCGGGCACGGTCACAGTGCGGGTTTCCCCGGCTTCGGTCACGAAAGCCACGCTGCCCGCGCCTTCGACATACAGCGACACCGCCACCTTGGGCAGATCGACCGCGTCATCCGGTGTTACGGGCACGATGTCTCGGGCCGGGCCGTTCAAGGGGACCAGTCGGCTGGAGAACGGGTTGGTCATCGAAGTATCCTTTCGCAGTTGTCGGTGACTCGTGGTCGCAACCGTGGCCGAAAACCATTAACCAGTCTTAACGCCTGCGCACGGCCAAGCGCGCCTATCCGCAACACGCCTTGCTGGACGGGTTCCGCGCAGGCATCGAGATTGGCAAAACGGTCACCGCCGCTGTGCGGCAAGGGCTGTTGACAGGCACAGCGACTCCACCTATACCGCGCGCCACTCGGTCAGGGTCCGTCAGGATATTGGCCGGTTCGCACAATTTAAGTGGTCATGATCCGGGCCTGACCGCCTCGATCCTCTGGAATTCCACCGCGTCGATCCTGAGAATTGGGATCGCATGCGGTTTTGCGCTTTGCGTGGGTGTTTCCCGGGCAGTCATAAGCGCCTGACATGAATGAGCAAGACGGGGAACCGAATGCCGACGATCCAACAGCTGATCCGCAAGCCGCGGCAGCCCAAAGTGAAGCGCTCGAAGTCGCAGCACCTTGAATCCTGCCCGCAAAAGCGTGGCGTATGCACACGCGTCTATACCACAACGCCGAAGAAGCCGAACTCGGCGATGCGGAAGGTTGCCAAGGTGCGCCTGTCCAACGGTTACGAGGTGATCAGCTACATCCCCGGTGAAAGCCACAACCTTCAGGAGCACTCGG
>CAZIKH010000030.1:0-14599 GCA_964539755.1 uncultured Dinoroseobacter sp. | reverse complement strand
CGTTGCCCACCACATCCTCGACCCCCGCCCAGAGGTTCAGAACCGCCTTGCAGCGCGTGAACGGGGTGAAATCCTGCACATCGCCATTTGGCGCATAGACGATATAGTCGATGCTGGCTGGATCGTAGGGATCGCTGGCGGGGATCAAGCTGGCATCGACGCCCGCCTTGGCCAAGGCCGCCCGCAAGGGGGCTTCGTACTGCGCCCAGCGCGATGGCAAGGCGGCGAACAGAACGGTGATCGACATAAGGTCCCTATCTTGATCTGGGTCGGTGGATATGGGCGCTTTGGACAAGACCAAACCCCGCAAGGATCACCAACATCGCCGATCCGCCATAGCTGACCAAGGGCAGCGGCACACCGACGACCGGGGCAAGCCCCATCACCATCGCCATGTTAACGGCAAAATAGAAGAAGAACGCCGCCGCGATCCCGAGGATCAGCAGCGATGAAAACCGGTCCCGGGTCTGCATGGCCGAAGCCACACAGAAGATGATGATCAAGGCATAGAGCACCAACAAGGATGCGCCGCCAAGAAAGCCAAACTCTTCCGCAAGTGTCGTGAAGATGAAATCGGTGTGCTTCTCGGGCAGAAAGTTCAGGCGGCTTTGGGTGCCTTCCATGAATCCGCGCCCGGTCCAGCCCCCGGACCCCAAGGCGATCTTGGATTGGGTGATGTGATAGCCCGCCCCCAACGGGTCTTGGCTGGGGTCAAGGAAGGTATCAATGCGCCGATACTGATAATCCTTCAGCAATTGCCAGTCCGTCCCCCGCGAGACGATGACGGCATAGACCGCACCGACCCCCGCCACGATGACGGCCGCGAAATAGGCCCAATGCACCCCCGCCACGAACATCACCACCGCCCCGCCCAGCAGCAGCAACAAGGCGGTGCCCAGATCGGGCTGTGCCAAGACCAGAAGAACCGGAACGCAGATCATCACCAGAGGCAGCGCGACGAATTGCGGGCGCGAAACCTTTCCGACATCCAGCCAGTCGTAATAGGCCGCCAGCATCATCACCATGGTGATCTTCATCAACTCGGACGGTTGCAGGCGCATGAACCCAAGGTCGATCCAGCGCTGCGCGCCCATGCCGACGGCCCCGAAAAACTCGACCCCCAGCAACAACAGCAGCGTGCCGCCATAGGCCACGAAGGCAAGGTTCCGCCAGATATGGATCGGCACCATCGCCACAAAGAACAGCACCGCCATGCCAAGGGCAAACCGCTTCATCTGCGGTTCGGCCCAGCGGGACACATCCCCGCCCGCAACCGAATACAGCATCAGAAAGCCCGTGCAGGCCACCGCCACCAACAACAGGATCAAGGCCCAGTTGACGTATAGCAACTTGCGCGGCCCGGTGGGCACGGTGCGAATGTTGTACTCAAGATAGCTCATGCCCGGATGCGTCCCTGCCCGGGTTGAATGGGCGGCAAAAGCTCCAGCGCGTCGCGTTCCCGCGCGATGGCATTGCGCAGATGCGGCGGGTAGGCCGACAGGGGTGGCAGGTCCCCATGCATGGCGCGCAACAGGATGTCGCGGGCGACCGGGGCCGCCGCAGCAGACCCGCCGCCACCATGTTCAACCACGACCGAGACGGCGTATTTCGGCGCGGGCTGGGGGCCGAACCCCACAAACAGCGCATGATCCCGCCGTTCCCATGGCAGGTCTTCGTTCCGGATGACCCCGCTGGCGCGTTCGGCGGCGGTAATGTTGCGCACCTGACTGGTGCCGGTCTTGCCGGCAATGCGATAATCCTCGGCCACCAGCCGCGACCCATAAGCTGTGCCCGAGCGCAGGTTCATCACCTGATCCATCGCTTTCAGAACCGCTTCCAGATGGGCCGGGTTCAACCCCAAGGGCGCGGGCGGGTCGCGTTCGATGCGGCGCCCGTCGATGGATCGGATCAGGTTGGGTTCCACGGCGGTATTGGTCGCCAGACGCGCGGTCATCACCGCCAGTTGCATGGGCGAAGCCAGCAAGAACCCCTGCCCGATGCTGGCATTCAACGTGTCGCCGATCAGCCAGTCTTCGCCGCGCACCTCCTTCTTCCAGTCGCGCGTGGGCATCAGGCCCTCGGCCACGCCATTCAGCGGCAGGTCATAACGCACACCCAAACCCAAACGGCGGGCCATCGCGCTGATCTTGTCGATCCCGACCCGCTGGCAGATGTCGTAGTAATAGACATCGCAGCTTTCGCGCAGCGACGCGGCAAGGTCCATGCGCCCATGACCGCCGCGCTTCCAGCAGTGAAACCGCCGATCCCCCAGTTCCACGAAACCCGAACAGGACACGCGTTCGTCCAGATCGAGGACCCCGTCTTCCAAGGCGGCCAAGGCGGTGACCATCTTGAAGGTCGATCCGGGGGGATAGGTGCCTTGCACGCTTTTGGTGGCAAGCGGGCGGTAGGGGTTGTTCAACAACTCGTTGTAGTCGGTGACCGAAATGCCCCGCACGAAAAGGTTCGGGTCATAGGTCGGCGAAGATCCAAGGGCCAGAACATCGCCGTTCGTGACGTCAAGGATGATGCCCGACGCGCTTTCCTGCCCCAACCGGGCCTCGACGTAATTCTGCAGCGCGTAGTCCACGGTCAGTTGGATATTCTTGCCCGGCTCGCCTTCTTCGCGGCCAAGCTCGCGCATCACGCGGCCTGCGGCATTGACCTCGATCCGTTTGGTGCCTGCGCTGCCGCGCAAAACCCGTTCCATCCGGGCCTCGACCCCGGTCTTTCCGATCTGGAAGCGCGGAATCTGCAAAAGCGGGTCGTCGTCATCCAGACGCTGCAAATCGAAATCGGAAACCGGGCCGACATAGCCCACCACATGGGCGAAATCCGGTCCCAGCGGATAGGTGCGCGACAGACCCACTTCGGGCGTGATCCCCGGCAAGGCGGGCGCATTCACTGCCACTTCGGAAAAGTCCTGCCATGTCAGGCGATCGGCCACGGTGATCGGCACAAAGGGGGACCGGCGCGCAATCTCGCGTTTGCTGCGGTCCAGATCTTCCGGCGAAATCGGGATCAGTTGCGCAAGGCGATCCAGCACCAAGTCCACGTCGCCCGCATCTTCGCGCACGATGACAACCCGGTAGTTCGGTTCGTTTTCGGCCAAGGCCACGCCATTGCGATCAAAGATCAGACCGCGCGAGGGGGGCAGCAGACGAAAGTTGATCCGGTTTTCTTCTGCCAGCAGCCGGAATTCGTCCGCCTGTTCCACCTGCAACTGCCGCATCCGCCAACCAAGCACCCCCAGCACACCCAGTTGCGCCGCCCCCAGCACGGCGGTGCGGCGGGTGATCTTTCGAACGCTTTCTTCTGTGTCGCGGTCAGGGCGTCTCATGTGCGGGCCTTGAAGGACAGGGTTTCGGCAGGATCGGGGCGACGAATGCGAAAGATATAGACCGTGGCCAACACCACAAGCGGGTAGGCCAGAAGCGTCAACACAAGTTCGAGAACGGTTGCCCCCAAAGGCGGTTGCGCCACCGCGAACAGCGCAAGGATCGCGCGATGCCCAAGGAAGGCCACCGTAAAGGCGATCAGAACGGCAACCGCTTCGAAGGCGGGGCCCGAGTCGCCGTCGCGGTCGGTGGTCTTGCGCAATGCCTCGGTGACCAGCAGCAGCATCAAGGTCCAAGCGCCCGGCACCTTGAAGAACAAAAGGTCCGTCACAAGACCCAGCGCCACCACCAAGGGAAAGGGCATCAATTCGGGGCGGCGCACCACCCAAGCGACCATCAGGCACAACAGCAGGTCCGGCCACGGCAAGGGGCTGTCCGCGCCGCCCAAGGGCAACAGGGTCAGCAAAGCCCATATCCCGACAAGACCGCAGGCCAACAGGCGGTAAAGCCAGATTTCCAATGTCAGGCTGTCAACCATCGCCCGCCTCGGTGCTGGCCCCTTGGGTGGCGCCTTCTGTCGGACCTAAGGTTTGACCCAAGGGCATCAGCGGGACCGCGTCGCGGATGTCCGGGCGGGGGACACCCCGCAAGACCCGCAGAAATTCCAGCCGTTCGTAATCCGCCGCAAGCCGCGCGCGCAGCCGCCCATCGCGCCCAAGGGCCACCTGCCCGACAAGCAAGCCATCGGGAAACACCCCGCCATCCCCCGAAGACACAACGCGATCGCCCGGGCGCACCTGTTCGGGCAGTTCAATGAATTCCAGCACGGGGGCCGCCGTGTTGTCCCCGCGCAGCAAGGCTGTCTGGCCCGAAGGCTGGATCGTGACCGGCACATTGCTGGCGCTGTCGGTCAACAGCAAGACCCGCGAAGTTGTCGGTGAAATGCCGGCAATCCGACCGACCAGACCCAAGCCATCCATCGCGGCCAGCCCGTCCCGGATGCCATCCCGTTCGCCGATATTCAAAACGACCGAGCGGCGGAAACTGGTGCCGCTGTCAGCCATGACGATGCCCGTCACAAAGGTCAGTTCCGGGTCCAACCGGACATTGTTCAGGTCCAACAGGCGCGCGTTTTCCTGTTCCAACTGCAAGGCGGCTTCGCGCCAAGCCTCCATCTGTTGCAGTTCGCGCCGCAGTTGCTGGTTCTGTTCGTAAAGGCGCGCATAGCTGGCAAAGTCTTCGCCCATCCGGGCCAGACGCGTCAGCGGAACCAAGGCCCATTCAAGGTTGGGCACCACGGCTTCGACCACCGCCCCGCGAATACGTTCGGCCCGCGGGTTGTCGATCCGCCAGACGAAAATGAACACGATCAGCAACACCGCCGTCACCCCCACAAGGAGGCGGCGCAAGAACCGTCCGTATTCGGTGTCGTTGTCCTGGTACCGGGCCACGCGTGCTCCTGCACTGGGTCGGATGGATTAGCTTTCGTAATCTATAGCGTGGCGCAGTTGCTTTTCATATTCCAGCGCCTTGCCCGTGCCGAGGGCCACACAATGCAATGACTCGTCCGCGATCGAGATCGGCAGACCCGTCTGTTCGCGCAGCGCCAGATCCAGATCCCCCAGCAACGCCCCACCGCCTGTCAGCATCACACCACGGTCCACGATATCGGCGGCCAGATCGGGCGGGGTTGCTTCCAGCGCGGTCATCACCGCTTCGCAGATTTGCTGGACGGGTTCGGACAGGGCCTCGGCCACTTGCGCCTGCGTCAGTTCGGTTTCCTTGGGGATGCCATTCAGCAAGTCGCGCCCGCGGATCATCATCGCCGCCCCGCGCCCGTCATCCGGCATCCGGGCGGTGCCGATGGATGTCTTGATGCGTTCGGCGGTGGCTTCGCCCACCAGAAGGTTCTGCTGGCGGCGCAAATAGCTGATGATGGCTTCGTCCATGCGGTCGCCCCCGACCCGGACCGACCGCGCATAGACGATATCGCCCAGCGACAGGACCGCCACTTCGGTGGTCCCACCCCCGATATCGACGACCATGTTGCCGGTCGGATCGGTGATCGGCATCCCCGCGCCAATGGCCGCCGCGATGGGTTCGGCCACAAGGCCCGCCTTGCGCGCGCCCGCGCCCAGCACGGATTGACGAATGGCGCGCTTTTCGACCGGGGTCGCCCCATGCGGGACGCAGACGATGATCTTCGGCTTGGTGAAAGTCGTGCGTTTATGAACCTTGCGGATGAAGTGCTTGATCATCTCTTCGGCGACGTCGAAGTCGGCGATCACGCCTTCGCGCATCGGGCGGATCGCCTGGATCGACCCCGGTGTGCGCCCCAGCATCAGCTTTGCGTCTTCGCCCACCGCAAGGACATGCTTGCGCCCATCCTTGACATTATAGGCGACAACGGAGGGTTCGTTCAGAATGATACCCTTGCCTTTGACATAGACCAGCGTGTTCGCGGTCCCTAGGTCGATGGCCATATCCGACGAGAAAAGGCTAATGCCGCCAAACATCCGGGAGGTGTCCTGTATATGGGGGGCGGCACGGTTTCCGCCCCAACAAATTCCATAGGCCTATATGGCGACAGGACGGGCCGGGGTAAACCCGGCCAGCCCGTCAAATAAGCGCTATTTTGCCGCTTCGCTGCGGCGCAGCGTCAGACCACATCCTTGTAGCTGACTTCCTTGCCATCGGTCCCGGCTTTTTCGCGCCGCACCAACAGGCGGTTCAACGCGTGGACATAGGCCTTGGCGCTGGCCACGACCGTGTCGGTGTCGGCGGACTGGCCTGTGACGATGCGACCATCTTCCTCCATCCGGACGGAAACCGTGGCTTGTGCGTCGGTGCCTTCGGTCACCGCGTGCACCTGATAGAGCTGCAAGCGCGCATCGTGATCCACGATCTGTTTCACCGCGTTGAAGGCGGCATCCACCGGCCCGTCGCCCGTGGCGGTGACCTGATGGTCCACGCCATCGACGGTCAGGGTCAGATCCGCGCTTTGCGGGGCTTCGGTGCCGCAGATCACGCGCAGGAACTTGACCTTGATGCGTTCGGCTTCGGCATCCGCCCCGGTGTCGCGCATCAGCGCGATCAGGTCGTCGTCGAAGATGTCCTTCTTGCGGTCAGCCAGCGCCTTGAAGCGGACAAAGACGTCCTTCAGCTGGTTGTCGCCCAATTCGTATCCCAGATCGGCCAGCTTGGCGCGCAGCGCGGCCCGGCCCGAATGCTTGCCCATGACCAGATTGGTTTCTTTCAAACCGATATCGCTGGGGCGCATGATCTCGAAATTTTCGGGGTTCTTCAGCATCCCGTCTTGGTGAATGCCGCTTTCGTGCGCGAAGGCGTTCTTGCCGACGATGGCCTTGTTGAATTGCACCGGGAAGCCAGAAACCGCCGCCACACGGCGCGAGATGTTGATGATCTTCGTTGTGTCGATCTCGGTGGTGTAGGGCAGGATGTCGTTGCGGGTCTTGATCGCCATGACGACCTCTTCCAACGCGGTGTTGCCCGCCCGTTCGCCCAGCCCGTTGATCGTGCATTCGATCTGGCGCGCGCCCGCTTCCACCGCGGCCAGCGCGTTCGCCGTCGCCATGCCCAGATCGTTGTGGCAATGGGTGGCAAAGACGATCTCGTCCGCGCCGGGGACCCGTTCCAGCAACATGCGGATCAGATCCGCACTTTCGCGGGGGTAGGTATAGCCGACCGTGTCGGGAATATTGATCGTGGTCGCGCCCGCCTTGATGGCGATCTCGACGACCCGGCACAGGTAATCATGTTCGGTCCGTGTGGCATCCATCGGCGACCACTGCACGTTGTCGCACAGATTGCGCGCATGGCTGACGGTTTCGTGGATGCGGTCGGCCATTTCGTCCATGGTCAGGTTCGGGATGGCGCGGTGCAGCGGCGAGGTGCCGATAAAGGTGTGAATGCGCGGGCGTTCGGCGTGTTTGACGGCGTCCCAGCAGCGGTCGATATCGCCGATCTGCGCGCGCGCCAACCCGCAGATGACGCTGGTCTTCGCGTTCTTCGCGATCTCGGACACGGCTTCGAAATCGCCTTCGCTGGCGATTGGAAACCCGGCTTCGATGATATCGACGCCCATTTCGTCCAGCAGGCTGGCAATTTCCAGCTTCTCGGCATGGGTCATGGTGGCCCCGGGCGATTGTTCCCCATCGCGCAGGGTGGTGTCGAAGATCATCACGCGATCTTGGTCGGTCTTGGTCATGTTGGGATCTCTTGGATTAGCCGGAAATGTTCAGGGGTGCATGGCGCGGTGAACTCCTCTGAGCGGTCGCGCCAAAAGGCACGCTCAGAGGCGGCTAAGAAGAAGCAGGTCTAGGATCAGGGCCAGCTTGGTCATGAACGGGGTTATGGCCCGGTTTCGGACAGAAGGGAAGAATGAATTTCCGGCCCGCCCAACCCTACATGATCACGCAGTCGGCAGGCGGCAGATCGCTGTCCGGCACACCCCCCGGACTGGGCACATAGTCGAAGGCCGCGATACGCGCGCCGCCATCAAACGCGATGAAAAGGGTATTGGTCGACGCGCGCAGCGCGATGCCTTCCGGATCAAGTCCGAATTCCAGCAAGGAAACCGTCGCCAGCAACCGACCGTCCGCATCGAATTCATACAGGCTGTTGAAGCCCTCGAGGTCATCCACAACCAGGATGTGACCCGTGCGCGGATCGCGCGCGATGCCTTGCGGTTCGGTCAGTATGGGTGACACGGCATATCCGTTGACACGGCGCAGCAGCCTGCCATCCGGGGAAACCCACAGGATATGGCCCGGTTCATCTTCGACCATCAGGATGGTTCCGTCCGGCAAGACCGCCAACCCTTCGGTGTCATAGGCTTCAGGCAGCAGACGAAAGGGGTCGCCCAAGGTGGCCCCGTCCCGGCTGAGTTGCTGGAAATTGCCGAACCCATCTGCCACCAACAGGTCCCGACCTTGCAGGGTGATCGCCTTGATGCGCGACAGACCGGACCGAACCCGGCGCAGTTCCAAGCCGTCCAGCGTGTATAGCACTGCGTCGGGACCTTCGTTTGCCACCCAAAGACCGCAGAAATCAGGGTCGAATTCCAAGCTGGCAGGTCGGTTCAGGTCGTAGCTGTCCCGCAAGGTCAATTGCAGGGCCATCGCCGGTGTGGCGAGAAAAGCGATCAGAAAAAGGGCTGCACGCATCCTGAGGTCCCTTGCCGCGTTTCCGTGAAAGTAGGGCGGTCTGGCCGCTTGTCAGCCACGAACCCGCCGCTAGGTGGCGCGGAATGGAACGGGCTTTGATCATTGGGGCGTCGGGCGGTATCGGTGCCGCCTTGGCGACAGAATTGGCAGCGCGCGGTGCAGCCGTGGTGGGGCTGTCGCGCCGCGCCGATGGGCTGGATGTGACGGACGAACAGTCTGTGGCGGACCATATGGGCCAGCTCGACGCCCCCTTTGACCGGATCGTGATCGCCACCGGCATTCTGGCCCCCGATGACACCGGGCCGGAAAAGGCCCTGTCCGCGATTGACGCGGTTGCCATGGCAAAGGTGTTGGCGGTCAATTGCATCGGCCCCGCGTTGGTTCTGAAACACGCCCAACACCTGATCCCGCGCGACCGCCGCTGTGTCGTCGGGGTGCTGACCGCGCGGGTCGGGTCGATTGGCGACAACCAGATGGGCGGTTGGTACAGCTATCGGGCGGCCAAGGCGGCGGCGAACCAGATCACCCGCAGCGCCGCGATCGAACTTGGCCGCAAGCGGAAACAGGCGATTGTCGTGGCCTTGCATCCCGGCACGGTGGCCACGCCGTTTACCGCGGATTACCCCGCCCACAAGAAGGTGTCGCCGGACGAGGCCGCGCGCAACCTGATCGGTGTGATGGACGGGTTGACCGCCGCCGATAGCGGGCAATTCTTCGATTGGGCTGGAAAACCCGTGCCATGGTGAAACTGGTCTTGGTGTTGGGCGATCAACTGTCGCCCGGATTGTCGGCTTTGCGCGCAGCGGACAAGGCGAAGGACATTGTCGTGATGGCCGAAGTCCGGTCCGAGGCGACCTATGTCCCGCATCACCCCAAGAAGATCGCGCTGATCTTCGCGGCGATGCGGAAATTCGCGGATCGCTTGCGGGCCGATGGCTGGCGTGTGGACTACACGCCCTATGACGCGCGGGTCCCCGCAGCCTCGATCCCCGAGGCGCTGTTGCGGGCCGCAGAAACCCATGGCGCAGCGCAGATGATCGCAACCCAACCGGGCGAATTCCGCTTGATTGCCGCGCTAGAGGATTTGGGCGTCAAGCTGTTGGAGGACGACCGCTTTATTGCCAGCCACGCGGATTTCGAAGGCTGGGCCAAGGGCCGCAAGCAACTGCGGATGGAGTATTTCTACCGCGAGATGCGCCGCAAGACCGGCCTTTTGATGGACGGCGACGGACCTGAGGGCGGGCAGTGGAACTATGACCACGACAACCGCAAGCCGCCCGCCAAGGGGATGGTCTTTCCCGATCGGTTCAAGGTTCCGCCCAACGCCACGACCGAGGCGGTGCTGGATCTGGTGGAAACCGCCTTTCCCGACAATTTCGGCACGCTGCGTCCGTTCTGGTTTGCCACCGACGCGGACGGCGCGGAAGCGGCGCTGGCGGATTTCATCGACACCTGCTTGCCAAGCTTTGGCGATTATCAGGACGCGATGGTGACCGATGCGCGGTTCATGTATCACGGGCTGATTTCGTTCTATCTGAACATCGGCCTTCTGGACCCGTTGGACGTCTGTCGCAGGGCGGAAGCGGCCTATCGCGCAGGGCACGCGCCCTTGAACGCCGTCGAGGGATTCATTCGGCAGATCCTTGGATGGCGGGAATACATCCGGGGCATCTATTTTCACGAAGGCCCGGACTACACCGCCCGCAACGGGCTGGGTCAAACCCGGGGTCTGCCCGCCCTTTATTGGGGCGCGCCGACGCGGATGAACTGCCTTGCCCAAGCCGTCGGCCAAACCCGCGACGAAGCTTACGCGCACCATATCCAACGCCTGATGGTCACGGGCAATTTCGCCTTGCTTGCCGGCGTCGATCCGCATGCGGTGCATGAATGGTATCTGGCGGTCTATGCCGACGCCTTCGAATGGGTCGAAGCCCCCAACACAATCGGCATGAGCCAGTTCGCCGATGGCGGCGTTGTGGCCTCGAAGCCCTACGTGTCCAGCGGCGCTTATATCAACAAGATGAGCGACTACTGCAAAGGATGCTCGTATTCCGTCAGTGCAAAAACCGGGGACAAAGCCTGCCCCTTCAACCTGCTTTACTGGGATTTCCTGATCCGCAACCGGGACAGGTTCCAGAAGAACCCGCGCATGGCACAGATGTATCGAACATGGGACCGGATGGACGAGACACGCCGCACCGCCGTCTTGCGGGATGCCGCACGCTGGCTGGGGCGGCTGGACGCGGGCGAGATCGTGTGACGCCCTTAGGCGCTGCGCAGATTATAGGTGCTGACCAGCCGTTCCATTTCGGCGAGGGCGGTTTCCACATCTTCGGCCACGGCATCTGCCCCCGCAGCGCCAACAAGATCCAGCCCCAGCTGCGTGACCTGCCCGGACACGAGGATCCGACACAACGGGCGCGCCAATCGCAGGGCCACGATCAACCGCACCAAGGCCACAAGCGACCGCCGCGTGCCCGCCGAAAGCCCGATGACGATCACACCGGTTTCGGTGATGTCCCGCACCAGCGTCGCGTGATCGCGATTGGTCAACAGCGTGATGTCCCAGCCTTTGCGGGTGAACAATTCCGCCGCGATCGTGATCCCCAAGGTATGTTCTTCCCCCGGCACCGTCGCAAAGACAGCGCGTTTCTCGCTGGGCCGCTTGGGCGGCGGAATCAGGCGGCGCAGCGCCACGACCATCGTATAGAGGCGCGACACCGCCAGTCCGACTTCGGTAAAGGACAGCTCGTCGCGTTCCCAGCGCTCGCCAAGGCGCGCGGCGGCGGGCGCAAGGAACTGAAGGTAGATGTCTTCGACCGGGACGCCGTCCTCGCGCAGGCCCCGCACGAAATCGCGGGCCGCGATCCGATCCGGTGACAGAAGCGCATCGCACAGGGCGTCGGTTTCATCCGCGACCCCTGCTTCGGTCCGGTCCGCCGCATTGGGCATGGATTGCGCCAATTGGGCCACGACTTCGCGGGCCAACAACCGCACCGACCCAACGGGCAAGCGCGACAGGACCTCTTCAACATGGGTTTCGGCCCCTTCATAGAGGACCTTCATGTCATTCGAAGCGGGGGATTCCGAACGGTCGGACACGGGCGTACATCCTGCGGGCCGAGGCGCATCGCGACCGATGCGCCCTAAGGGATTGCGGGGCGACTTTCCGGGGGACCCTACGGCCTCTGGCCAAAGGACGCAATCAAAACGTGTATACCATGGTCGACAATCTGCCGGCTGTTTGCCTTAGCCGTCGTTTGCCGGGGCCGCCGTTTCCGCCGCTTCGCCCATGAAGGCCCCGTTCTGCCAGCGCCCTTCTTCGACTTCGCCAGACGCATAGCGCATCGTCCCGATCCCCCAGCGTTTGCCGTTGCGGAACATGCCTTCATAAATGTCGCCGTTGGTATAGGTGGCGGTGCCCGATCCGGTCATTTCGCCTTCCTGCCATTGGCCCGTATAGGTGAACCCGTCGGCCAAGGTGATCGTGCCGACGCCATGTCGCAGCCCTTGTTCGAATTGCCCGCGATACACGGTGCCATCGGGATAGCGGGCTTCGCCTTCGCCATCGCGCAGGCCCTGACTCCACCCGCCGGAATAGGTGTAGCCATCGGGGTAGGTCATGGTGCCTTGCCCATCGGTCTTGGCATTGCGGAAGCTGCCTTCATAGACAATGCCATTGGCATAGGTGGCGACACCCGCGCCTTCGATCACGCCCGCTGACCAGTCCCCTTCATAGCTGCTGCCATCCGGGTAGACGATCCGACCGCGCCCATCGGCAAGGCCTTGCGAGAAACTTCCGGTATAGACGGACCCATCCGGGTAGGTGACCACGCCCTCGCCGCTGATCTGTCCTTCCTGCCAGCCGCCTTCGTACAGATACCCATCGGGGCCTTCGAACCGTCCGATGCCATGGCGTTGGTCATTGGCAAATTCGCCTTCGTACCGGAACCCGTTGGCATAGGTCATAACGCCATTGCCTTGCCGCATCCCCCCGGCCAGCGTGCCTTCGTAAACATCGCCATTGGGCTGGGTCAGACGGCCTGTGCCGGACATCTGCCCCTCGGCCCATTCGCCAACATAGACCAGCCCGTCCGGCATGGTCAGGCGCCCCCCGCCCGACCGCAAGCCTTGCACCATGGACCCTTCGAACACCGCGCCATCGGGATAGGTGATCACCGCCACGCCGTTTTCGATCCCGTTGTCCCAATCGCCATCATAAACATAACCGTTGGCCCGCTGAAGAACGCCCTTGCCGTGCTTCTGGCCTTCGCGGAACCCCCCTTGATAGACCGACCCGTCCGCAAAGGTCGCAATGCCCTGCCCGGTCATTTTCCCGTCGATCCAGTCGCCTTCGTAACTGCTGCCATCGGCAAAGACGATCTGACCTTGGCCTTCGGGTTTGCCCCGCACGAACTGGCCGGTATAGACCGCGCCATTGGGGAAGCGTGCGGTCCCGGTGCCCTGAATTTCGCCATCGACCCAGTTGCCGGTGTATTCGTAGCCATTGGGCAGACGATAGGTGCCCTGCCCATGTTGGCGGCCATTGCGGAACGTGCCTTCGTAGATGCCGCCATCGTCGAACTGTTTGATGGTGACGGTTTCCTGGGCCGCGACCGCCCCCGGCAGGCTTAGGCCCAAAGCGGCCCCCAAAACAGCAGTCTTCACCAGCATTTGCATCGCGTTCTTGCGCATTGTGACCCTCGCCTGTCCTCGGGCGGACGGTACTTGAGGCCATGGGGCGAGACAACGGTTTTCCCAAAGGAGGGGCGGTCACATCCTCTTGCGCTTCCCCTTGGCGCTGGGTCTGCTAGAGAACGACCGACGAAGGAGTGCGCATGACCGACAGCTTTCGCCTGACCTTGGCGCAATTGAATCCAACCGTGGGCGCATTGGAGGACAATGCCGATGCGGCCTATGCGGCGTGGCAGTCGGGCAAGGCTGCCGGGGCCGATCTGGTGGCGCTGCCAGAAATGTTTCTGACCGGCTACCAGACGCAGGATTTGGTGCTGAAGCCCGCCTTTTCACAGGCTGCGATGGACCGGGTTGCCGACTTGGCGCAGCGCTGCGCAGACGGGCCCGCCTTGGCAATCGGCACGCCGTGGCGGGACGACACCGGACTGTATAACACCTACGCCATTTTGAAGGACGGCAAGATCGCGGCGCTGATCCGCAAGCACATGTTGCCCAATGACGGGGTGTTCGACGAAGTCCGCCTGTACAAGACCCGCGACATCGACGGCCCCTACCAGATCGGGCCGGTTCGGATCGGATCCCCGATTTGCGAAGACGCTTGGTGGCCGGACGTGGCCGAAACGCTGGCCGAAACAGGGGCTGAGATTCTGCTGGTGCCGAATGGATCGCCCTATTATCGCGGCAAGTTCGATCTGCGCCTGAACCTGATGGTGCAGCGTGTCGTCGAAACCGGGCTGCCGTTGGTCTATCTGAACATGGTCGGCGGGCAGGACGATCAGGTCTTCGATGGCGGGTCCTTTGTGCTGAACCCCGGCGGGGCGCTGGCCGCGAAACTGCCCGTCTTTGACGAGGTCATCACCCATCAGGACTTCGAAAAGGGCCCGGATGGCTGGCGCGCCGTGGCCACCGACAAGGTCGCGCATCCCGATGCATGGGAACAAGACTACCGCGTGATGGTGCTGTCCTTGCGCGACTATATGCGCAAGACGGGGTTCAAGAAGGTGCTGTTGGGTCTGTCCGGCGGGATCGACAGCGCCCTTGTCGCCACGATTGCGGTCGATGCGCTGGGGGCCGAGAATGTGCGCTGCGTGATGTTGCCGTCGGAATACACGTCGCCCGAAAGCCTGGAAGATGCCGAAGCCTGCGCCAAGGCGCTTGGCTGCCGCTATGATTATGTCCCGATCAGCGGGCCGCGCACCGCAGTGACCCAGGCGCTGGCCCCCTTTTTCGCGGGCACCGCACCGGACCTGACCGAAGAAAACATCCAGTCCCGCCTGCGCGGCCTTCTGCTGATGGCGCTGTCCAACAAGTTCGGCGAGATGCTGCTGACCACCGGCAACAAGTCCGAGGTCGCGGTGGGCTATGCCACGATCTATGGCG
>CAZIKH010000029.1:0-14631 GCA_964539755.1 uncultured Dinoroseobacter sp. | reverse complement strand
GCGGTCAAATATGTCGGCCTGAACCTGATCGCGACGCTGGCCTTCCTGTCGGGCGTGGGCATCCTCTATGGGGTGGCGGGCACGCTGAACATGGCCGACCTGCATTTGGCGCTGCAAGGGCGCCAGAACGAAACCGCCGTGCTGGCCAGCGCGGCGCTGCTTCTGTTTGCGTTCGGGGCCAAGGCGGCGATGTTCCCGGTCTTTGCGTGGTTGCCGGCGTCCTATCACACGCCTGCCTTCGCCACCTCGGCCCTGTTTGCGGCCCTGCTGACCAAGGTCGGGGTCTATGCCCTGCTGCGGGTTTTCACGGTGGTCTATGATGGCGACGGCACGGCGATCCAGACGGTGCTGCTGATCGGTGCGGTCCTGACCATGGTGATCGGTGTTCTGGGGGCAGCGGCGCAAAACGGCGTGCGCAAGATCCTGTCATTCCACATCATCAGCCAGATTGGGTATATGGTGCTGGGACTGGCGCTGTTCACGCCCTTGGCCATCGTTGGGGCGATTTTCTACCTGTTCCACCATATCATCGTGAAGGCGAACCTGTTCTTCATCGCCGGGGCGATTGCCTGGAAAACCGGAAGCGAGGATCTGGACCGCATTGGCGGGCTGTACAAAGCGGCCCCCTTCCTGTCGGTCCTGTTCCTGATCCCCGCATTGTCGCTTGCGGGCATCCCGCCCTTGTCGGGCTTCTGGGCGAAGTTCATCATCGTGCAGGCCAGCCTTGAGACGCGCGACTGGTGGGTGGCCTTTGCGGCGCTGGCGGTGGGTCTGATCACGCTCTATTCCATGACCAAGATCTGGTTGGCGGCCTTCTGGAAGGATCATTCCGACCCCGCCCATGACCTCAGCCGTCCCTTGCCCGCGTCGATGATCTGGCCCATCGCCGTGCTGGCGGTCATGACCGTGGCGGTTGGTCTGGGCGCGGGGCCGCTTTATGCCATCGCCGAGGAAGCCGCCATCACCCTGCTTGATCCGGCGGCCTATGTCGCCGTCGTTCTGGGAGAAAGCCAATGACGCTGATCCGACGCCTCTGGGGGGCGATCACGCTGTTCGTCTATTTCCACTATGAACTGATCGTGTCCTCGGTCCGGGTGGCTTGGGACGTGCTGACCCCCAAAAGCTATGCCCGACCGGGGTTCATCGTGATGCCGCTGGATGCCAAGACCGATGCGGAATTGATGCTGACGGCGAACCTGATCTCGCTGACCCCCGGCACGTTGTCCATCGATCTGAGCAATGACAAATCCACCTTGCTGATCCATTCGATGTTCGGCGGCGACGACCCCGAGGCTGAAATCAACGCCCTGAAACGCGGGATCGAACGCCGCGTGCTGAGGGCGACGCGATGATGGACCTGTTCACGATATCGGGTCTGGGCGATCTGCTGATCGACACGCGGCAGGTTGGTCCCTTGGGGGCGGCGATCCTGTTTGCCTTTGGGTCGATCACCGTCGCGCTGGTCTTTGCCACGATCCGCCTGTTGCGCGGTCCGACCCTCGCGGATCGGGTGGTGGCGCTGGACCTGATTTCCATTCTGCTGGTGGCGATGCTGGCCTTGTTCGCGCTGGCCAGCGACGTGGCCACCTATATGGACGCGGCCCTTGTGCTGGCCTTGGTGGCCTTCTTGGGCACGGTCGCCTTGGCGCGCTTCATGCTGCGATCCGGGCGCAGCTATGCCGACCGTCATCCCAAGGAGTTGGACAAATGACCCTGACATGGATCGACTGGATCGCCGTGGGCCTGATGGTGGGCGGGGGCTTTTTCACGCTGATCGCGGGCTTGGGCGTGCTGCGGATGCAGGATGTGTTCATCCGGATGCATGCGTCGACCAAGGCAGGCACGCTGGGGGTCGGCATGATCTGCGGGGCGGTGGCCCTTGAAATGGGTGGTGAAACCGCCGTGAAGGCCTTGGCGGTGATCTTCTTTATCCTGTTCACCGCCCCGATTGGGGCGCATCTGATCGCGCGGGCGGCATGGCGCGCGAAAGTCCCGTTGTGGAGCGCCGAAGGCAAAAGCCCGCCCCGGGCCGATTTCATCTGCGAAGACGAACGGTTGTAGCTTCGCGCTTGCGTCTGCGCGCAACACTTGTAGCGTCAGGCCCATGTTTTGTCTGGATCATATCGTGGTGGCCGCCGAAAGCTTGGACGCGGGCGTGCGCGCGGTCGAGGCGGCCTTGGACGTGCCGCTGTCAGGCGGGGGGCAGCATGTCTTCATGGGCACGCATAATCGGCTATTGTCGCTTGGGCCCGACACCTATCTGGAAGTGATCGCCATCGACCCGGACCTGCCGTCCCCGGACGGGCCGCGCTGGTTCGGTTTGGACCAGTTCACCGGCGCGCCGCGGCTGGTCTCTTGGGTGTGGGCGGCCAGCGATATGGCGGTCTGGGATCAGATGCCCGGAACCTATGTGCCGCCCAAACCCTATGAACGGGGCGATTTGCGCTGGCAGATGTCCTATCCGATCGACAGCCCGCTGGGCACGTTCTGTCCCGGCCTTCTGGCATGGCAGGACGCACGTGCGCAGGACCGTTTGCCCGATATCGGTGTGCGGCTGTCCACCTTGCAGATCACCCATCCCGAGGCGGCTTTGATCCCGGCCTTGGACGATGCCCGCGTGCAGGTGGCGCACGGCCCCGCCGCCATGTCGGCGGTCTTTGAAACGCCCCATGGGGCGCGCAGCCTATGATCCGCCCCGCCACGCCCGCCGATATCGACGGTGTTCTGGCGATCTGGAACGACGCGATCCGCAACACGTCGATCACCTTCAATTCGGTCGAGAAAACGCCCGAGGACCTGATCCAGCTGTGGCAGGACAAGGCGGCGCTGGACCATCCTTTTTTCGTCGCCGCCGCCGATGGGCAGGTGCTGGGCTTTACGACCTATGGCCAGTTTCGCGGCGGCATCGGGTATCAGCACACGATGGAACACTCGATCCTGCTGGCCCCGGCCGCGCAGGGGCGCGGGGTTGGACGCGCCTTGATCGAGGCGCTGGTGGACCATGGCCGCGCGCGCGGGGTTCACACGTTGTGGGCGGGTGTCAGCGGGGAAAACCCCGGCGGGCGTGCCTTCCATGCCAAGGTCGGGTTCGAGGAAGTCGCGGTCTTGCGCGAGGTCGGCCACAAATTTGGGCGCTGGATGGACCTGATCTTGATGCGCAGGGGGTTGTGACAGGGCCCGTCTAGTGGTCTAGCCTAGGCCCATGTCGATCTGGACCCGGATAGCCGAGGCGCTGGCCGCGCTCAGACAAGGCGAAAGCCTTGCCGAGGTGTTCGAGCGTTTGCGCACACCGCCCGAACGCTCGGTCGCGTTTGCGATTGCGGTGATTGCCTTGGGGGCCAAGATGGCCAAGGCCGATGGCCAAGTCACCCGGGACGAGGTGACCGCCTTTCGTCAGGTTTTCACGATCCCCAAGGGCGAAGAAGCGAACGCCGCGCGCGTCTTCAACTTGGCGCGCGAAGACGTGGCGGGGTTTCAGGACTATGCCGCGCGGATTGCGCGCATGTTCGGCGATGACCAGCGGCCCCTGACCGACCTGATGGAAGGTCTGTTTCACATCGCCATGGCCGATGGCACCTATCACCCGGCAGAAGACGCGTTCCTGCAAGAAGTGGCGCGGATTTTCGGGCTGGGCGAGCCGTGTTTTCGCAGTCTGCGCGCGCAGTTTGTGCCCGACGCGCCGCGCGATCCGTACGAGATTTTGGGCGTAACGCCCCAGACCCCCTTGGCGGATATTCGCAGCGCATGGCGGCAATTGGTGCGCGAAACCCACCCCGATGCGATGATGGCGCGGGGCGTTCCCGAAGAAGCGGTCAAGCTGGCCGAAAAACGCCTGATCGCGATCAACCGGGCCTGGGATGAAATCAGCGCACAGGCCGTCGGTTGAATGCGTCTGGCGACCTACAATGTCGAATGGTTCAATGCGCTGTTCGACGATGCCGGGCGGTTGCTGCGGGATGGGGGCTGGTCGGGGCGCCATGATGTCACCCGCCAAGCGCAGGCCGATGCCTTGGGACGGGTCTTCGCGCGTCTGGATGCCGATGCGGTCATGGTGATCGAGGCCCCCGATCACAGCCCCCATCGCAGCACCGTCACCGCCCTCGAAGCCTTTGCCCGCCACTATGGCCTGCGGGCGCGGTCGGCGATGATCGGGTTTTCCAACGACACCCAACAGGAAATCGCGCTGCTTTATGATCCTGACGCGCTGCGCCCGCGCCATGCCCCGCAGGAAAGCCACGGTGCGCCGCGCTTTGACCAAGCCTTTCCCTTGGATCTGGACGTGGATGCCGCGCCCGAATCCATCCGCTTTTCCAAGCCCCCTTTGGAATTGGCGGTCGAAACGGCAACGGGGGCGCGGTTTCATATGATCGGGGTCCACGCGAAATCAAAGGCCCCCCATGGCGCGCGCAGCCCCGAGGACGCCACCCGGATCGCGATCGCCAATCGCCGCAAGCAATTGGCCCAGTGTATCTGGCTGCGTCGGCGTATCGACGCGCATTTGGCGGATGCCACGCCCTTGGTGGTTCTGGGGGATTTGAACGATGGTCCGGGACTGGATGCGTTCGAAGCCCTGTTCGGGCGGTCCGGCGTCGAGATCGTGTTGGGCGGACCGGACGAGGTGCCGCTTTATGACCCGCATGCGGTGCAGGGGTTGTCCCGCCCCTTGGCGGCAACGCCGGTCAGCGCCCGGTTCTTCAACCGCACCACAGGGCGGTGGTTGAGCGTCCTGTTGGATTACATTCTGGTGTCGCCGGACCTGAAGGCGCGGCAGGGGACATGGCGCATCTGGCACCCGTTCGATGATCCAGCCTGCTATCACGACCCGGTGTTGCGCGATGCGTTGCTGACCGCATCCGACCATTTTCCGGTGACATGGGATGTCGATCTTTAGCGGCTTTTCCCCCTGAAAATCCGCAATCGCATGCCCATATGCCGGACATCTGACCGGAGGACCCGACCGATGCACCGCTTGCTTCTTCCCAGCTTGGCCCTGTCCTTGGCGCTGGCCGCGCCGCCCGTTCTTGCCGACGAAACCGACCCACCCCCCAGCTTCGAGGAAGGCTTTTCGCTGCTCGGCGAAGGCATGTCGCTGCTGATGCGCGCGCTCGAATCCGAGATGGCCCCGATGCTGGAATCCTTGGGTGCGCTGATCGACGACGCCAACGCCTATGAACGACCAGAGATTCTGGAAAACGGGGATATCCTGATCCGGCGGAAGGTTCCCCTGACGCCCGAAGACGGGATCGACCCCGAAACGGGGGCAACGGACCTGTAGACCGGACGGCGCTGAGGATCAGCCGATCACCACGCGCCCTTCGGCCTCCAACGCCTTGACCAGCGCGTTGAACCGCGCATCGGCCACTTCGCCATGCAGGACGGCCAGTTCGGGCGATAGGTGCAGCTCCAGCACCTTCTTTTTGGGAAACCACTTCAATCGGCCCATGAACCCCGGTTCCTGCGCGGCGAACATCGCGCCGAACCGCAGGGCCTTGCCCAGCACCTCGGCCTGTTTCTGGGCCTCCGGCGGGATCAGATCGAACAACAGCGCAAATCGGCTGCCGTCGCGGCTGTTGCGGTAGCGGTGCAGCAAAGACAGCCCCAGGAACACACGTTCTTCATGGGTCATGCCCGCAAGGTTGGCTTGGGTCGCGGTATCGAACACCACTTCGGACCGGTAATCCGGATGCGCGCGCCAGCCCACGTCGTGCAAATGGCAGGCCGCTTCGATCAGGCGCAACATGTCCGGCTTGGCCGATTTGTAGAGCGGCCCGATGAAATCGAACAGCACCTTGCCAAAGCCGGGCATCCGGGCGGCGCGCTGTTCGGCAAACCGGCTGGCTTCGATCAGCGGATCCCGGCGGCGCAGGCTGTCGGACATCTGTTCGTACAGCAGACCCTCGCGGATGCCATAGCTGGAAATCGCCACCGAGGAGGGTTTGTACTGCGCCAAAAGGGGCCGCAAGACCTTGATCGCCATGGGTAAAAGCGAAATCCGCGCCTGCCCGATCCCGGTGGCGGCGCGCAAGTCTTCCAGATCGTGGTCTTCGATATAGTCGATGGTGGCGCGGATTTGCTTTGGCGTCATTTCGTATTCATGCAGGACCGCCAGCGGATAGTTCCGCCGCAACATGTCGATCCGCGCAAAGGCGCGCCATGACCCACCGACAAGGAACATGCGCTTGCCACGGGCGGGCACAGCCTGGGCCAAACCGTCCAGTTCGGCGGCGATATACTTGCGCAGGCCTTTCTTGCCGCCCTTGACATCGGCCAGCTTCAACGGACCAAGGGCCGAGGTTGCGCGGCGCCCGACTTGACCTTCGCCGATCTCGGCAACCTCCATCGAGGACCCGCCGATATCGCAGATCACACCCTCGGCCCCGGGCCAGCCCAACAGCACGCCTTGGGCGGACAGACGCGCTTCTTCCGCCCCGTCGATGACGTGCAGGGTCAGCCCCGTTGTTTCTGCGATTTCGGCACAAAAGGCGGGGCCATCTGATGCTTCGCGCATTGCGGCGGTGGCAACGGCCAGCAGGGGCGACACCTTCATGCCTTCGGCCAGTTTGACGAAACGCTTGATCGCGGCGGCGGCCCGCACCCGGCCTTCGGCGTTCAGCTTGCCCGTGGTCGACAGGCCCGCGCCCAGCCCGCACATGACCTTTTCGTTGTAGAAATAGGCAGGGGCCCGCGCTGCCCCGTCGAACACGACCATCCGAACCGAGTTCGATCCAACGTCGATCACACCCACCCGTGCCAAGGCGCGGGCTTCGGCCCCATCGTCCTCCTCGGCCTCTGGGGCAAAAGGGGACCAGCCCAGATGTGCTGTCGCTTCGCCGTCCACGCGCAGACCTCTCCCCGTTTCCTCGGGGCGGACCCTAGAAAGGCGACCCCGCCGGGGTCAAGCCATAGGTCACGCGTCGGCTTAATCGTCGCGGCTATGCGCCAGCTTGGGCACGTCGCTGGCCCCGGCGCTGCCCCGCCCCGACAGGGACGGGTTTTCCATGAAGAACTTGTGGCAGTTAAAGGCAATCTCGCCTTCGGGCAGCGCATGGCGGGTGAAGCTGCCATCGGGGTTCAGCACCCAGCTTTGCGCCACATCGGCCAGATTGGCCGCCATGATCTGGCTGACGATCTGCGCCTTGACGGTGTTGTTGCGGGTTTCGACCAAGGTTTCCACGCGCCGGTTCAAATTGCGCCCCATCCAGTCTGCGGAACTGATGAAGACGCGTGCCTTCTTCGACGGCAGGCCATGCCCGTTGCCGAAACAAACGATGCGGCTGTGTTCCAAGAAACGCCCGACGATGGATTTGACGCGGATATTCTCGCTTAGCCCCTTTATGCCCGGACGCACCCCGCAAATCCCGCGAATGACAAGATTGATCCGCACCCCCGCGCGCGACGCATCGTAAAGCGCGTCTATGACATCGGGTTCGATGATCGAATTCATCTTGGCCCAGATTTCGGCGGGACGGCCTGCGCGGGCAAATTCGGCCTCGCGTCCGATCATCTGGATCAGGTTCGATTTCAGGTCGATGGGGCTGATCGACAGGTTTTCCAGCGCATCGGGCTGGGCATAGCCGCCCACGTAATTGAAGACCTTGGTGGCATCACGCCCCAGCGCCTCATCGCAGGTGAAGAAAGACAGGTCGGTGTATATCCGCGCGGTGATCGGGTGGTAATTGCCGGTGCCGTAATGGGTATAGGTCACCAGCTTCTTGCCTTCGCGTCGGACCACCGTGCTGATCTTGGCGTGGGTCTTGTAGTTGATGAAGCCGTAGATCACATGCGCGCCGGACCGTTCCAGCCGCCGCGACTGGCGGATATTGGCGGCCTCGTCAAAGCGGGCTTTCAGCTCGACCAGCGCGGTGACGGATTTGCCGTCTTCGGCGGCTTCGCACAGCGCGGCCACAATCGGGCTGTCGCGCGAGGTGCGGTACAGCGTTTGCTTGATCGCAACGACATCGGGGTCCCGCGCGGCTTGCTGCAAGAAGCGGTTGACCATGTCGAAGGTTTCATAGGGATGGTGCAGCAGCATGTCCTTTTGGCGGATCGCGGCGAACATATCGCCGTCATGATCCTGCACCCGTTCGGGCACGCGCGGTGTGAAGTTCGGCCAAAGCAGATCGGGGCGGTCGTCGATGACCAGTTCTTTCAGGTCGGCCACACCGATGATCCCGCGCACTTCGATGGCTTCTTCTGGGGCCACATCCAAGGCGTCGGCGACGATTTCGGTCAGACCCTCGGGCGCACCGGCGGAAAACTGCAGGCGCACGACTTCGCCCCGGCGGCGGCGCTTCAGCGCGGTTTCGAATTCGCGCACCAGGTCTTCGGCTTCTTCTTCCAGTTCCAGATCGCTGTCGCGCAGGATGCGGAAACTGCAATGAGCGGTCAGGTCATAGCCCGGAAACAACAGCGGCACATTCAACAGCAGCAATTCTTCCAAGGGCAGGAACCGGATCTTGCCGCGCCGGTCGGGCAGGCGGATAAACCGGTCGATCTGGGCCGGGATCGGCAGCAAGGCTTGCAGCGGGGCCTGATCGGATTTCCGGGTCAGTTCCAGAACCAGCGAAAACCCGGCATTGGGAATGAAGGGAAACGGATGTGCTGGGTCGATGGCCAAAGGCGACAGAACCGGAAACACGTTGCTTAGAAAGACGGCCTCCAGTTCTTTCAGATCGCCCTTGGTCAGTTTGGAGCGCGTCAACAGGGCGATGCCTTCGCCCTCCATTTCGCGTTTCAGCGTGGACCAGACGGATTGCTGTTCGGCCATCAGCTTGCGCGCGTCACGGTGGATCAGCACCAGTTGTTCCGCCGGGGTCAGGCCGTCTGCGGCGGGTGTCGTGTTGCCCTCGCGGGCCAATTCGCGCAGGCCCGCCACCCGAACCGAATAAAACTCGTCCAGATTGGTCGCGCTGATCGACAAGAACCGCACGCGTTCCAGCAGGGGGACGCGCGGATTGCTGGCCTCATCCAGCACGCGCCAATTGAACCCCAGCCAAGACAATTCGCGGTTGAAGAACCGCCCGGGTCCTTCGCGTTCGGCTTTGGGACGGTCCACCGGGGTGGCGAATGGGGCAGTCAGGAAATCAGCGGGCGAGGTCATGGTCTTTGCCTAGTCCGACCCGTCAGGGCGAAACAAGGGGGCTTGTGCAGAGGCCCCGATGCCCAGCACCTCGCGCGCCAGTGTGTCGTTGATCTTGCGCCGTTCGGCCATGGCGCGGCGGTCGATTTCAGCCACCAGCCGGCCGGCTTCGGCAAAGGAACGTTCCATATACAGCACCAGCGTTTCGATGGCCTTGGGCGACGGGGTCACCTGGCGGTCTGCAAAAAGTTTAAGAAGGATATATGACAAAAGCGCATCATCCGGGGGCGACAAGGCGACCGACAGGGTGCCCTGAATGCGGCTGGCGAGATCGGGAAGACCGATCCGCCACAAGCTGGGCGCATCCTGACCGGTCAGCAAAAGCCGCCCGCCTTGCGACAGAATGCGGTTATGGGTGTGAAACAGGGCCTCTTCCTGTTCGGTCTGCCCGGCGATCTGGGGCACATCTTCCACCACCAGCGCTGTCGCCTGCGGCCCGGTGCCCCGCAAATCGCGCGCCGACAGGACCTGCGCATCCGCCATATCGGCCCAGACCATCGCCAGATGGGTCTTGCCCGACCCCGCCGGACCATAGAGCACCAGCTTGCCTTGCGGCCAGTCTGCCCAGCCGTCGATCTGGGTCAGCGCCTCTTGATTGGCCAGCGAGGCGACGAAATCCGCCCGTCCCAGCGCGGGACGCAGCGGCAGATCAAGCGGCAGTTGCTCGGCCATCACGCGGCCTCGTCATCCCGCCCCACAAGACCCTTGTAGAGCCGACTGTCGGTGTAGCGCCCGACGCCATAGCGCGCCAGCACGCCCAAGGCCGCTGCAACCGGCACCGCAACCAGCATCCCGACAAAGCCGAACAGCGACCCGAAGGCCGACAACGCGAACAACAGCCAGACCGGGTGCAACCCGACCGACCCACCCACAAGGTTCGGCGTCAGGATGTTCCCTTCGACCATCTGGCCCCCGAAGAAGATCGCCGCAACCAGCAGGACCCATGGCCAATCGCCCCAGAACTGGAACAGCGCGATCCCGATGGCCAAGCTGCCCCCGACAATCGATCCGACATAGGGGATAAAGGTCAAAAGCCCCGCAATGGCCCCGACCACCAAGCCGAAATTCAGACCCACGGCCATCAAGGCAACCGAATAAAAGGCGCCAAGGATCATGCAGACCGTCAGCTGTCCGCGCACGAAGGACGCCAGAACGCGGTCGATCTGGTGCGCAAGGTCCTTGATCACCGGGGCATGGTCGCGCGGCAGAAGCTGGGCCACCTTCGCCGTCATCCGGTCCCAGTCCAGCAGCAGATAGAAAGCGACCACCGGAACCACCACCAGAAACACAACCGCGTTCAGCAAGGACACCGCCGAGGCCAGCACCTGATTGATCAGCGCACCGCCCTTCGAACGGATGAACTCGGCCACCCCGGCCAAGGATTGGCGCAAGGTGCTGTCGGGGTCGTCGATGCTGGGAAAGCGTTCCGACAACGCGGCTTGCAATTGGCGGGCAAGGTCCGGCGCGGCATTCACCATGGCCAGCAATTGTTCGATCATCAACGGGACGACCAGCAGCCCCACGATGACAAACACGATCACGGCCACGATCGAGATCGTGATCGTCGCCAAGAGGCGCGGAAACCCGGCCCGTTCCAAGGCATCGGCGATCGGATCAAGGCAATAGGCCAGCGCGCCGCCGACCACGAAAGGCAGGATCACGTCGCCCAGAATCCACATGAACGCCAGAAAGACCAGCGCCGCCAGTCCCCAATAGGTCATCTGTTCCCGTACTGGCAGTCCCATGGTCTGTCCTTTTCTTGCGTCGCCCCAGACATGGCGTTCCCGGGGCGGAAGGGCAAGTGAACGCCCTTCGTCCGGGGGCAATTTCGCGCTTGGATTGGTCTTGGCCCTAGGCGAACCCCCCTGAGACGCTTAGATTTGCGTCATGCGTGTGACCGCCTATCAGCTTGCCATGCGGTTCGGCCATGGACCGTCCCCGGCCTTTGACCTGCCGCAGGCGGCGGCGGACTGGATCGACGTGCTCTTTGCCCCCGATCCGGGGCTTGCCTTTGCCGATCCCGACCCTTCGGCCACGAAAGCCGCGATGCAGCATTTCGTCGAAACGAACCGGGCCCGCCGCGCAGGCGAGGCGACCGATGAAGACCGCCGCGCCGCCGCGCGTGCCTTGCTGGTGCCGCTGCACCAAGCGCGCCAGACGGCACTCTTGCGGGCGGCACATGTCGCCGTGCCCCTGCACGACAGACTGACCGAGTTCTGGCGCGATCACTTCACCGTCCATATGGGTCCGGTCCGCCTGCGCCCGTGGGAGCCGCTGTTCACCGCCCAAGCCATCCGCCCCCATGTGGCCGGTCGGTTCGCCGATATGCTGCGCGCGGCGGTGATGCATCCTGCGATGCTGATCTATCTCGACCAGACCATGTCGGTTGGCCCGAACAGCCCCGGTGGCAGCGGGCGGGATCGGGGCCTGAACGAAAACCTCGCCCGAGAGGTGCTGGAACTGCACACGTTGGGGGCCGGGGGTCCCTATGGGCAGGACGATGTGCGCCAATTGGCCGAACTGTTCACAGGCATGCGCGCGGGGTTTGACGGGTTCGAATTCCGTCCGCATCTGGCCGAACCGGGGGCGGAAACCGTGCTGGGGCGCAGCTATGGCGGGGCAGACCCTGCGCGGATCGAAGATATCACCGCGGCGCTGGACGATCTGGCGGCCCATCCCGCCACGGCGGCCTATATCGCCCGGAAACTGGCCGTCCATTTCACGTCAGATAACCCGGATGCTGGCCTCGTGCGCGCGCTGGAGGCGCGTTTCCGGGACACCGAGGGCGATCTGGCTTCGGTCACCGGGGTCCTGATCGACCACCGGGCCAGCTTGGACAGCTTTGGCCAGAAAGCCCGTCGCCCGCTGGATTTCGTGCTGGGCGCGGTGCGCGCGCTGGGCCCCGAGGCCGACCGTCTGCGGGCGATGCGGGCCGGAACGGTCCGGGATCTGTTTGATCGGCCTTTGCAGGGGATGGGGCAGGCCTATCGCCGCGCGCCCGGTCCCGACGGCTGGCCCGAAACCTTGGAGGCGTGGATCAGCCCGCAAGGTCTGGCGGGGCGCATCGGCTGGGCGATGGCGGCCCCGTCCGAGTTCCGGCCCGATCTGCCCGATCCACGGGGATTTGTCGATCTGGCGCTGGGGCCTTTGGCCAGCGAGGCGACCCGCTTTGCCGCCGCCGCCGCCGAAACCCGCTGGGAAGGGGTCGGCTTGATCCTGTCCGCGCCCGAATTCAACCGACGCTAGGACCCACCGATGAAACGACGCGACTTGTTGCAAGGATTGGGGGCGCTGGGCTGTTCGGTGGCCGCGCATCCCTTGACGACGACCATGACCTTTGCGTCGGCCCCCGGCGACGCGCGGTTGGTGGTGATCCTGTTGCGCGGTGGCATGGATGGCCTGTCGGTGCTGCCGCCCCGTGCCGATCCGATGCTGACCCAGCTGCGCCCGACCTTGGCAGGGGACGAGGCAGGCGAGCCGCTGGCAGAGGGCTTCGGCCTGCATCCCGCGCTGGACGGGCTGCGCCCGCTTTGGGCGGCGGGGGAATTGGCTTTGGTGCCCGCCGTATCCACCCCCTATCGCGGTCAACGCAGCCATTTCGACGGGCAAGACATGCTGGAGGCGGGCACCGGGATGGACGTGCCCCTGAACGCGGTGCGCGGCGGCTGGTTGAACCGCCTTCTGACCGCGCTGCCCGGTGCGCAATCCGAAACCGCCTTTGCCATCGGGCGCGAGGTGCCGTTGATCCTGTCCGGCCCGATGGCCGTCAGCAGTTGGTCCCCCGCGACGCGACTGGACCTGACCCCGCAAGCACGCTTGTTGCTGGAACGGATCTATGCCGACGATCCGGTGTTTCATGCCGCCGCCAGCGGCGCGCTTGATCTGGCCGAAAGCCTTGGGGCGTCCGAAGACATCGACAGTCTGGCCGAACAACAGATGATGGTGGACGCCGGGCTGGACGAAGCGCGGGCTGGCGAGGGGGCACAATCGCTGGCGGGCTTCGCCGCCGCCCGGTTGCGCGAAGACACCCGGATCGCCGCGTTTTCGCTGACAGGTTGGGACACGCATCGGGGGCAAGCCCCCTCGCTCAGCCGGGCCCTGCGCCGACTGGAACAGGCGATCCTGACCTTGCGCGACGATCTGGGCCCTGTCTGGGGGCAGACCACGGTGCTGGCGATGACCGAATTTGGCCGCACGGCGGCGGAAAACGGCAGTCGCGGCACCGATCACGGGACAGGTGGGACGATGCTGATCGCGGGCGGCGCGGTGCGCGGCGGGCGGCTTTACGGGCGCTGGCCCGGTCTGGCCGAGGCCGATCTGTTGGACCGCCGCGACCTGATGCCCACCGACGATGTCCGTCGCTACGCCGCTTGGGCGTTGCGCGGTGCCTACGGGCTGGACGCCGACATTCTGACGGGATCGGTGTTCCCCGGGCTCGATCTGGGCAGCGACCCGGGGATCTTGCGCGGTTAATCCGTCGCGATCCCCGCCGCACGCGCGGCTTCGCCGGCGGTGGCACCGGCTTCGAACCCGGCAAGTCCTATGAACAGACCCACGCCCAATGCGGCGAGGATCATCACTGTGGCAGCACCGGACCCGCCGCTTTGCTTGCGACGCGCCCGCGCCTTGGCTTTTTTGGCCATGCGCGATCTTCCTTTGGCAGACGCCCCCCCAAGGGCTGTTGTCCGTCTTGTATCCTAGACAAAGCGGGCGCAATTTGGGGCAGGATCGCGCCATTTGCGGGCATTGTGGCGGTGCTGCTAGAAAAGGGGAAACGGTGGCTGTCTTTCACCGAATTTTGTACGGGAAGGGGAAACAGTGACACCCAACGGCACCAAGCAGTTCGGGGCACCTGTGCCGAACTGGTCGCCCCCGCCACGGCCCGGCAACCAGCCGCTGAGCGGGCGCTATGCCCGGCTGGAACGGCTGGACGCGGATCGCCATGCCGCAGATCTGCACCGCGCGAATGCCGAAGATGACGGGATTTGGGACTACTTGCCGTATGGCCCGTTTCATTCGGCGGCCACCTATCACAAATGGGTCCGCAGCATGACCGAAGGGGTGTCCGATCCGCATTTCCTGGCGCTATGCGACCGGGCAAGCGGGCGCGCGATGGGGGTCTTGAGCCTGATGCGCATTCAGCCCGAGGCGGGCAGCATCGAAGTGGGCCATATCAATCTGGCCCCGATTGCCCAACGCAGCCGCGCCGCGACCGAAGCGATCTATCTGCTGATGTCGTGGGCCTTTGGTGCGGGTTATCGGCGCTTTGAATGGAAATGCGATGCGTTGAACCTTGGCTCGCGCCGGGCCGCGCAACGGTTCGGGTTCAGTTACGAAGGGGTGTTTCGGCAGGCGGGCGTCGTGAAGGGGCGCAACCGCGACACCGCGTGGTTTGCCGTGATCGACGCGGATTGGCCCGCCTTGCGCAGCGCGTTCGAGGCTTGGCTGGACCCCAACAATTTCGACGCCCATGGGCGCCAGCGGGAACGCCT
>CAZIKH010000028.1:0-15278 GCA_964539755.1 uncultured Dinoroseobacter sp. | reverse complement strand
CAGACCGGCGCGCGCACATCCGTAAAGGCCGCAAGCGCCGTGTCCGGGTCCGGCGCCGCCTCCAAAAGATCGGCCAGAACCAACCCGTCCTGCATCGCCATCGCGCCGCCTTGGCCCATGAACGGCGTCGAGGCATGCGCCGCATCCCCCAGCAACAGCACCCGCCCCCGATGCCATGGCCCGTCGATCACGATCTCCTCGACGGCGGTGAACATCACTTCGCTGTCCGGACCAAGCGTCTGCAAGAAGGGGGCCGCGGGTCCCTGAAATTCGGCAAAGGCGGCCGCCATTTCCTGCGGCCATGTCTCGGGCGGGCGATGCGGGCCTTTCGGTTCGGCAATGGTCCCGAAGGTATACAGCCGATCCGCGCTGATCGGCATGATCCCATAGCGTTTCGCAGGCCCCATCATCATGATCTTGTCGGTCAGCGTGTCGGGGCGCGGATGCACGGACCGCCATACGACAAACCCGGTATAGCGCGGCCCCTCCGGGATGCCGATCATCGACCGGGTGGCCGACCGGATGCCATCCGCACCAAGCACCAGATCATACCGGCCTTGCGTGCCATCGGAAAAGGCCACCGCCACCCCGTCCGGCTGCAAATCCAGCGCGCTTGCCGTCAGCCCCAGATCGACCGTGACCCCGCAAGCCGCCAATCTGGCCGCCAGCACGCGGTGCAATTCGGCCCGCTTGATGCCCAGAATGGCGGGCACCCTGCCATCGCGCGCCGTGGGATAATGCGTGCGCGTGATCAAGGCCCCGGTGTGATCGTAATAGCTGTTCTGCCCCCCGGGGACGGCAAAGCCCGTCTCCAGAATATCGGGCAGCACGCCCAGATCCTCCAGACAGCTCAGCCCGTTGCTGTAAACGAATATGCCCGAACTCAGGAACCGCCATTCCGATTGCGCCTCGGCAATGCGCACGCGGTGGCCCCGGCTGGACAAGGCGATCCCGGCGGCACAGCCCGCAATGCCCCCGCCAAGGATCAGGATGTCCATGGAGGACGCCCCGCCCGTCATGCTTGATGGGTCGCCAGCAGCGACTTGTCCCGCAACGCGATCTGGCGCTGCACCAGTTTCAACAGCATCTCGGTCTTCTTCTCTTGGTGGTCGGGGGCGGCCCACAGGTTGGTCAACTCATGCGGGTCGGTCCGCAGATCGTAAAGCTCGCCCAGATCGGACCCTTCAAAAACGCTCAGCCGCCAATCGCCATCCACAAGGCTGCGAATGCTGGTATCGGCATCCGGGTCCAGATAAATGCCGATCCCCGCGTCTTCGATCAGCACTGGCAGGTCGCGCGCATCGGGCGCGCACAGGTCTTGGCCTTGCATGCCCACGGGCACTTGCAGCCCCGCGCGCTGCAACAGCGTGGGCGCAAAGTCGATGGCGCTGGCTTGCAACCCGCTGACCGCGCCTTGCGCACCCGCCGGATCGACCCACAGGAACGGCACGCGGATCGCCCCGTGACTGTGGACCCCATGTTTCAGCACCGTGCCGTGATCGCCCATGTAATCGCCATGGTCGGACATGAAGCAGATCACCGTTTCATCCGCCAAGCCCTGCGCCTGAAGCTGCGCCAGCACACGCCCGATCTGGGTGTCGATCAGGCTGATCGCGCCATAGTTCAAGGCCAGCATCTGGCGCAACTGCGCCTCGGTCACATGAAACGGCCAATAGGCGTTCGGGTTGGCATCGCCCAGCGCATAGGCCTGCAAGACATGATCGGGCAGATCGCGCCGCGCCCCGGTCGGATGGTGAAAACTGGCCGGCAGCGGCATCGCCTCAGGGTCATAGAGATCGAAATACCGCCCCGGCGGCGTGAAGGGATGATGCGGATCGGGAAAGGACACGACCAACAGGAACGGGTCGTCGGGGCTTTGGCCTTCCAGAAATTCGCAAGCCATATCCGCGACATAGGTCGTGGGATACAAGGCTTCGGGCAAGGCCGTGCGCCAAACCTGCGGCATGTGGTTGTCCCGGTCGGGGCCGGGGCCGCGCGGGTCGGGCGCACCGTCCAGCTTGTCGCGCAGCCAGCCCGAATAATGCCCTTCGACCTGATCGCCATGGCCAATACACAGCCGCAGATGGTCGAACCCGTAATAGGGCAGCGGCACCGTCCGGTCGGGGTTGTGGGCCCACAGGCCGCGCTGCTCGCTCAGGAATTCCGCGCCGCTGCGTTGGTCCTGCCGCGCCAGATCATGCGGCGGTTTCGGCGGGTCGCCCGCCCCCTGCAAAGCGCGCGGCTTGGCCGGAATGTTCGAGACATTCTGGAAATGCGCCTTGCCCACCAGCCCGGTGCGATACCCCGCCCCGCGCAACACATCGGCATAGGTGGTGGTCTGCGGCGACAAGGGAATGCCGTTCTGACGGCAGCCATTCACCGAGGTCAGTTGCCCGCTGGCCAAGGCCGCGCGATTGGGCTGACAGATCGGGTTCGACACATAGAACCGCTCGAACCGGGTGCCGCGCGCCGCCAACCCATCCAGCACCGGCGTCTGCACCACCGGATTGCCATAGCAGCCCAGATGATCGGCGCGTTGCTGATCCGTCATCAGGATCAGGAAATTGGGACGCCGCGCCATCGGCCCTAACGGAACATGTAATCCACCGGCCCTGTCACCAAGACGGGGAAGGCAAACAGGATCGCGATGGCCAACAGATCACAGATGATAAAGGGCATCGCGGCGCGGTAAATCTCGTTCATGGTGGTGCCTTTGGGGGCGACCGCCTTCATCACGAACAAGGCCGCGCCCAGCGGGGGCGAGGTCGCGCCCGTTTCGATCGCCACCAGATACATCGCGGCGAACCAGATCGGGTTGAAACCGAACTGGATCACGATGGGCACGAAGATCGGCAAGGTGATCAGCATGATCGGCAAGGGCCCCATGAACATGCCAAGGAAAATCACCGATCCCAGCATCAAAAGGACAATCGCTTCCTTGCTGATCTCCAGCGAGATGATCGCATCCACCATCCCGAAGGTCGCCCCGGTAAAGGCCAGAAGCTGCGTAAAGGCCACCGCGCCCGACACGATCAACAACACCATGACCGAGATATTGGCGCTGTTGAACATGGTCTTGGAAAAGACCTCCCAACTCAGCCGCCGCTTGGCCGCCGCCAAGGCCAGCGTCGCCGCCGCCCCGGTCGCCGCCGCCTCGCTGGGGGTGGCAAGGCCCAGGAAAATCACACCGACCACCGAAAACACCACGATGCCCAAGGGCAGGATGTTGATCGCGGTCGCTTCCAGCTTTTCCTTCAGGGGCACGGGCGGCACATCGAAAGACGGGGCCAGATCGGGCTGAAGCGTGCAGCGAATGTAGATATAGACCGCATAAAGCAAGGCCATCAGCAGGCCCGGCACGATGATCCCGATCAGGATGCGCCCGATCGACAGGTCCGCGATCACCCCCAACACCACCGCCAGCGCCGAGGGCGGGATCATGATCGCCAGACCCGCCGACCCCAAGATCGGCCCCAGCGACATCGGCTTCTTGTAGCCGCGCTTTTCCATTTCCGGCACCAGCGTCGAGCCCAGCAGCGCGATGGACCCCATCGAATTGCCCGTCAGGGTCGAAAACAGCACGCCGCCGCCCACGGCCATGAAGGCCAAGCGCCCGCGCAGCTTGCCGAACCATTTGTCCAGCGTGTCCATCAGGTCGATGGCGATGCGCGACTGGAACATCGACTCGCCCATGATCATGAACAGCGCAATCGGCACCAGCGTGAAGCTGGCCAGCGAATCCACCGTGTTCAGAACCAGTTGCGACACCCCGTTGAACCCGCCGAGCAGGATGTAGGACCCCACCAGATTCACCGCCAGAAAGGAAAACGCCACCGGCAGGCCCATGACCATCAACAGGATCAGCGGGGTCAGCACCACGGCGATGACAACATACCATTCCATGTCACACGGTCCTGCCCAGAAGGGCGCACAGGCCTTGGTGGAAGAACTGGAAGGCCATCAGGGCCATGCCAAAGGGCATGGCGGCGGTGATCCAGAAACTATAGGGGGCCATGACCGTCGTCTGCCGCACCCCGATGCTGTATTGGTCCAGAACCACCTCGATCCCGACCACGGTCAGGGTCGCGCAGATACCCAGCCCGATCAGGCTGTTCAGCACCTCGGCCACGCGGCGCAAGCCCGGGCGCAGGTTGTCGTACACAAGATCCAGCACGACATGCATGTTCTTTTCCAGAAGATAGGGCGCGCCCAGAAAGGTGATGAACAACAGCGCGTATTCGCTGACCTCGATCACCCACAGGCTGGACGTGCCCAGAAGCGCGCGCGAGACGACTTCCCAGAAAATGATCGCGGCGATCCCGAACAAGATGGTCGCGCCCAAGGCGGCGCAGGCCAGATTGATACGGCTGAACACCCGAACCGTCGCAAGGTAAAATGTGGGCATGGGGTCGGCGGCTCCGGCGCAGGGACATGCCGGGGATACGCCCCCGGCACGTCAAGTTTTTCGTCTGAACGCTTACTTGTCCAGCATCGCGCGCAGTTCTGCGGCGACCTCGGCGCCGGCGGTTTCCGCCGTTGCCGCCCATGCCGCGTCCATGGCGATCTGTTCCAGCTGCGCGGCTTCTTCGGCGGACAGATCCAGCCGGGTAAAGCCTGCCGCTTCCATATCGGCCACGCCCTTGGCCAGATCCGCGGCCCAGATTTCGTCCAGCTCATAGGCGATTTCATCGCGCAGGAAGCTGACCAGTTCGGCCTGCACATCTTCCGGCACTTCGGCCCATTTGTCCTTGTTGACCAGAACCGGGAAGCCCGCGCGATAGACGCCCGGATAGATCACCGTGTCCACAACGCCTTCGAACTGCATGTGGTTGCCCACCGGGCCTTGCATGAAGCCGTCGATGGTGCCGCGTTCCATCGCGGTGAAGATTTCGCCCATCGGCAGAACGATGGCTTCCGCGCCCAGCGCCTGCACCATCGGCAACAGCGCCGGGAAGACCCGGATGCGCTTGCCTTCCAGATCGGCCAAGCTGGTGACCGGATCGGCCATGTAGATCAGGAAGTTCAGGTCAGAGGCCGGAATCTCGCCCAGAAACACAAGGTCCTTTTCGGCGTGCAGCTCGGTCATCCGCTCGTGATAGTCGGTTTCCGCAATCGCCGCATAGCGCTTGAAGGACATGTTCATCGTGCCCGAGGTCGGCACCAGACCGGAATAATAGCTGGGGCTGGTATAGGCCATGTCCATCGCGCCGTTGCGCACCGCTTCGGCATGCCCGAAGGGCGGCAGCACTTCGGGCCCGCCGCGCCAGTTGATCTGAAGCCGCCCGGCAAAGCGTTCGTTCACAGCCTCGACAAACTGGCCGAACGGCCCCGCGATCGAGGCTTGTTTGGGCGCAAGGGTCACGGCGTTCAGCGTAACCTCGGCGGCGGCGAAGCTGCCCGGAACCGCCAAGGAGGCGGCCAACAGCGCGGATTTTAGGATATGTTTCATGTGAACTCCCTGTGGTCTTCTTGGTGGTGGGTAAGCGGGACGGTCCAAGCGTCGTAGCCATAGACCCAATCGGCATTGCTGCCCTTCTTCAGCCAGTCATTGGCCAGCGAACTCTCTTGAATGCGTGCGGTGCGCGGTTTGCGTTCGGCCTCATAGGCCGCCAGCGCCGCCGCGACCCCGTCCGCTGCAACGCCGCTCAGCGCCCGCGCCAGAACCACGGCGTCCTCGATGGCCATGCAGGCCCCTTGCGCCATGAAGGGCACCATCGGATGCGCCGCATCGCCCAGCAGGGTCACCGGCCCCTTGGCCCAGTGGTCCATCGGGTCGCGCACATGCAGCGCCGAGCGTGTCACCGTGGTCAGCGCATCCAGCAGGCGGCGCGCATCGGGGTGAAAATTCGCATAGGCCGCCTGCAAATCGGCGACATCGCCGGGCAGCGTCCAGCCTTCCTCGGTCCAGTCCTTCTGCGGGACGGTCGCAAAGACGAAGATTTCCGTGCCATGGGTCAGCGGGAAGGTGACGATCTGCTTTTCGCTGATCTCGCCCCACCATTTGGTGAAGGACTCGGCGTCGATCAGGTCGGGCGCGTCCTTGGCGGCAAACACCCCGCGATAGGACACCATCCCGGTATAGCGGGGCGCGTCTTCGCCCCACAGCGACGCGCGCACCCGCGAATGAATGCCATCCGCGCCCACAACCACGTCAAACCGCTGCGATGTGCCATCGGCAAAACCGATCACCGCGCCGTCCTCCTCGGGCGTCACCGTTTCCACCGATTTCGACAGATGGATCGCCTCGGGCGGGATTTCCGCTTGCAAGGCCTGCAACAGGTCCGCGCGGTGAATGGTCAGTTGCGGCGCGCCGTACTTGGCTTCCGCCGCCGTGCTCATCGGCAGGCGCGAGGTTTCTTCCCCCGTCACCCCATCGCGGCTGATCCGAAACGCCGGGCGCGCGGCGTGGTCCCGCAGATAGGCGCCAACCCCCAACTGATCCAAGGCAAAGACCGCGTTGGGCGTCAGGTTCACATCCGCCCCGACCCGGTTGAACTGGCGCGCCTGTTCGAAGACGGTCACGTCATGCCCGGCCCGGCGCAGGGCAATCGCCGCGCAGAACCCGCCGACGCCGCCGCCACATATCCCGATGGACAGTTTGGCCATGACCTTCCCTATCTCGCTTCCGGTTAGTGTTCTTATTTGAACAACATGTTCAAAGGCTAGGCGGCTTCCGATCACAGGTCAAGGGTTTTGCGCGCGATTGCGCCGCGCCCCCTGTTCAAATACGCATGATGTGTTCTATTTTGTGCAGATACACCGCCATAGGACCCGGTCTTGCCCATGTCAGACGCACAAGATGCCAAAACCTATTCCGTGCCCCCGGTCGAACGGGCCATTCGGCTGTTGCGCTATATCGGGGATGGCAAGACCTGCCGCAACCTCAGCACCGCCTCCAAGGATCTGGGGATCAACCGCACCACCCTGATCCGGCTGATCCACACGCTGCTGGATGCGCGCATGATCGAAGAAATCGCCGAAGGGGCGGGCTATCGGCTGGGCGCGGGCTTGATCAGCCTTGGGGCGCAAGCGCTGCACGGGCGCGACATGATCCAGATCTGCCAACCCGTTCTGGCCGAGCTTTGCGCCCAAACCGGCATGTCGGCCCATCTGGGCATTCTGGACGGGCGCGATGTGGTCTATCTCAGCCGCGAAACCCCGAACACGCATCTGGTCAGCAATGTGCGGGCCGGATCGCGGCTGCCCGCGCATGCCTCCTCGATCGGGCGCGCGATCCTTGCCGAATTGCCGCCCGACGCGATCCGGGCGCTCTTTGCCGACGAACCGCTGACCGCCGCCACCGAAAAAACCCCCGTCACCATCGAGGCGATTCTGGCCCAAGCCCAAGCCGACCGCGCCGCGGGCCTCGCCTGGAGCGAGGGCAATTTCGAAGCGGGCATCGGGTCCTGCGCCGCCGTGATCCGCGACCATAGCGGGCGCCCGGTGGGCGGGGTCAACGTGTCGGGTCCGCAAGCGGCCTTTTCGGCGGAAACGGCGGCGGGCGCGGATGACCTGAAACGCGCCGTCGCCGCCGCCGGACGGCGCTGTTCGCTGGAACTGGGCTATTCGGGCTAGCCTCAGGATCGGGGCCAGCGCGCCCAAGGATGCGGCTTGCCCGACAGGTCGGTATAGATCGACTGCTGGGTCTGATAGGCCCGCAAGCCCTGCCGCCCTTTTTCGCGCCCGATCCCGCTTTCGCCATCCCCGCCAAACGGGGTCGAGATCGAAAACTGCTTGTAGGTGTTGATCCAGACCGTGCCCGCCTTGATCGCGCGCCCGACCCGCCAGCATTTGGCATGGTCCTTCGACCACAGCCCACAGGCCAGCCCATAGGGGTTGTCGTTGGACAGGGCGATCACGTCCTCCTCGTCCTCGAACGGTTGAACGACCAGAACCGGGCCGAAAATCTCCTCGCGGCAGACCTGCGCGGTGTTGGGCAGGCCCGCGATGATCGTGGGCAGGTAATAGGCGCCCGCCCCCAAGGCCGGATCGTCGGGGCGCGCCCCGCCCACCAGAACCTCGCCGCCTTCCTGACGGGCCAGCGCGACATAGGCTTCGACGCTGTCGCGGTGATCGGCATGCACCAGCGATGACACCTGCGTGTCGGGATCGAACGGATGGCCCACCTTCAGGGCGCGCGTGGCCTCGACCAGACGGGCGACAAAGCTGTCATAGATCCCGCGCTGCACGAACAACCGCGCCCCCGCGATGCAGCTTTGCCCCGAGGACGAGAAGATCCCGAACAGGATTCCCGCAATCGCAAGATCGACATCGCAATCGTCAAAAACAATCGTCGGGGACTTGCCGCCCAATTCCAAAGACACCGGCATCAGCTTTTCCGCCGCCATCCGCGCCAGATTGCGCCCGGTCGCCGTGCCGCCCGTGAACGACACCTTGGCGATGTCGGGATGTTCGACCAGCAGATTGCCGATCTCGCGCCCCGACCCCGGCAGCACCGAAAACAGCCCCTTGGGCAGACCCGCCGCGTCGATGATCCGCGCCAGTTCCAGCGCCACCAAGGGCGACCAGCTGGCGGGCTTCAGCACCACCGCATTGCCCGCCGCCAGCGCGGGCGCGACCTTCTGCGCGTCCGAGGCAATCGGCGAATTCCAAGGGGTGATCGCCGCCACCACGCCAAGGGGCGCATGCACGGACGCGGTCAGATAGTCCCCGCGCGGCACGGTCAGCAGATCGTCGGCGGTTTCCACCACGGCCGCGAAATAGCGAAACGTCCCCGCCGCCGAGGCCGCCAGCGCGCGGGTTTCGCCAAGGCTTTTGCTGGTATCGCGGCTTTGGATAAAGGCGATCCGGTCGATATCGGCTTCGATCCCGTCCGCGATCCGGTGCAGCAGGCGCGCGCGGTCCTGCGCCTTCATATTGCGCCACGCGGGATCGGCCTGCGCGGCCTTGGCCCGCGCGATGGCCCGCAGCGCGTCGTCGCGCGAGGCCCCGTTCAGGGTCTGGTTTTCGACCCCTTCGGCGGCAAACACCGATCGGATCGGGGCCCCAGCGCCCTCGACCCAGTCGCCGCCCAGATAGAGGCGGCCATCGCCGAATGCATGTTCCATACCGTCTCCTAGATCACCACCAGCGCGCTGCGGTTCAGGACCGCGCGGGCAAGGCTTAGCACTGTCGATTGCGAGGTCTTGGGGTTCAGCGGCGACGGCTTTCCGGCCAAGGTCATGGCATAGGACACCGCGGCGGACTGCACCTCGTATTCATGGGTGTTCGTGCTGGCCCCGGGATCGGCGATCAGCCGCACCTGCGTGTCGTCCAAGCCCATCCCCGCGAAGGCCAGCGTCGCCGCCACATTGGCGTTCTTCGGATAGGCTTGCGCGGCGGCGCGGGCGCTGCCTTCGAAGAACACCGCCGGGGCGTCCAAGGCGTCCAGATCCAGCAGGTCCTCGGCGGGCGATCCGGCCCAAGCCTGCGGCGGCTTGCGCCCGGTGTACCGGACCGAGGTCAACCCCGACAGTTTCGCCGCCGCCAGCACATCGATGCCGCCAATCGCGCCCGCGGCCAGCGTGATCTGCGCCCCCCCGCGTGTGGCGGCCTGTTTCAGATCGGCCAGAACCGCGTCATCCGCCAAGGCCCCGACCGAGGCGACGATCAGGTCGATCCCCGCCGCCAGCACCGCTGGGCCAAGATCGCGCAAGGCCCCATGCCCGGCACATTCGACCACGCAATCGGGTCGGGCCGCGATCAGGTCCTGCACATCGCGCACCAGCCGCACACCCGGCGGCACCGGGGGCGCGGCCTTGCCCGGACGCAGCAGAACGACCGCATCGGTCCCCCCGCCCGCTTCGGCCAGCGTCAGGACCAGCCCTTGCGCAATCGCCCCGTAGCCGATGATCCCGACAGGTCGGGTCATGTCTTGCCGCCCGCCGCCCCCGCCGGGGGTCCGGCAAAGGCTTCGGCAAAGGGGCCGATGGCGGTCATGTCGACCTCGATCAGCGACGGGCCGCGCACCGCCATGGCCGCATCGAAACTGTCGGCGAAGGCCTCGATTTCGGTGACCTTGCGATGCGGCAGGTCAATCGCCGCACACAGCGTGGCGAAATCCGGCGTCTTCAGCGCCGAATAATGCCGCCGCCCGTCATATTGCGCATCCTGGATATTCTCGATCACCCCATAGGCCGCGTCATTCATCAAAAGGAAGGTGACATTGGCCCCCTCGTCCACCGCCGTGATCAATTCGGCGATGCCCAGCATCGCGCCGCCATCGCCCAGCAAGGTCACCGTGCGGGTGTCGGGATTGGCCAAGGCGGCCCCGATGCCCATCGCGATCCCCTGCCCGATCCCGCCGCCCAAGGCATGCACGCCCAGATGCGGCGCGGCGATATGCACATAGCGGTTGCCGAAGGTGGAATTCGAGATCGTCACATCCCGCACCCAGGCATGGCCGCCCGCCGCGACCTTGCCCAGCAAATGATCCGCCACCGTCTGATACGGACCCAGACGGGCGCGCAGCGCGCCTTCGGATTTCGCGCGCGCGACCGCGATGTCATAGGCCTGTTGCGGATCGACGTCCAAGGCGTCGGGCAAGCGGTCCAGCAGCCCTTGCAGGGCGTCGGCGGCATCGGCGCACAGAAATTGCGTCACGGGATAATTGCGCCCGCATTGGGTGGCATCGACATCGATCTGGATCAGCGGATCGGGCAAGGCCATCTTGTTGTTCAAGGTCTCGTTCCCGCGCAGCCGCGATCCGACCACGATCATCAGGTCGGACTTGGCATAGACCTCGCGCGCGTCAGGCGTCATGTTGAATGCGCCCAAGGTGGCCTTGTAGTGTTCGGGCACCACCGCCCGCCCTTGGGTCGAGGTGACCGCGCCAAAGCCGCGCTCGACCAAGGCCGTCGCTTGCGCCGCCGCGCCGCGCGCGCCCCCGCCCAGCCACAGCATCGGGCGTTTGGCCGCCCGAACGCGCGCGGCCAGCGCATCCAGTTGCGCGGCATCCGCCGGGGGCAGCGCCACCTGCGGCGCGCCCAAGGCGTCCATCGGGATCGCCTCCAGTCGTTGCACATCCACCGGCACTTCCAGACTGACCGGACCCGTCGGGGGCGTGGTCGCCGCACGGATCGCGGCGTTCAGCATTCCCAGCGCGCTGGCCGCGTCCCAGATGCGGAACACCTGTTTCGAGACCCCTTCCAGCATCCGGGGCTGGTGCGGCACATCATGGATCGCCGCCCGGTCCCGGTCCATGAAGGCGCGGTCGATCTGCGTGGTCAGATGCAGGACCTTGCTGCCTGCGGTCAGGGCTTCGGCCTGTGCGCCCGCCGCATTGCCCGCCGCCGTCCCGGTCGAGGTCAGACAGACCCCCACCTGCCCCGAAACCCGGCTGAAGGCGTCGGCCATGTTCATGGCACCCGCCTCGCCGCGCGCGGGCACGAAACGGATGCGCCCCTGTTCGGCAATCCCGTCGAGGATCGGCATGTTGTGGATCGAGATCACGCCGAACACGGTGGTCACGCCGGCATCGGCAAGGCCACGGGCAATCTGGTAGCCAACGGTTTCAGACATGGGACTGTTCTTTCTTGGGATCAGGCAAAGCGGGACACCCCGCCGGAGATTTCCAATTGCGCACCGGTGATGTAGCTGGCGGCGGGCGAGACAAGGAACGCCAGCGCGCGGGCGGGTTCTTCGGGTTGGCCCAGCCGCCCCAAGGGGATGCCTTTCTTGCGGGCCAGATCCGCGAACCAATCTGCGCGCGTTTGGGCGGGGTCGCTGCGGGCCTCGAACCGGTTTTGCCATTGCTGGCTGTCGACCAGACCCAGCAGGATGGAATTGACCCGCACCTCGGGCGCGCATTCCGTGGCCAGCGATTTCAGCAGGTTTTGCACGCCGCCCCGCGCCGCCGAGGTGCAGACCATATGCGGTTCGGGCTGGTAGGCCAGCAGCGAATTGACCGCCGCAATCGCCCCATGGGCCGACGCGCGCAGCATCGGCAGGAAGGCATGGATGGGGTTCAACTGGCTGAAGAATTTCAGCTCCAGCTCGTCGCGCCAATCGTCTGCGGTGGTGTCGGCAAAGGTCGAAACCCGCCCTTGGCCTGCATTGGTGACCAGCCCGTCACAGCCGCCAAAGCGGTCCTCGACGGCGGCGGCAAAGCGGTCCACCGCGTCCCGGTCCAAAACCGAAAACGCCTGCGCCAGCACCCGGTCGGCCCCATAGGTGGCGGCAAAGTCCTGCGCGACGGCGTCCAGTCGGTCGGCCCCCCGTGCGCAAAGGGCCACCCGCGCGCCTTCGTCCAGCAGGCAGCGCACGGTGGCCTTGCCGATGCCGGACGAGCCGCCGGTGACCACGATGGTCTTGTCGGTCAGTCCCAGATCCATGCGCCTAGCCCGCGACCGGAAAACCGGGATCGGGCCGCCCGGCCATGACCGCGCGCTGCGCAGGCGTCGGCGGGCCAGCGGTCATCCATTGGTCCATCGCCTCGGGATCGGTGCGCGACCAGACCTTGGGTTCATGGGTTGCCTCGTCGATCTGCTGCACCTCGGCGGTGAATTCGATCACAAAGCCCGAGGGCGAGACGAAATAGGCAAAGGGGTTGTTGCCCGGACCATGCCGCCCCGGCCCCCAACTGGGCACTTGGCCCTTCTGTTTCATCCGGCCAATGCCGCGCATGAAACTGTCGATGCCCGGCATTTCAAAGGCGACATGGTTCACCGACGGGTATTGCGCGCGCACCAAGGCAATCGCGTGGTGATCGGTGCCGCAGCGCAGGAACACCATCTGGTCGGCGGAATAATCGCTGGTGCGGAAGCCCAGAACGCGCTGATACCACGCCTCGACCCCGTCCATATCGGGGGTGTTCAGCACCACATGGCTGACCTTGCGCGGATAGGCATGGACCGTTTCGGCGGGCCGCATCGCCAGATCGCAGGTAAAGCGCAAGCGGCGGTTGTCGGGGTCGAGGATTTCGAACCCATAGCCGCCGATCAGGTCGTCGAAGATCGCCGGGGCGCGCAGGACGGTCACGCCTTCGCGCGCCACTTGGGCATGCAGCGCGTCGATCCCGGCGCGGTCGTCCATGCCGAAATGGATGTATTCGATCCCATAGGTGCTGTCGTCCTTCAGGCCATAGAGGAACGGTTCCGGCCCGGTGCCCGCCAGATAGGTGATGCCGTCGGCCTTGGCCGCGACCGTCAGGCCCCATTGGTCGGTATAGAACGCGGTCGTGTCCGTGATGCCGGGGGCCCGCATCACGATGCCCCGCAGATGTCCGGCGCGAATGGGGTCTGTCATGTCATCCTCCGATCCCGATGGGGTCTGGCTGGGTTGGGTCCGATAGGTCGGACCACAGGTCGGTCAGGCAGGCCAGAAACGCGTCCGGGCGCTGCACGTAAAGCGCGTGCCCCGCCTGCGGCACGACCCGGATATCCGGGGTTTGGCCGGTGCGCGCCGCCCAAGCGGCGGCGGCGGTGTCGGTCTGATCTGCCGGGGTGATGGTGTCTTCGGCCCCAAGGACAAAGCGGCAGGGCGCGTCCACATGGGCCAGATCGCCCGCCAGATCGCCCGCCGCCAGCATATGGACCGCGTGATCGTAGCCCGGGCGTGCGATGCGCGACATCGCGTCGGTCACTTGGGCCACCGCATCGGGATGGGCCGCCGGGTCGTGGATCAGATTGGCGGCGCGCGCTTGGGCAAAGGCGACCGGACCCAGCGCGTCCAGATCGGCCAAGCGCTGCGCGGCCTTGGGTGGCAAGGGCGCGTCGGGACCGATGCCATAGCCTTGGGCGCAGGCGGCCAGAACCAAGCGATCGACGCGGGCCGGATAGGCGCGCGCGAAGGCCGCCGCGATCAACGTGCCCAGCGAATGGCCCAGCAAGGTGCAGCGCGCGATGCCAAGCGCGTCCAGCCAAGCGGCCAACCGACCCGCGTAATCCGCCGCGCGCGGTCGGTCCATGGGCAAGGGGTCCGACCCGCCATAGCCGGGGGCGTTCCACGCCAAGACCCGCAGGCCCTTGGGAAACCGGTCCATCAGCGGCGCGAAAGAGGCGGCGTTCGACCCGATGCCATGCAGGATCACCAGCGGCCCTGCCCCGCCGGGTCGGTCCAGATAGGCGATGCCGCCCAAGCTGTGCGCCTGCACGTCAGACATGGCCGTCCCAGCGCGGAGGCAGGCCCCCAAAGGCTTGGGCAAATCGCAGAATGGTGGACGCAATGCCCAAGGCGCTGACCCTCCCATGGCCTGTGTGTGTTCATTATTGAACTTAGTGTTCAAATTAAACTTACGGCGCAGAGCGGCACCGGTCAAGACCAAAGCGCCCTGCGAACATGCGGGAGGATCAGAAGGGAACGTCGTCCGCTTGCGCGGCGGGCACGACGAATTTGGCGACCAGCTTTTTCGCGCCCGCCTTGTCGAAGTCGATTTCCAGCTTGTCGCCTTCGATGCCGATGATCGCGCCATAGCCGAACTTGGTGTGAAAGACCCGGTCGCCCAAGGTGTAGGAACTGACCGCTTCGAGGTCGATCACCATATTGCGCGTCTCGCGCGGTTGGGCGACGGGGCGCGTGGCGGCGCGGGCCTGCATCCGCTTCCAGCCCGGCGAGTTGTAGACATTCGCCTCGGCCGCCTTTTGGTGCAGGTTGCTTTGCACGCTGTCGAACCCCGGCGCAGCGGCCCCATATCCCCCGCCATAAAGGCCGGGGGGCGTCAGCACCTCGACATGCGCTTCGGGCAATTCGTCGATAAAGCGCGAGGGCAGCGCCGATTGCCATTGGCCGAAGACGCGGCGGTTGCCCGCGAAGGAAATCGTGCAGACCTCCTCGGCGCGGGTGATGCCGACATAGGCGAGGCGGCGTTCTTCTTCGAGGCCCTTCAGACCGCTTTCATCCATGGACCGTTGCGACGGGAACAGCCCGTCCTCCCAGCCGGGCAGGAACACCACAGGGAATTCCAGCCCCTTGGCGGCGTGCAAGGTCATGATGCTGACCTTTTCCTCGGACCCTTCGCTTTCGTTGTCCATCACAAGGCTGACATGTTCCAGAAACCCTTGCAGGTTCTCGAACCCTTCCAGCGCCTTGACCAGTTCTTTCAGGTTTTCCAGCCGCCCCGGTGCCTCGGGTGTCTTCTCGTTCTGCCAGAACTCGGTATAGCCGGATTCGTCGAGGATGATCTGCGCCACCTCGATATGGTTTTCGCCTGCGCGGATCATCGAGGACCAACGCGCAAAGCCATCGACCAGCTTGCGCAGTTCGGTGCCCGCCTTGCCGCCCATGCCGCCTTCGGCCAGAAGCGCGCGCGCCCCGTCGATCAGCGACCCGCCGATCTGGCG
>CAZIKH010000027.1:0-15535 GCA_964539755.1 uncultured Dinoroseobacter sp. | reverse complement strand
GTGGGCCATGTCGGCCCCGAAGCGGCCCATGGTGGACCTATTGCTTTGATCCGGAACGGAGACATGATAACCTTGGACGCAAAGGCAGGGGCAATCTCGGTCGATCTAAGCGAGGACGAGCTTGCAAAACGAAAAGCCGAATGGGCAGGACCGAGGAAGACGATCTATGCGTCGGGCGCGCTTTGGAAATATGCACAGCTTGTGGGCGGGGCCCGCAAAGGCGCTGTCACCCATCCCGGGGCGGACGGCGAAGCCCATATCTATATGGACCTTTAAGCCGATGCGGGGCTTGGCGCTGATCGCCTGTCTGGGACTTGCCGCTTGCGGGGGCGGGTTCCAGGGCGGGGGCAGCGCCCCCAGCGCCCAACCCAATCCCGGTGGCATGTTCAGCGGCATCTTCGGAACCCGCGCGGACAGCGACATCACCGTCACCCAGAACCAGATCGTGATCGCCGCCCCCGACGGGTTTTGCGTCGATCCGACCGGGACCGAGGACGCGGGGACCTCGGCCTTTGTGCTGATGGGCAATTGTGCCGCGCTCAGCGGTCGGACGCGCAGCGCGCAACCGGCGGCCGCTGCGATCTTGACCGCCTCGGTCGGGGAACACCACGGCACGGCCGTCGCGGACCGTCTGGTTGAAATGAACGACTATCTGCGGTCCGAGACGGGGCGCGCCGCCCTCAGCCGATCTGGCACCGCCGACACGGTCGAGGTGCTGGACAGTTTCGCGCAGGATGACGTGTTCTATCTGCGCGCGCGCGACACCAGCCCCGCGCGCGACCCCGACATGGCCCCGGAATACTGGCGTGCGTTCCTCGATGCCCGTGGCAGCCTTGTGACCCTGTCGGTGATCGGTACCCGTGCAGCCCCCATGAACCCGCAGACCGGGTTGGAGATCCTGCAATCCTTTGCCACCCTGGTGCGGACCCGCAACGGCGAAGCCGTCGCCCCGCCGCCGCCCGTGGCCGCCGCCCCGGCACCGGCCCCCGCCCAACCAGCCCCCGCCGCTGCGGCGCCAGCCCCGGCGCCAATCTGGGGCGGTCTGGGCGGCATCGGTATCTTCCGGCGTTTGCTGGGCTAACGCCGGGCATGTCGATCCGCGCCCTGTGCAGGCAAAGGGGAAAGCGATGAAACTGGCCCGACTGGCGAAAAGCCGTGGCAAGGTCGATCCGACCCAAGCCGCCGCGCCATGGGCCGAGGCCTTGGATCGTGTCGATACACTGCCCCTGTCGGATCTGGCGCGCCTGCACCGTGCGGTTCCAGCCCTGCGCCAAACCCTCGACCGGTTCGACCAAGCCAGCAGCGCCCGTCTGGCCGATGCGCAAAGCGTGCGCATCCCGCCGCATCTGGGGGCCGCGTTGGAATGGGCCGGGCGCCCGCTGTTGTGGTCGGCACGCTGCGATCCGGTTGGGCATGTGCAGCCCCCCTCGGGCGTTGAGTTGGGACAGGGGGCAAAGCTGTTTCACGACTGCCCCTTGGCCGAAATCACGATTGGCCAGCGCCGCAATCCCCGGCGCGAACACCTTGCCCATTACGCCATGGCGCTGGACGTTCTGCGGTTTCAGGGCAGTTTTCTGTCCCTCGCGCTGGACTTGCCAGACGCCGCCCTGTCAGGCCTGTCGCGTGGGCATGTGCTGACCGCGGATTTCGACACCCAATCCGACCGCCCCTTGGGCATTTATGTCCGGCTGAACCTGCGCTGCGGGCCAAACGTGGCAACCATGCTGCGCGAGGTGCCGCGCGATGGGTCCGGAACGGCGGTCGAATTTGACCTTGCCTATAGCGATCTGGATGCCGCGCGGCTGGAGGCGGGCTGGATCGATGTGATGTTCGAAGCCCCGGCCATGATGGGCCTGATCCTGCGCGATCTGACCCTGATCCGCAGCCGGAGGGCAGACCTATGACCGCAAAGCCCGAAGTTGAGGTCGAGGTCACCGGCCTGACCGATGGCGTCTGGACCGCCGTGCTGCGCGGCGTGTCAAAAGCCCGTAAGGCCCCTGCCATACAAGCGATGATGGGTGGCAGCGTTCTGGACGGGCTGGACGTGACCCCGCGCCCGGGTGAAGCGAATGCTTGGGACCTGCGCCTGATGCTGCCCGCGACGGTGCTGAATGACGGGATGACCTGCATCCTGTTTCGCCTTGACGGGCAAACGGTGGCGGATCTGGTGCTGATGGCGGGCACGCCAATTGCGGATGATCTGCGTGCCGAACTGGCCCTGATGCGCGCCGAATTGGACCTGTTGAAGAAGGTCATGCGCGCACAAGGGCGCGACACCTGACGGGGACGGTCGGGGGTGACGCCGCGTTGCGGATGACAACCCCTGTGGCCTGCGCCATCTTCCGCCCAGCTTGAGGGAGGCCCGTTCCATGACCGATTATCCGCATCTTCTGTCCCCGCTCGATCTGGGCCATGTCACCTTGCCCAATCGCGTTCTGATGGGGTCGATGCACACCGGGCTGGAAGAAACCCGCGACTGGGGGCGCGTTGCGCGCTTCTATGCGGATCGGGCGGCGGGCGGTGCGGCCTTGATCGTGACGGGGGGCATGGCCCCGAACGCCGAAGGCGGCGTGTTTCCCGGCGCGGCAGGCCTGTTTGACGCGCAGGACATCGCCAATCACCAGACGGTGACCCGCGCGGTCCATGACGCGGGCGGGCGCATCGCCATGCAGATCCTGCATGCCGGGCGCTATGCCTATGGCCCCAATTGCGTCGCACCTTCGGCAATCAAATCCCCGATCTCGCCCTTCCCGCCCAAGGAACTGGACGAAGAGGGCATCGAAAAGCAGATCGCCGACATCGCCACCGCCGCCGCCCGCGCGCGCGAAGCGGGCTATGACGGGGTCGAGGTGATGGGCAGCGAAGGCTATTTCATCAACCAGTTTCTGGTGACCCACACCAACAAGCGCACCGACCGCTGGGGCGGATCATACGAAAACCGGATGCGCCTGCCGATCGAAGTGATGAAGCGCGTGCGCGCCGCCGTGGGGCCGGATTTCATCGTGATCTACCGCCTCAGCATGATTGATCTGGTGCCGAATGGGTCAACCTGGGACGAGGTCGTGCAACTGGCCAAGGCCATCGAAGCGGCAGGCGCGTCCATCCTGAACACCGGGATTGGCTGGCACGAAGCGCGCATTCCGACCATCGCCACCAGTGTGCCGCGCAAGGGCTGGGCTTGGGTCACGCAGAAACTGATGGGTCAGGTGTCGATCCCGGTCATCACCTCGAACCGGATCAACACCCCCGAAGTGGGCGAAGACATCATCGCCAGCGGTGTCGCCGACATGGTGTCGATGGCGCGCCCCTTCTTGGCCGATGCCGATTTCGTGCGCAAAGCCGCCGAAGGCCGCGCGCGGGAAATCGCGCCCTGCATCGCCTGCAATCAGGCCTGTCTGGATCACACCTTCTCGGGCAAGTTGACCTCGTGCCTTGTCAATCCGCGCGCTTGCCACGAGACCGAATTGCAGATCGCGCCCGCCGACAGCGTCAAGACCATCGCGGTTGTCGGGGCGGGGCCTGCGGGCCTGTCCAGCGCGATCACCGCCGCGCAACGGGGCCACAAGGTGACCCTGTTCGATCAGGCTGACCGGATCGGGGGCCAGCTGAACATGGCGCGCGTGATCCCCGGCAAGGAAGAATTTCACGGCTTGGTGGATTGGTACGCCCATATGGTCGATGTGGCCGGGGTGACCCTGCGGCTGGGCCAAAGGGTCGAAGCCGACGATCTGGTCGGGTTCGACGAGGTGATCGTGGCCACCGGCGTGCTGCCGCGCGACCCCGAAATCCCCGGTCAGGATGGGCCGAATGTGGTGTCCTATATAGATGTGTTGCGACACGGGGCCGATGTCGGCCCGCGCGTGGCCGTGATCGGGGCAGGCGGTATCGGCTTCGACGTGTCGGAATACCTGACCCATCAAGGGACCAGCCCGACCGAAGACATCGCGCTATGGAAGGCGGAATGGGGCGTGTCCGACCCGGAAACGGATCGCGGGGGTCTGGCCCCGGTCGGGCCGAAACCCGCCGCCCCGGCACGCCAGATCACCCTGCTGCAACGCAAAGCCGAAAAACTGGGCAAGCGTTTGGGCAAGACAACGGGATGGATTCACCGCGCCAGCTTGCAGATGAAGAACGTCAAGATGATCGGCGGCGTGAATTACGAACGGATCGACGCGGATGGGCTGCATGTCAGCTTTGGCGCGGCGCGCGAGACCCCGACCCTGATCGAGGCGGACACCATCGTCCTGTGCGCCGGGCAGGTGCCCTATCGCAGTCTGGCGGATGATCTGGCGGCCAAGGGCATCACCGCGCATGTCATCGGGGGTGCCGATGTGGCCGCCGAATTGGACGCAAAACGCGCGATTGATCAAGGCACGCGCTTGGCCGCGCGATTGTAAAGGCGCGGTTAACTGTCGTTTCAGTTGATCGCACGATCTGCGAAATACCCCGGCATTGTCCGGATCAAGGCCAAGTTCTGCCCGATTTCGACGGCATACCTGTTTCTGACCTAGAAACACGCACCTGAGGGATCGACATGGACAGACTAACCGAAATGGAGGCCTTTGCCACCGTTGTGGACCAAGGCGGGTTCACGGACGCGGCCAAGAAAATGGGCATCTCCAAGTCGGCCGTGTCCAAACATGTGTCCTCGCTGGAAGCCCGGCTGGGCGCGCGCCTGTTGAACCGCACCACCCGCCGCGTCAGCCCGACCGAAATCGGCCTTGCCTATTACGACCGCGCGCGCCGCGTTCTGAACGATGCAGGCGAAGCCGATGCCTTGGTCAGTTCGATGCAAAGCGCCCCCTCCGGCCTGCTGCGCATCAGCGTGGCGACGGATTTTGGCGTGAATCACCTGTCGCCGGTGCTGGGTGGGTTCCTGCACCAGTTCCCGGACATCACGATCAACATGGTGCTGAACAACCGCTATGTCGAACTGATTTCCGAAGGGTTCGACATGGCCGTGCGCATCGGCGAACTGGAAGACAGCACCCTGCGGGCGCGGCGTTTGACCGAAACCTCGAAGCGGATGATCGCAGCGCCGTCCTATTTCGAAAAATACGGTCGCCCGGAAAAGATCGACGATCTGAACGAACACAAGCTGCTGCATTATTCGAATGCGGCCGCGGCGAATGTCTGGAAGATCACCGCGCCCTCGGGCGAAAAACGCCAAGTCCGCACCAGCGGATCGCTGACCGTGAATGACGGGCAGTCCTTGCTGAATGCCGCCGTCGCGGGCCTTGGCATCGCGTATCTGCCCAGCTTTCTTTATGGCGACGCGATGAAGGCAGGCTTGGTCGAAGAAGCCATGCCCGATCTGCCGGTCGAACGGCAGGGTATTTATGCTGTTTATCCGCCGGGCCGCTTCACGCAGCCCAAAGTGCGCGCCTTCATCGATTTTCTGGTGCGCGAGTTTGCGGACAAAGGCCCCGACACCTGGTGAGCCGAACACAAGATTAGTGGTGCCGAGTATTGGTGACGCGCCTTGGGCCGGATTGCGTTTGCGCGCAACCCGGCCCTTTTTTCGTCAGGCGGTCGCTGCGGCCAGCGCGGTGTCCAGCAAGGCCGCGATCTGCGCCCGGCCCGTGCCGGCCACGATACGGCCAAGTTCCTGATCGCCCTTCAACACGACCAGCGTGGACCGACGCGGGATCGCAAGGCGTTGGGTGATCTCGGCCCCGCGATAGTCGTCCCAATCCACACGGATAAAGACGATGTTGGCCAGATAAGCCGGGTTTTCCTGTTGCAGCGCGGTGATCACCCGCTTCTGGGCGGCGCAGGTCGAACACCAATCCGCCGCGAAATCCAGAAAGACGGTCTTGCCAGCGGCCAGTTCAGCCTCGACCAGACCGGGGGTGTAATCGACCATTTGCGCCGCCTGGGCGGGCAAGGCCAGCGCGGCCGAAGCCGCCGCAGACAGGGCAAGGAAATGACGACGATCCATTGGGGAATATCCTTTCTTACGCAAGCTCAGAGAGACACAGACAAGTCGATCAGCCATGCGGGCAAGGTCTCGATCGCCCAGGCTTCGGCCATGTGGTGGACCCCCAACAGAAGGGCCACACCCACGGCAATGAACAGCCCCCCCATCACCGGGCGCGCCTTCACGGCGATGCGGCGCATCAGGGCCTGACGGCGCTGGATGGCCGCGCGCGCGCCATAGCCCAGCGCCAGAATGATCGTGGACACGCCCAAGGCAAAACTGGCCATGATGGCCGTGGCCCAACCAAGGCTTTCGCCCTGCCAGGCCAAGGCAATCGCCCCGCCCAAGGTAGGTCCGATGCAGGGCGACCAGACCGCGCCCAGCAGCATCCCGCCCAGAAACTGGCCTTGCAGACCGGTTTGGTCGACTTGGGTCAGCCCGTCATCCGCGCGCGCGGCGAACCCGGCGGTGGCGGTGGCGAAGCCCGCATTCAGACGCGGCACCAACAGGACCATGCCGAACAGGATCATGATCACGGCGGCGGCTTGGCTGATCGTTTCCTGATCCAGCCCGGCGGCGCGGCCAACCGTGGCAAGGCCGATGCCAAGGGCAACGAACGCAAGGCTCATCCCGGCGGCAAGGGCAACCGGACCAAGCCGATGCGATTGAATGGCGCTGGCCAAGACAAGTGGCAGCACCGGCAAAACGCAGGGGTTGATCAGGGTCAGAAGCCCGGCCCCATATCCAAACAGCAAATCCATGCACCTTCTAAGCCCGACCGCATTGGTTCTGTCACCTCACGTCGGCGTCACCTCACGCAAGCGTCAGGGCTTTGTAACCGAACGCGCCTGTGTGCGGGACAACTGCACCGCCAAAATGCCTGCCGTGATGATGGCAACCCCGACAAGGTCGAGGGGGCCCAACGCCTCGCCCAGCAGCACGGCGGCAATGGCAACGCCAAAGAACGGGTTCAGGAAATGAAAGGTGGCCGCACGGGTCGCCCCGATCCGTTCAACCAAGGCGAACCAGATCCACGTCGCCAGCAGGCCCGGCACCAAGGTGGTATAGGCAAAGGCCGCCACAAGCGTCCAACTGTAACGCACTTCCCATGTTTCCATGGCAAGCCCGAAGACCAGCAGCGCCGCCCCGCCAACCCACATCTGATAGCCGACCACCATCAGAAGATTGCCGCCCGACGATGCGCCGCGCACCACCAGCGTGGCCACCGCCAAGGCGATGACGCCGACCACGCAGATCGCCACCCCAAAAGGATCGACCCCGGCGGTCAGACGGGTTCCCATGATCAAAGCCGCCCCGGCAAACCCCGCGAACAGGCCCAACACGGCCAGACGCGGCAAGCGTTCTTTCAGGATCGTCCAACTGGCGAAGGCGACCAGAAGCGGCATGGTCGATGCGATGATCGCCGCCAGTGAGGCTTCGACCGTTTGCATGGCAATGAAGAACAAGCCCAGATACAGCGCGTTCTGGCATAGCCCGAAGACAAAGGTGCTGCGCAACTGCGCCCGGTTCAAGGCAAAGCTTTGCCCCATCGACGCGGCGATTCCGACCGCCAAGCCGCCCGAAATGAAGAAGCGGATCGCCAAGGTCAGCATGGGCGGCGCGTCGGCCACGATGATCCGGGCCGAGGTGAAGGCCGAGGACCACATCAACGCGAATGTCAGCCCCATCACAATGGCGCGCAGATCCATCGGCAAGCGTCCTATATTGTTTCCACCGGGCCACGATGCAAAAGGGCCGCCCGACGGCGACCCTTTGAACACGAGAAACCGGAACCGACCCTTAGCTGTTGACGCTGTCTTTCAGCGCCTTCGCAACCGTCATCTTGACGACTTTGTCTGCTTCTTTCTTGATCTGCTCGCCCGTGGCGGGGTTGCGGACCATACGCTCGGGGCGTTCGCGGCAATAGACTTTGCCGATGCCGGGCAGGGTGACGGCACCGCCTGCGGACACCTGTTCGGTGATGACGGCCACCAGCGCGTCAAGGGCGGACCCAGCGGACTTGCGGTCCATATCGGCCTTCTCGGCAATCTCGGCAATCAATTGTGTTTTTGTAAGCGGCTTCTGGGCCATCTGAAAATCTCCCTGTCCTAGGCAGGCCGTCCATAGCGGCCCGGCTTCGTTCGCATAGCTAAACAGGGGTTTCTCAGACCGGGCAAGCCGTAAAGCCCAAAAAACCTGAGGAAAACCCAAGATTCACGCCAGATTCACAAAAACGCGGTTTCTTCGAAGGATCGCAGCTTGCGACTGTGTATCCGTTCCAGCGGCATCTCGCGGATTGTTTCCATTGCCTTGATACCGATCAGCAGATGTCGGGCGACCTGTGTCTTGTAGAAATCCGAGGCCATGCCCGGCAGTTTCAGCTCGCCATGCAGGGGTTTGTCGGAGACGCACAGAAGCGTGCCATAGGGCACCCGGAACCGGAACCCGTTGGCGGCGATCGTGGCGCTTTCCATGTCCAGCGCGACCGCGCGGCTTTGGCTAAGACGACGCACCGGGCCGGAATGGTCGCGCAGTTCCCAGTTGCGGTTGTCCAGCGTCGCCACGGTGCCGGTGCGCATGATCCGTTTCAGGTCGAATCCGTCCAGTTGCGACACCTCGGCCACGGCCTGTTCCAAGGCCACTTGGATTTCCGCCAAGGGCGGGATTGGCACCCAGACCGGCAGGTCGTCATCCAGCACCTTGTCTTCGCGCAGATAGGCATGGGCCAAGACATAATCGCCCAGACTTTGGCTGTTGCGCAGACCCGCACAGTGCCCGACCATCAGCCAGGCATGGGGGCGCAAGACGGCGATATGGTCGGTCGCGGTTTTCGCGTTCGACGGCCCCACCCCGATATTGACCAAGGTGATCCCCGCCTGCCCGGCCCGCGTCAGGTGATAGGTCGGCATTTGCGGTTGCTTGGCCAGCACCGGAATCTCGGCATCGGGGTCGGTGATGACCACGTTGCCGGGGGCAACAAGGCTGTCATAGCCGCTGTCGGGATCGGCCAGCGCGGCCCGCGCGAAGGCCACGAATTCATCCATGTAGAACTGGTAGTTCGTGAACAGAATGTGGTTCTGAAAATGCTCGGCGGCGGTGGCGGTGTAGTGCTGCAAGCGCGCGAGGCTATAGTCGATGCGCTGCGCCGTGAACGGGGCCAAGGGGCCGGACCCGTCTTCGTGTTTGAAGCCATAGCCGTTGACGATATCGTCATTCGTCGTCGCCAGATCCGGCACATCGAACACATCCCGCAGCGGGAAGGTCAGCGCCCCGTCTTGCGGCACGGTTCCGCCATCGCCGGTCATGGCGAAATGCAGCGGGATGGGCGTGGTGGACAGGCCGATGGTGACCTGCGTGTCATGGTTGCGCGTCACCAGCTTGATCTGCTGGGTCAGGTAATTCTGGAACAGGTCCGGACGGGTCACCGTGGTCGAATAGGTGCCCGGTTCCGAGACGTGACCAAAGCTGAGGCGGTTGTCCACTTGGCTGTAGCTGGTCGTCGTCAGGCGAATCTCGGGATAGTAGGCACGGTAGCGGCAGGTTGGCTGCGCGCCCGCGACGACCTCGGCGAAGCGGTCGCGCAGAAACCCGGTCGCCTGATCATACAGACGGCGCAGTTCGGCGACGGCTGCTGCCGGATCGGTAAAGGATTTGGGATCGCCCAAGTCGGGCGATTGGATCGGTGTCATGGTCATTCTTATTGGTCTTTCTCAAACAGATCGGTCAGCTGGAACCGGGTGACATCGACCAGACCAAGGTCCGAGATGCGCAACTCCGGGATCACGACCAGCGCCAGCAGCGAATGCTGCATATAGGCATTGTTCAGGGTGCAGCCACAGGCGGCCATTGCTTGCACCATACGGTCCGCCTGCGCGGCCACATCCGCAGCGGGACTGTCGGACATCAAGCCCGCGATGGGCAATTCCACAAGCGCGATTTCCGCGCCGTCCTTCCAGACGGTGATGCCACCACCCACTTCACCCAGCCGATTGGCCGCGGCCGCCATCATCAGGCGGTCCGTCCCCACCACGATCATGTGGTGGCTGTCATGCGCCACGGTCGAAGCAATCGCCATATCGCCGGTATAGCCAAAGCCGGACACAAAGCCGTTGACCACGCCCCCCGTACCGCGATGCCGTTCGACCAGGGCGATCTGGCAGACATCGCCCTGCCCTTCGACCGCGCCATCCCGCACGGGCAAATCGGCGGTCAAGGCCTTGGTCGGGGCCTGATTTTCCACCACACCGATCACCTTGGCCTTCACCGTGTTGGCACCTTCCGGCGCGGCAATGCGGAAGTCATGCAAGGTCAAGGTCTTGCCCAGATGGACGGTGCCGCGCACATCCGCCGGCCAGTCGATATGCGGACAGGTCACCTTGATCTGCCCGCCCTCGGCCACGGTGACACCGCGCGCGATCACCACCTCGATCGGCAAGTCGGTCAGGGACGAGGTCAGGATCACATCCGCCCGCCGCCCCGGTGCGATGCTGCCCAACTCGCGTTCCAGCCCGAAATGGGTGGCGGTGTTCACGGATGCCATCTGCAAGGCAATCAGCGGATCGCAGCCGCAGGCAATCGCATGGCGCACGACCCGGTCCATATGCCCGTCGCGCACCAGCGTGCCGGAATGGCAATCGTCGGTGCACAGGATGAAGTTGCGCGGATCAAGGCCCTTTTCCGTGATCGCGGTGATCTGGCTTTCCACGTCATACCAGGCGCTGCCCAGCCGCAGCATCGACCGCATCCCCTGCCGCACGCGCGCAATCGCATCCGCCTCGCAGGTGCCTTCATGGTCGTCGGCAGGCCCGCCCGCGACATAGGCATGGAACGGCGCGCCCAGATCGGGGCTGGCATAGTGCCCGCCCACGGTCTTGCCCGCGCGCTGCGTTTCGGCGATTTCCGCCAGCATTTTGGCATCGCCCGCCGCAACACCGGGGAAGTTCATCATCTCGCCCAGCCCGATGATCCCGGGCCATGTCATGGCTTGGGCCACATCCTCGGGCGTGATTTCCCAGCCCGTGGTTTCCAGCCCCGGGGCCGAGGGCGCGCAGGACGGCATCTGGGTGTAGATATTGACGGGCTGCATCAACGCTTCGTCATGCATCAGGCGCACGCCATGCAGGCCCAGCACATTGGCGATTTCATGCGGATCGGTGAACATCGTGGTCGTGCCATGCGGGATGACGGCGGCGGCGAATTCCGCAGGCGTCAGCATGCCCGACTCAATATGCATATGCCCATCGACAAGGCCGGGGATCAGGTAACGCCCGGCGGCATCCAGCACCTCGGTGCCCTCGCCGATGCAGTGCGACGCGTCCGGCCCGACATAGGCAAAGCGACCATGGGCGATGGCCACCTGCCAGCCGTCCAGCACCTCGCGCGATTGCACATTGACCAGTTTGCCGCCGACGATCACGCGGTCGGCGGGGCGACGTCCGGCGGCGACGGCGACCAGATCAGCCGCGACCTCGGACCATTCGGGAAATTTGTTGGGGTGTTCCATGTTCTAACTGTCCGGAATGCCGCAGCGGGCGCAAGGGTTTTCGTGGTTTCGTCCCGTTGCGTAACAAAACAATGTCGCCCTTGGGCTTGCACGTCGCGTTCAGTGCGTCACCCTGCGCCCCAAGACACACGGAACGGAGCCCGCCATGAACGTCACCGAACTGCGCCCCAATCTGGATCACTGGCAAGACCGCGTGGACCTCGCCGCCGCCTTCCGCTGGACCTATCGGCTGAACATGCATGAAGCCGTCGCCAATCATTTCAGCCTTTCGATCAACGAAGATGGCACCCGCTTCCTGATGAACCCCAATCAGGTGCATTTCGCGCGGGTCCGCGCGTCGGACCTGATCGTGGTGGATGCGAACGATCCCAGCACGTTGGAAGGGCCGAACGCCCCCGATCCCACCGCTTGGGGCCTGCACGGGGCGATCCACCGCCATGTGCCCCACGCGCGCTGCGCGATGCATGTGCATTCGATGCACGCCACCGTGCTGGCCTGCCTGAAGGACGCCGAACTGCCCGCCTTCGATCAGAACAGCGCCACCTTCTACAAACGACAGATCATCGATCAGGCCTATGGCGGTCTGGCCTTCGAAGGCGAAGGCGAACGCTGCGCAGCGCTGATGACCGATCCGGCGAAAAAGGTCATGGTGATGGGCAGCCATGGCGTGATGGTGATCGGGGACAGCGTGGCCGATACGTTCAACCGCCTCTATTATTTCGAACGGGCCGCCGAGACCTATATCCGCCTGCTGCAAACCGGCCAGCCGATCAACTACCTCAGCGACGAGATCGCCGAAAAGACCGCCCGCGAACTGGAAGACTATCCCGAACAGGCCGACCGTCACCTGACCGAGCTGAAGCTGATCCTGGATGCCGAAGGCGACCCCTACGCCAGCTGACCGGGCCTTGCCTTTCAGCACAATCCCATTGCACCTGCGGCAGCGGCGTTTCATCCTTGGCCCATGACGAAAACGCTTTTGTCCTTTGGCCATGGGTACACGGCGCAGGCCTTCGCCGCGCAGCTGCCCGATTGGCACATCATCGGAACGACGCGCAGCGCCGACAAGGCCGCACCGCTGCGTGCAGCGGGGGCCGAGGTGCTGATCTGGCCCGGTGACGATCCCGGCCCGGCGCTGGCACAGGCAACGCATATTCTGTTGTCCATCGCGCCGACCGAACAGGGCGATCCCGTCTTCAACGCCCATGCCGATGCGATTGCCGCCGCCCCGCATCTGGAATGGGTCGGGTATCTGTCGACCACGGGCGTCTATGGCGATCACGCCGGGGGCTGGGTGGATGAAACCACGCTGCTGACCCCCGCGACCAAACGCGGCGAGATGCGCGTGAAGGCCGAAGCGCAATGGCAGACACTGGACATCCCGCTGCACATCTTCCGCTTGGCGGGCATCTATGGGCCCGGGCGGGGCCCATTTGCCAAGGTGCGGGCGGGCACGGCACGGCGAATCATCAAACCCGGACAGGTCTTCAGCCGGACCCATGTCGAGGATATCGCGCAGGTCCTTGCCGCCTCGGTCGCGCGGCCTGATCCGGGGGCGATCTACAATGTCTGCGATGACGATCCCGCGCCGCCACAGGACGTGATCGCCCATGCCGCCGATCTGCTGAACCTGCCGGTGCCCCCCGATATCCCCTATGATCAGGCGGATTTCACCCCGATGGCGCGCAGCTTTTACGCGGAATCCAAGCGCGTGCGAAACGACCGGATCAAGGAAGACCTTGGCGTCAGCCTGCGCTATCCAACCTATCGCGACGGGCTGGCGGCCCTTCTGAAGGACGACCCCGCATGACCGTCGCCGTCTACACCCATCCGGCCAGCGCCCGGCATATCGTCCCCGATGGCCACCCGGAACGGGTTGCCCGCATCGAAGCCGTGCAGCGCGTGCTGGCCCAGATTGATGGCTTGCAGACCCACGAAGCCCCCTTGGCGACGCGCGCGCAATTGGAAGCGGGGCATGTCGCATCCTATCTGGACGTGCTGGACGCCGACCTGCCCGAGCGCGGCTGGACGCCTTTGGACCCCGACACCTTCCTGTCGCCCGGTTCGCTAGAGGCCGCATCGCGCGCCGTCGGCGGTGCCTGCCAAGCTGTCGATCAGGTGATGACGGGCAAGGCCGCGTCGGCCTTCGTGGCCATGCGCCCGCCGGGCCATCACGCCGAACGGGACCGGGCGATGGGCTTTTGCTTCTACTCCACGGTTGCGCTGGCGGCCCTGCACGCGATTGCGGCCCATGACCTGTCGCGCGTGGCGATTGTCGATTTCGATGTGCATCACGGCAATGGCACGCAAGATGTCCTGTGGGACACGCCCGAGGTGCGGTTCATTTCGTCCCACCAGATGCCCCTGTTCCCCGGCACCGGACGCCCCGACGAGGTGGGCGAACATGGGCAGATCACCAACCTGCCCTTGCAAAGCGGGGCAGACGGGCGGGTCTTCCGGCGATTGTATGAACAAGACGTGCTGCCGCTGTTGGACAGTTTCGCCCCCGAACTGATCCTTGTTTCGGCCGGGTTTGATGCGCATCGCGACGACCCCTTGGCAGGGCTGAATCTGGCGACCGAGGATTTCGCTTGGGTCACCGAGCGTCTGGCAGAGCTGGCCGCGCGGCATTGCGATGGGCGGGTCGTCTCGACTCTGGAAGGGGGATATGATTTGTCGGCCTTGGCTGACAGCGTCGCCGCCCATGTCCGTTCCTTGCAGGAGGCAACCCCATGACCGACACCCCCGTATCGGACCTAAGCTTCGAAGCCGCCATGGCCGAGCTGGAACAGGTGGTCAGCCGGTTGGAACAAGGCGATGTCCCGCTGGAGGACTCGATCAAGCTGTATGAACGCGGGGCGGCCTTGAAGGCGCGCTGCGAAGAAAAGCTGAAAGAAGCCGAAGAAAAGGTCAGCCAGATCACCTTGGGCGCGGACGGGGCCGCAACCGGCACCAAGCCCTTCGACACGTGAGCTTCACGTCCCGACTAAGCGCCGCGCAGGACCTTGTTGCGCGGGCCATGGCCGACCATTTGTCCGGGCTTGGCACCGACAACATCGCCGAAGGCATGCGCTATGCCACCACGGGCGGCAAGCGGTTGCGCGGCTTTCTGGTGATCGAAAGCGCGGGCCTGTTCGGGATCGCCGCCGACCAAGCCGTTCACGCCGCCTGCGCCATCGAGGCGCTGCATGCCTACAGCCTTGTGCATGACGACATGCCCGCGATGGACAATGACGATCTGCGTCGGGGCCAGCCAACCGTGCATATCAAATGGGACGAAGCGACCGCCATTCTGGTGGGGGACGCTTTGCAAACTATGGCTTTCCAAATTTTGGCAGATCATAGAACGCACCCGCAAAGTTCGGTTCGCGTTGATCTGATCGCCAGCCTCGCCAAGGCCTCCGGCGCGCAAGGCATGGTCTTGGGCCAAGCCCTGGATATCCAGGCCGAAAGCGCCGACCGCCCCCTGACGCTGGACGAAATCACGACCCTGCAGGCGGGCAAGACCGGGGCCCTGATCGAATGGTCCGCGACGGCGGGCGCGCTGTTGGCGCAGGCCGATCCCGCGCCCCTGATCCGCTATGCCCGCGCCATCGGGCTGGCCTTCCAGATCGCGGATGACATTCTGGATGTGGAAGGCGACAGCGCCAAGACCGGCAAAGCCGTGCGCAAGGATGCCGCCGCGGGCAAGGCCACTTTCGTGTCCCTGCTGGGGCTGGACGCCGCGCGCGCCCGCGCCCGCGATCTGGTGGCCGAAGCCGAAGACGCGCTGGCCCCCTATGGCGAAAAGGCGCAGACCTTGCGCGACCTTGCGCGCTATATCGTCGATCGAGACGCCTGAGGAAGACCGATGACCGACCGACCGCACACGCCCCTGCTGGACAAGATCACCACCCCCGCCGACATGAAGGGCCTGACGGACACGCAACTGTCCCAACTGGCGCGCGAATTGCGGGCCGAGACGATCAGCGCCGTGTCGGTAACCGGTGGGCATCTGGGGGCCGGGCTGGGTGTCGTGGAAATGACCGTGGCGCTGCACCATGTGTTCGATGCCCCCAAGGACAAGATCATCTGGGACGTGTCCCACCAGTGCTATCCGCACAAGATCCTGA
>CAZIKH010000026.1:0-16022 GCA_964539755.1 uncultured Dinoroseobacter sp. | reverse complement strand
AGAACCGCCAAGGCTTCGTCCGACATGTTGCCCGCCTGATGCTGGCCAACCGCTTCGAACACGTCCTGCACGGTCACGTCCTTGCCATCCAGACGGCCCGGCAGGATCGACCCGCCATAGATGAAGACCGACGGCGTGTTCAGACGCACCATGGCCATCATCATCCCCGGCAGGGACTTGTCGCAGCCCGCAAGCCCGACGATGGCGTCATAGCAATGCCCGCGCATGGTCAATTCGACCGTGTCGGCAATCGCCTCGCGCGAGGCGAGGCTGGACCGCATCCCTTCATGCCCCATCGCGATCCCGTCGGTCACGGTGATGGTGGTGAATTCGCGCGGCGTGCCGTTGCCTTGCTTCACACCCAGCTTCACCGCTTGGGCCTGACGGTTCAGCGCGATGTTGCAGGGGGCCGCTTCGTTCCAGCAGGTGGCCACACCGACCCAAGGCTGGTGAATTTCCTCGTCACCCAGACCCATCGCATAGAAATACGACCGATGCGGCGCGCGCGCGGGGCCTTCGGTCACATAGCGGCTGGGCAGCTTGGATTTGTCGATCGGGCTCATGGCGGCTCCTCCCTTGGCGTCGGGTCTTGAATGGTCTTTCGCGCTTGGATAGGTCAGCACTTCCCGGCGCACAAGCGTCATCGCCGACAAAGCCCGGTTCCGTTCCATGCGTTATCCAGCCCATGCCGCCTTTATCGCCCCCGCCAAGGATCGGGCGCAGCTGTGGCGTTTGATCCTTGGTGTGGGGGTGTTCGCGCTGGTCGTGGCAGCCTGCCTTTCCGGCCTGTTCGCGGCTTTGGCGGTCTGGGCGGGGCCCGAGGCGATGTCCGATTGGCAACTGGCCCTGCTGGCGGCGGATACCCCGGTGGTCACCTTGATGCTGCTGTTTGCCTTTGTTGCGCTGTGGCTGGGCACCCTTGCCGCCGCGCGCCTGTTGCACAAGCGCGGGCTGGCCAGCCTTGTGGGACAGAACGGGCGCGTGCAGGGGGATTTCCTGCGCGGGGCCGGGGTCGCCTTTGCCATCTTGATGGTCAGTCTGGGGGTGTTTGTCTGGCAAGAACCCGTCACCCCCAACTTGCCGCTGGCCACATGGGCGCTGTTCCTGCCTTTTGCCTTGCTGGCGCTGCTGATCCAGACCGGCGCGGAGGAGCTGTTCTTTCGCGGCTATCTGCAACAACAACTGGCCGCGCGGTTCGGGCATCCGCTTGTGTGGATGGGTCTGCCCGCAATCCTGTTCGGGTTTGCCCATTTCGACACCGGCAGCATGGCGGGCACCGCGCCCGTGATGCTGGCCGCCGCAACCTTGTTCGGCGTCTTGGCGGCGGATCTGACGGCGCGGACCGGGTCGATCGCGGCGGCGTGGGGGTTTCACTTTGCCAATAACTGTGTGGCCCTGCTGGCCATTGCCGTGCCGGGGTCAATCTCGGGCCTGTCGCTGTACCTGACGCCGTTCCGCTTCGATCAGACCGACATCATCCTGCCGATGATGCTGCAAGACATGGCGGTGACCGTCCTGATCTGGCTGGTCCTGCGGCAGGCGTTGCAGCGATGACACCAATTTAACAATTTTTCCCCGACCTTTCGACAAATCGAAACGCTACGCCCGGGCTGTGGATACTAGTGAGCGAAGCAGTCAAAAACATGAAGTCCGAAGAGACCACGCAAATGCGCAAAGCCATCCTGACCGTCATTACCCTGATCGGCCTTATGGGCTCGGGCAGTCTTGTCCTTGTCGCCAACAGCGCCGAGCGTCTGCATGGCGCGGACGTATCGACCGAAGGCTATGGCCTGATCCAGACCGCGACGGCTGAAACCCGCTAATTGCATTTCCGAGGCTGCCCGCTTAACTGACGCTTCAACGACCGTCAGAGGGCCCTCGCGCGATGAACTGGATCACCAATTACGTCCGTCCGAAGATCAACTCGCTGTTTTCGCGCCGCGAGATGCCGGAAAACCTTTGGACCAAGTGCGACGACTGCGGCACGATGCTGTTTCACCGCGAATTGTCCGACAATCTGAATGTCTGCCCGTCCTGCGGCCACCACATGGGCATTTCGCCCCGCGACCGCTTCGGCGCGCTGTTCGATGGCGGCCTGTTTGCCGAGGTCGAGGTGCCCGCCCCGCTGGCCGACCCGTTGCAGTTTCGGGATCAGAAGAAATACCCCGAACGGATGAAAGCCGCGCAGCGCAGCACCGGCGAAACCGAGGCGATGCTGGTCGCCGAAGGTGAAATCGGCCGCACCAAGATCGTCGCCGCCGCGCAGGATTTCAGCTTCATGGGCGGGTCCATGGGCATGTATGTCGGCAATGCCATTATCGCGGCGGCGGAACGCGCGGTGCAGGCGAAATGCCCGCTGATCCTGTTTTCGGCGGCGGGCGGCGCGCGGATGCAAGAAGGCATCCTAAGCCTGATGCAAATGCCGCGCACCACCGTCGCGATCCAGATGCTGCGCGAAGCGGGCCTGCCCTATATCGTGGTCTTGACCCATCCCACAACCGGCGGCGTGACCGCGTCTTATGCGATGCTGGGCGATGTGCAGATCGCGGAACCCAACGCGCTGATTTGCTTTGCGGGACCGCGCGTGATCGAACAAACCATCCGGGAAAAGCTGCCCGAAGGGTTCCAGCGCGCCGAATACCTTCTGGACCACGGGATGCTGGACCGTGTGACCCCGCGCACGCAGATGCGGGACGAATTGATTTCCATCGTTCGGATGCTGATGAAGCAATCGCCGCCCGTGCGCGGCGACCTGCCCGCCCCCGAACCCACCGTGTCGCCGCCGCCGGACGCCGCGTCGACAGCGGAACCTGCGGCGTCTGCCCCGTCCAGCCCGGCGCCCCAAACCCAGACCGACCCCGCAAAGGCCGAGACGAAAGCGTGACCCAGGATTCTGCGCGCGGTTCTGACCGCTTGCTGGCCCGGATGCAGGCGCTGCATCCGAAGCTGATCGACCTGACCTTGGATCGGGTCTGGCGCTTGCTGGATGCGACCGGCAACCCCCAGAACGCCCTGCCCCCGGTGGTGCATATCGCCGGGACCAATGGCAAAGGGTCCACGCTGGCGATGATCCGCGCGGGCCTCGAAGGGGCCGGGCAGTCCTGCCACGCCTATACCTCGCCGCATCTGGTGCGCTTTCATGAACGCATCCGGCTGGCAGGCAGCTTGATCGACGAAGACGCGCTGATCGCGATTCTGGATGAGTGCCTTGCCGCCAATGGTGACACGCCGATCACCTATTTCGAAATCACCACCGTCGCCGCGCTGATGGCGTTCGCCCGGACCCCGGCGGATTGGACCTTGTTGGAGGTCGGCCTTGGCGGGCGTCTGGATGCCACCAATGTGGTGGCCTCCCCCGCGCTGACCGTGATCACCCCGGTGGATTACGACCACCAACAGTTTCTGGGCGATACCCTCGACAAGATCGCGGCGGAAAAGGCGGGCATCCTGAAACGGGGTGTGCCCTGCGTGGTGGCCCCGCAGCACGATGCAGCCCTCGCGGTGATCGAAGACCGCGCTGCGCGTTTGGGCGCGCCGCTTCTGGTGCAGGGTCAGCACTGGCATGTGTCGGTCGAACGCGACCGCCTGATCTTTCAGGACGAAACCGGGTTGCTGGATCTGCCTTTGCCGCGCCTTGCGGGACCGCATCAGGTGCAAAACGCGGGCACCGCGTTGGCGGCCTTGCGGGCCTTGGGTCAGACCGAAACGGCCTGCGAAGCCGCGATGACCCAAGCCGAATGGCCCGCCCGGATGCAGCGGTTGCGCAAGGGGCCCTTGGCCGACGCCGCCCCAAGGGCCGAGATCTGGCTGGACGGGGGCCACAATCCGGCAGGCGCGCGCGCCATCGTGCAGACCTTGGCGGCGATGCCGGATCGGCCCACGCACCTGATTTGCGGCATGCTGAACACCAAGGATATCGCGGGATACTTGCAACCGCTGGCCGGGATCGCGGCGTCTTTGCACGCGGTGACCATTCCCGATACCGCCGCCACCCTGACGGCTGCGGAAACCGCCGAACAGGCCCGCGCGGTTGGTCTGACTGCGACCGAAGCCGCGTCCGTCCAAGACGCCCTTGCCGCAATTGTTGCGCAGGATGCGACCGCACGGGTGCTTATTTGCGGGTCGCTTTACCTTGCGGGCGAGGTGCTGCGCGACAACGGCTGATCCGCTGGTGATCCGGTGAACGGGTCACCCGTGCCGCGCAGGTCGCTGTCAGGATTGACGCGCGGCCATGGCGGCCAGACGTTCCGCCTTGCCATCCGCCGAGAGCGCGGATTTCGGCGCACCCGATTGCCGATGCCGTTCAATGGCGCGGGTGCTCAGGTACCCGAACGCGACGACAAATCCCAAGGTTCCAAAGGTCAGTAGTCCAAGTCCGAAGTCCATGATTGCTCCTATTCGGTGCTGGTTCGATGCCAGACCTACGGACCAAAGATCGGATTGGATCGCTGCGGATCAGAAAAAAGTCAAAGAATACAAATGCATACAATTGTGTGCAATGGACACATCTTTTTCAGCGCACCAGAACGATCAAGATCAGCCAATAGATCAGGATGCCGACCCAGCCGGCTTGTGCGAAGAAGAAGGCAAGGATCAACAGCGCCGCCAGCACGCCCCCGACGATCCCGGCCTGCACGCGCAGCGGCTGGTCCGCGACGCGGCGTTCGATCTGATCAAGGCTGCGCGACCGCCAGACCCCCGCCACCACCAAAAGGGCGGCGGTGCGGACGATTTGGGCGGCGCGGCGCAAGGGTTGGTGACGTGTCAAAGACATGGGCACGTTAAAGCAGATTCTGCCCAAAGGTTCACCCCTTTTGGGACAGTCCCCAATCCGCGCCCTGCATTTCGCGCAGGCGGCTGGCGGTGCGTTCGAATTCGAAGCTGCCTTCCCCTTCGATATACAGGGTTTCCGGCTGCGCGGCAGCAGAACAGATCAAGGTCACGCCCCCCTCGTACAGGGCGTCGACCAGCGTGACGAAACGCTTGGCTTCGTTGAAATTCGTGCGGCCCAATTGCGGAATGTCGTCCAGGATCAGCACGCGCACCGCTTCGGCCAAGGCAAGATAATCGCCCGGCCCCAAGGCTTTGCCGCACAAATCCCAAAAGGACATGCGCGCCACGCCATTGTGGAAATGCGGAATGTCGATCTGACGTCCCTTCACGGTCAGAACCAATCCGTCGGGATCAGCCCCGGACAGGTCGTCCCAAATCCGGTCCAAGGCCGCGCGACTGGCCGCCCCAAGGGGCGTGAAATAGCGCGGTGCGCCTTCCAGACGGTTCTGGCGGTAATCGGTTTCACTGACCAGCTCGCGCACCTCCAGCCGGTCGCGCAGCAGCGCGATGAAGGGCAAGAACAGGTCGCGGTTCAGACCGTCCTTGTACAGATCGCCCGGCGGTCGGTTCGAGGTCGTCACGATGACCACCCCATCGGCGAACAACCGTTCGAACAACCGCCCGACCAGCATTGCGTCGGTGATGTCGGTGATCTGCATCTCGTCAAAACACAGAAACCGGACTTGCGCGGAAATGGCCTTGGCGACAGGCAGGATCGCGTCTTCGACCCCGGTCTTGCGGGCCTCATGCAGGGCTGTTTGCACCTCTTGCATGAAGGCGTGGAAATGCACGCGCCGTTTCTCGCGGATATCGGTCTGCGCAAACAGCAGGTCCATCAGCATCGACTTGCCACGCCCGACCCCGCCCCACAGATAGGCCCCGCGCTTGCCTTCGGGGGGTTTGGGCTTGCTGACGCGCCACAGGATCGACCGTTTCGGCGGTGGGGCTTCGACCAATGCGCGGATCGGTTCAAGTGCTGCCAGCGCGGCCAGTTGCGCGGCATCGGCATGCAGCGTGCCGTTGGCCACCAAGGCCTTGTAGTGATCGGTCAGCGATTGCTTCATGGGGGGTGTTCTACGCGTCCGAACAGGCGGGGAAAAGCGGGCGCGGTTGCGACACATCAAGACCCTTTGTGTCGGACGTCAGAAAATCCGGTTTGACCGGGCACGGGGTTCGGGGTCATCTGCAACGATCCCGCCCCCGGAGCGCGCATGACACAAAAACCCGACAGCATCCTGACCCCGGTCCTGATCGGCGGCAGCCTTGTCCTGATGATCGGCTTTGCGATCCGCGCCAGTTTTGGCGTGTTCCAGATCCCCATCGCCGAGGATTTCAACTGGCCCCGGGCCGAGTTTTCCTTGGCCATTGCCATCCAGAATCTGTTCTGGGGGATCGGACAGCCCTTGTTTTCCGCCATCGCCGAACGGTTCGGGGATCGGCGGGCCATCGTCTTGGGGATCGCCTGCTATGCGGCGGGTTTGGTCCTGACCGCCGCGTCGATCTCGCCCGTGATGATGCAGGGCGTCGGGGTCTTGGTCGGGTTCGGCATTGCGGGCATGGGGTTCGGCGTGATCCTTGCCATGGTGGGTCGCGCGGCCAGCGACAAACATCGGTCGATGGCTTTGGCGCTGGCCACCGCCGCCGGATCCGCTGGTCAGGTGATTGGCCCGCCCTTTGCCGAAGTTCTGCTGCGCAGCCTGTCCTGGGATCAGGTCATGTTGGTCTTTGCGGCCATCGCGGTGGCGACCCTAGTGATCTTGCCGATGATGCGCGCGCCCGAACCGGCCAGCAAGGCCGAGTTGCAGGACAGCATGGGCACGGTTCTGGGGCGGGCGTTTCGCGATCCCAGCTATACGCTGATCTTTCTGGGGTTCTTTTCCTGTGGCTATCAGCTGGGCTTTCTGACCGCGCATTTCCCGGCCTTCGTGACCGAACTGTGCGGCCCGATCGACCCGGGCGGGGTCTTGGCGGGGTTGGGGATTACCACAACCTCGGCCTTGGGGGCGCTGGCGCTGGCCCTTGTCGGATTGGCCAATATCGGCGGCACGATCTATGCGGGTTATCTGGGCAATCTGTTCCCCAAGAAGTACCTGCTGGCGGGCATTTATGCGGCCCGCACGGTGGCGTCGATCGTCTTTATCGTGATGCCGATCACGCCGGGCAGCGTGGTTGTCTTCAGCCTTGTGATGGGGTCCTTGTGGCTGGCCACCGTGCCGCTGACCAGTGGTCTGGTCGCGCATCTTTACGGGTTGCGCTATATGGGCACGCTTTACGGGGTCGTGTTCTTCAGCCACCAGTTGGGCGGGTTTCTGGGGGTCTGGCTGGGCGGGCGTCTGCACGACCTTTATGGCGACTATACCCTTGTGTGGTGGATTGGCATCGGGGTGGGGGCGTTCAGCGCCTTGGTCCATCTGCCGATCCGCGAAACGCGCAGCGATCCGGGATTGCCGCGAGCGGCCTAGGTCGATTGGCAGGTGCCCGTCCCTAAGAAAGTTAGGGGATGGGGCAAAACCACCAAATCTGGACGATGCCGCCCGCAAGATACGCAATATCTTGATACAACCCTAAGAAAGTTAGGCGTGTTAACCCTTTGATAAGGTTTGACGCGCGCCCCTCCTGCGGCTTCGCCCCGGCCCACCGCCCTACAGGAAGTCGTCTGTCAGCCGTTCGAACGCCTCGACCACCGCGTCGGGATGCGTATGGGGCAGGCCATGGCCCGCGTCCTCGATCACCGTGATGTCCGCATCGGGGTTCCAGTCCGCCAGCGTCTCGGCCGCCACGATGGGGATGACCACGTCCATCCCCCCGAAAACCGCGGCCATCGGCAGGGCAGCGCGGTGCAGCAGGTCATGTTCCGCGACGTCGGTATCCCGCAACACATCCCGGTAGTCCGCCAGAATCGCGGGGGCATAGCCACGGCGTTTGACCTCGACCAGCAGGCGCGGGCCAAATTCCGGCACCGCGCTGAGGTCCGCTTGGGCGGCGATCTGCCCGCGCAGCTTGGCCAGCCCAACGCCCCGGCAATACCATGGGCCAAACCCCGGCCAGTCCCGGGCAAGGCGGTCGCCATTCGACAGGCGATGCGCGATCCCCGCCGGGGCAACAAGGCACAGGTGCTGCACCCGGTTCACATCCCGTGCGGCGAAATCCACCGCGATCCGCGCGCCCATCGAATAGCCGATCACCGATACCATGCCCGAGACACCGACCGCCTTCAGCAGCCCTTCCAACTGATCGACATAGCGATCCGGGGCAAGCTCGGCCTCCAGCCGATCGGAATAGCCGCGCCCCCACAAGTCATAGCGCAACACACGAAAGCCCAGCGCCGTCAGCCCCGGCACGATGGCATCCCAGACAAAACTGGGGGTCGTCAAACCATGGATCAGCACCACCACCGGGCCGCCTTCGGGGCCATGCCAACGATAATGCGTGGCCTTGCCGTCGATCACCGCGAATTCGCCCGGCGCTTCGGCTTGCACAACCGCATCGACAGGGCGGCGCAGCGCCTCGGCCAGAAAGGGCCACAGGACAAGGGCCAGCAGGCCCAGACCGATGGCCCAGATCACGCCCCCGCCACCGCGCGCCGGATATAGGCGCAGGTCATCAGGTCCAGATGCGCGCCCCCGCCATTCTTGGCAAGGGTGATCGCCTCGGGCGAGGGGCGCACAAAGGCGCCGCTGGCCAGATCGTAGAAATCCGCGCGGATATCCTCGGCCCCTATCACACCGGCTTGCAGCGGGATTTCGATTTCGCCGATATGGCCCATAGTCGTGGCGCGGCTGTCCACGAACAGGGCGGCGCGTTGCAGCGTGCGGTCATCGACTTCGCGCATGTCGGGGCGATAGGCCCCGATCAGGTCCAGATGGGTGCCGGGCGACAGCCAATCGCCCTGCAAGACAGGGTCGGTTGCCATAGTACAGGTTACGATAATCTGCGCGTTTGCGGCAGCATCCGCCAAATCCCGGACCGGTCTGACCCTGTCCGACGCAAAGGCCTGCGCCTTGTCAAAGGATCGGTTCCAGATCGCAAAGTTCGCAGTTGTGAAATATGCGGAATAGGCTTCGATCACCGACCGCGCCACGGTGCCCGCGCCCACGACAAGGATCGTGTCGACGCGGGGCGGGGCCAGCTTGATCGCCGACAGCAGGGAATCCCCGGCGGTCTTCCATTTTGTGACCAGCCGGAAATCCAGAATGGCGTCCAGTTCGCCCGTGGCATCGTCGTACAGCGAGACCCCGCCGCCGATGCTGGGCAGACCCCGTTCGACATTGCCGGGAAAGATCGTCGCCGTTTTGACCGCGATCCCCAGTCCGTCGATCCAAGCGGCCCGGCTGAGCACCGTGTCCTTGCCACGGTAGAGAAAACTGTCCGCGATTTCGGCGCGGGGCAGGCGATGCCCGTCTTCCAGCGCCTTGGTCAGGGCGATCCAGTCCAGCTTGGCTTCGGCTTCCCAGCCGATCTGAAGGGTCATGGCGCGATCTCCTCTGCGGTCAGCAGCCCCTCGGCGATCAGACGATCCGCCCAGCCTTGGGGCCCGGTAAAGTGATGCACCTGCCAGCCCCGCGCCTTGGCGGCGGCGATGTTGTCGATCCGGTCATCGGCGAACAACAGCCCATCGGGCGCAAGGCCGCAATCGGCTTCGACCATGGCATAGATCTGCGGGTCAGGTTTGATGACCCCCATATGCCCGGATACATAGGCCCGGTCGAATTCTTCCAAGAACCGGTAGATCGACTTGGCATAGTCAAAGCTTTCGATCCCGAAATTCGTCAAGGCAAACACCGGAACGCCCTTGGCGCGCAAGGCCCGCAGGCACCGCACCGATTGCGGGATCACGGGCGCGGCCAGTTCGATCCAGTGATCGTGCCAGTCACGGATCAGGTCGCGAAATTCGGGATAGGATTCCGCGCAGGCATAGACCGTGTCGCGGAAGTTATGGCCCGTGTCGATCCGGTCATTCATGCCGTGCAGGTCCACTTCGGCAAACAGGCGCTGGCGCATGTCGGGGCCATAGACGCGGTCGTAATACCGTTCCGGCACCCATTCGATCAGCACATTGCCGATATCAAAGACCACTGCCTGAACTGCCACCTGCCATTCCTTTCCTGCCGCATGTCTATCTGCGGGTTCCGCGTCCTTCGCGCCATACCATGTAAAGGCCCGCCCCAAGGATCAAGCCAATCCCGACAAGCGCGGGCGCATCGGGGTATTCGTTGAACAGAAGGATCCCGCCCAGAACCGAGAACGGCAAGGACAGGTATTCGACCGGGGCAACATAAGACGGTTCGCTGATCCGATAGGCTTGGCTGATCGCCCAGCCGCCAAAGGCCGTGGCCGCCCCCAGCCAGAAGAAGACGAAGATCGACGCGGGTTCCGGCCAAACCCAGGCGCGGAACAGGAAGTCCAAGCTGGCATTGTCGAACCGGTCGAAGCCGCCATCGGCGGTGATCAGACCCATGCAGATCGACACGGTCAGAAACATCGCCTGCAAGTAGAACGCCATGGTCGCCGCGCTGTCCGTGGTGCCGATCTTGCGCGTCAGGATGCTTAGCCCCGCATAGCCGAACGCCGCCGCCACCGGCAACAAGGCGGCCACCTGAAAGGCCGAGGTGCCCGGGCGCATGATGATCACCACGCCAAGGAACCCGACCAACACCGCCGTCCAGCGCCGGGGTCCGACGCTGTCACCCAGAAACACGACCGAAAAGACCGTGATCAGCATCGGTGCGATGAAGAACAGCGCCACGGTATCGGCCAGCGGCAAGGCCGCAAGCCCCAGAAAGAAGGTGGTATTGGCAAAGACGATGCACGCCCCCCGTGCCAGATGCAGGGGCCAGCGTTTCGATTTCAATGCCCGATAGCCGGAACTGAACGGAATGATCAGACCCAGCATGATCGTCAGGCCGAACAGCGCCCGATACAAGATGATCTGGTGCAGGGCGTATTGGTCGCTCAGCCCCTTCATCAGCATGTCGTTCACGGCGAAACAGGACACCGCGAAAAAGGCACATAGCGGTCCCAGCCACAGGTGATTGCCAGCGGCAGGGGATGTCATGCGCCGGTCGCTTTGATCTGGCGCAGCACCCGTTCCAGGGCTTCGCGGAAACGGCTGCGGTCAGCCTTGGAAAAGGCCTTGCCTCCGCCTTGGCGGAAGGGGTCCGCTGCGCGCAGATCGGCCATCAGGTCGCGCGTGGCCAGAACGTTGCCGATATTGGCTTGGGTCAGGGCTTCGCCGGTGTGCTTCAGCACCTTCGCGCCGGATCCGACCGCGCGGGCGGCCAGCGGGATATCCCCGGTGATAACGACATCGCCCGCCTGTGCGCGATCCGCGATCCACATATCGGCGACATCCGGGCCTTCGGGCACGAAGACCACTTCGACCAAGGGGTGCGGATCGGGGCGCAAGCCGCCATTGGCGACCATCTTGACCGGAACGCCATGCCGTTCTGCCACGGCCTTGACCTCGGCCTTCACCGGGCAGGCATCGGCATCGACATAGATCGTCGTCACAGGCCCAAGGCCTGCGCGTGGAAGGCCATGTGGTCCCCCATGAAGGTCGAGACGAAGAAATACGAATGATCGTAGCCCGCTTGCATGCGAACGACGCCGGGTTGGCGCCGCGCGGCCAGCGCATGGCTCAGGGCTTCGGGCATCAACAGGTCTAGGAACTGATCGGCGCTGCCCTGATCGACCAGCACCGGCCCATCAAAGCCCCGCGCGCGCATCAGCAGCGTGGCGTCATGATCGGCCCAAGCGCCTTCGTCGGTGCCCAGATAGGCGGTCAATTGCTTGCGGCCCCAATCGCTGGCGGTCGGGTGTGCGATGGGGGCAAAGGCGGACACGCTGGCAAAGCGTCCCGGCAGCCCCATCGCCAAGGTCAGCGCGCCATGCCCGCCCATGGAATGCCCGGTGATCGCCTGACGGGACAGATCGACGGGAAAGGCATCCGCCAGTAGCGCGGGCAATTCTTCGGCGACATAGTCCCACATCGCGAAATTGCGCGCCCAAGGTTTCTGCGTCGCGTTCACATAGAACCCCGCCCCCTTGCCAAGGTCATAGGCCTCGTCATCGGCCACATGATCCCCCCGGGGCGAGGTGTCGGGAAACACCACCGCCATGCCGTGCCGTGCGGCAAAGGCCTGCGCCCCGGCTTTGACCATGGCGTTTTCATGGGTGCAGGTCAGCCCGGACAGATACCACAGCACCGGCACCGGCCCCAGACGGGCGGTTTCAGGCAGATACAGGCCAAAGGTCATGTCGCAATCGCAGGCGTCCGAGGCATGGGTATAGACGCCTTGCGTGCCGCCAAAGGCGCGGTTTTCGGACAGGGTCTTCATGGGCGGGCCTCCTAGAAGGTTTGGACCCACGCGATCACGCCCGAAACGGTCAGGACGCTGATCGCGGTGGAGATCAGAATGGTGGACGACACACGCGCAGGGGCAACCCCGTAATGCGCGGCAAGGATATAGACATTCCCGGCGGTGGGCAGGGCGGCGGCGGCGATGATCACCCCGGCGGTGAACGGATCCAGCGGAATGAACACCAGCACCGCAAAGGCGACAGCAATCGGGTGCAGGACCAGCTTGGAAAAGGACAGCCAGCCCGCAACCTCGATCCGTTCGGCGGATTTGGTCGACAGGGACGCGCCAATCGCAAACAGCGCGCCGGGTGTGGCGGCGGCCCCCAAGGTGCCCAGAAAGCTGTTCAGCGGATCCGGGATCGGCAATTGCAGGGCGGACCACACAAGACCCAAGAAGATCGACACGATCATCGGGTTCTTCAACAGGCCCTTGCCCACGGTGGACAGCACGCCAAGGCTGACCCGCCCATCGCGGGACCCGGTGATCAGGATCACGATCAGGCTGCCAAAGACCAAAAGGTCAACCGCCAGCACCACCATCACCGGCACCACCGCCGCATCGCCCAGCAGCAGCACCAGCATCGGAATGCCCAGAAAGCCGACATTCCCGATCACCCCGCATTGCGCTTCGACGGCGGCTTCTTCGACGCTGACTTTGCGCAGCAGCGCGATGCAGGTGACGAACAGGTAAACCACCGCCGTCGCCCACAGATAGGCCAGCATCGCATCGGGCAGCCAGATATCCGAAAAGGTCAGGTTCGCGGCAAACCGGAACAGCATTGCCGACAGCGCAAAGTAGAAGACGAACTTCGTCAGATAGGCGGTGGCTTCGGGCGTGAAAAACCCGGTGCGTCCCGCGCCGTATCCCAGCGCGATGATCGCAAAGAATGGAAGGGTTTGCAGGAAGATCGCCAGCATGGCTTCGCCCTAGCACGGGGTTTTGGCCCTAGCCAGACCCGATCAGAACCCCGGCCGCCAGAACCAGCGCGCCCCCCAGCACAACTTGCAAGGTGGCCCGGAAGAAGGGCGTGTCCATATACCGGTTCTGGATCCAGGCAATCGCCCACAATTCCACGAACACCACCAGAATGGCGATGGTCGTTGCGGTCCAGAAATCCGGGATCAGATAGGGCAGGGCGTGGCCCAACCCGCCCACCGTGGTCATCACCCCCGAGGATACGCCCCGCTTCCACGGGCTGCCGCGTCCCGACAGTTTGCCGTCGTCACTGGCGGCTTCGGTAAAGCCCATGGAAATGCCCGCGCCCACACTGGCCGCAAGACCGACCAGAAACGTGGTCCAAGGGTCCTGCGTGGCAAAGGCGGTGGCAAAGATCGGGGCCAAGGTGCTGACCGACCCGTCCATCAGGCCCGCCAGACCCGGCTGCACCCATGTCAGCAGGAACTGGCGCTGGGCGGCGGCGTCTTCGTCTTCGCGCGCGTCATCGCCCAGATGGGTGTCTTCCAGCCGCCCGGCCTTGCGTTCATGCCCGGCCTCGGCCGCCGCCAGATCGCCCAGCAGCTTGCGCGTATCCGCATCGGTGCTGCGCTGGGCGGCTTCCAGATAGAACCGGTGCGCATCGTTTTCCATGCGTGCGGCTTCGGCGCGGATCCGCTCCAGCCCCAGCCCATCGGCCAGCCAGACGGGCTTGCGGTCGTAGAATCCGCTGACATGTTCGCGCCGGATCAGGGGGATGACATCCCCGAACCGAACCTTGTGCCGATCGATCAGGCGCTGGCGATGGGTGTCCTCCTCGGCGGCCATGTCATCGAACAGGGCAGCGGTTTGCGGATAGTCTTGACGCAGACGTTCGGCATAGCCGCGATAAATCCGGGCGTCGTCCTCCTCGCTGGAAATGGCAAGGGCAAGGACTTCTTGTTCGGACAACTCGTCGAACCGCAGTCGGTAAGGCTGAAAAAGGCGCATCGGGGACCCAGTGTTTTAGAATAATTCTAAGTTAGGCGCTTCGACGGCGGGTGCAACCCCATCCCTTGCCGCAGGGGGGGCTGCAAGGATAACAACGGGGCATGACCTTCGTGACCGATCCCCCGCAGACCCATGCGCCAAAACGCGGCCGCAAATACGATGACGTGATCGCGGGCGCGCGCCGGGTGTTCCTGCGCGACGGGTTCGGCGGTGCGGCGGTGGATGACATCGCGCGCGAAGCGGGCGTGTCGAAAGCCACGCTTTATGCCTATTTCCCCGACAAGCGCCTGCTGTTTCTGGAAGTGGCGCGCCTTGAATGCACTGCGCTGGCGAACCGCGCCAAGGACGAGATCGACGCGGACGCGCCCCCGCAGACGGTGCTGCCCCTGATCGCCACGCGCATCATCGACTATATCAACTCGCCCCTTGGGCTGGGCATCTTCCGGTTGTGCGTGGCCGAAGTGGACCGCTTTCCCGAACTGGGCCAGATGTATTACCAGTCGGGTCCGCTGGTCGCCCGGGCCGAGCTTGTCGCCTATCTGGATGGCTGCGTCGCGGCGGGAACGCTGCGGATCGACGACACCGAACTGGCCGCGGACCAATTCTGCGAATTGTGCCGGGGCGATGCGCATCGGCGGGTGCTGCTGGGCCTGTCGGATGGACCGACGCCAGACGACACCAACAGGGTCATTGCTGGCGCGGTGTCGCTGTTTCTGGCGCGCTACGGGGCTTAGGCCCTAGTCCAGCCGCCGCACTTCCAACTGGTTGTTGTCGCCCGGGCGCATCTCGACCATCTTCATGCCGCTGATCAGGTCGCTGAGCTTCTTCTTGCCGTAGTTGCGCGGATCGAAATCGGGATTGGCCGTGGTGATTTGCTGGCCTAGCCGCCCCAAGGACACCCATTCCTCGTCCCCCAAGGCATCGAAGGCGCGCAGCACGAGCGCGCGCGCATCTTCGGATTGGGCGGGTTTGGCGGTGGTCCGATCCGACCCCCGGTCGCCCATCAGGTTCTCGATATAGATGAACCGCTTGCAGGCGTTGCGAAAGGCCGCCGGGGTCTTTTGCTGACCGATGCCATAGACATCGACCCCCTGTTCGCGAATGCGGCTGGCAAGGCGGGTAAAATCACTGTCCGAACTGATCAGCACGAACCCGTCGAAACGCCCGGTGTGCAGGATGTCCATCGCGTCGATCACCAGCGCGATGTCGGACGAATTCTTGCCAGTGGTGTTGGCGAATTGCTGGTGCGGGACAATGGCAAGGCTGGCCAGCTTGTCGGCCCAGCCTTTCAGGTAATTCGATGAAAAATCGCCATAGATGCGCCGCACACTGGCTTCGCCCAAGCTGGCGATTTCTTCGAAAATCGCTTCGGCCCATTGCGGCGAGGTGTTGTCGGCGTCAATCAGAACGGCCAGAAGTTTGGTATCGTCGGGCATGTAGCCCCTTTCGTTTTTTGTTTTATTTCAAGTCCTTCCACATCACCAAGGCCTCAACCGGGCCAAGGGTCGGGTGGCGGAAGGCGCCCGGCAGGCGCCCCACGATGCGGAACCCTGCCCCTTCCCAGATGGCGATGGCCCGGGTGTTTGTCGAGACCACGAAGTTGAATTGCATCGCGGCGTAGCCTTGGGCGCGGGCTTCAGTCAGCGTGTGGTCCAGCATCCTGCGCGCCACGCCCTGCCCCCGCGCGGCAGGTGTCGTGCAATAGCCCGCGTTGCAGACATGGTCGCCATGGCCGGTCTGGTTGGGCCGCAGGTAGCAGCAGCCCAACGCTTGTCCGCTTTCGTCCTCGGCAATCCAGACCGTCGCGCTGGGCGGCCAGAAATAGGCCAGCCCGCCCGCTTTGCCGCCCTTGGGGTCGGCGCAAAACGTCTCGCCCGCCTCGACCGCAGGGCGCAGGATTTGCCA
>CAZIKH010000025.1:0-16130 GCA_964539755.1 uncultured Dinoroseobacter sp. | reverse complement strand
CGTCCTGCTGTTCGCGGCTGATCTGCCATTTCTCGGCGACGTTTTCGGCGGTCTGACCCATGTGATAGCCGTTGAAGGCGTCCCACAGGCCGTCCCGGATCATCGAGTCGATGAATTTCATGTCGCCCATCTTCTGACCTGCGCGCAGGTTCGCGACATGGGGCGACAGGGTCATGTTTTCCTGACCGCCCGCGCAGACAATGGCGGCATCGCCCAGTTGAATATGCTGTGCGCCAAGGGCCACCGCGCGCAGACCCGAGCCACACACCTGATTGATGCCCCAAGCTGCGCTTTCTTGCGGCAGACCTGCGTTGATATGCGCCTGACGGGCCGGGTTCTGGCCCTGACCGCCGGTCAGCACCTGACCCAGAATGGTCTCGGACACCTCTGACTTGTCGATGCCGGCGCGCGCGACGAGGGCTTCCAGCACGGCAGCGCCAAGGTCATGGGCCGGGGTGTTTGCGAATGAGCCGCTGAAGCTGCCGACGGCGGTACGGGCGGCAGATGCGATCACGACATTGGTCATCGGGGATCTCCTGTTAGGTCACGGATCGGTGACCCGGGCCGGGCGCACCGCACCCGCCGAACGCACGCGCAGCGCATCCGACAGTCGGGGTCCCGTCTAGGACGTGGACGATGGGCCGACAACAGACACGGTGTCACGGGGGGGCAACAGGGCACCAGGGTGCAAACCCGCGATGCCCGGCCTTGGGTCAGGCGCGTGCGGCCTTGCGCCCCTTGCGTTGGGCACGCCGGGCCTTGCGCGCCAACCCCGCCCAGTCCGGCGTCGTGGTGGGCGCGGCATAAAGATAGCCTTGCAGGCAGTCCACGCCGCAGGCGGTCAGAAAATCCGCATCCGCCTGCGTTTCGACCGATTCCGCGACCGTAAACATGTCGAACTGCTGGCCGATCATGATCAGCGCTTGGGCCAGGACTTGGTTGTCGGGGTCTGTCGCCACGTTGCGAATGAACTGGCCGTCGATCTTCAGGATGTCGAAGTAGAAATCCCGCAAATAGCGAAAGCTGGTAAAACCTGCCCCGAAATCATCCAGCGCAAAACTGATCCCTTTGCGGTGCAGGTCCGCCATGAAGCCGGTGACAAGGTCGGGCACGGTCATCGCACTGGCTTCGGTAATCTCAAGGATCAGCCGATCCGCAAGGGTCGGGTCCCGGTGCAAGGCCCGGTCCAGCGTTTCGCGCCAGGTCGCATAGCCGATCGACCGCGCGGACATGTTGATCGACAGGCGCAGGTCCGGCACGTCATGCAGCGCCTGCAGCCCCTTTTCCAAGGCCAGTGTGTCGATCTGGCGGCCCAATTCCTGCGTTTCCACGACGCCGATGAAGTCGCGCGCCGGGATCACGCGCCCGGTTTGGTCCAGCACCCGGATCAGACCTTCGTGGAAGGCCACCCGGATCGGCCCCCGCGCCTGCATGACAGGCTGAAAGGCCAGCATCACGTCTTTTCTGGCGATGGCCTGCCGCACCATTTCCAGCGTGTCCTTGTCGCGGGCGTTGACGGCAAAGGCCAATGGGTTGTCTGCCCCGTCGAACGAGGGGGGGCGCTGTGCTTGGCCCATGAACGATCTCCCGAACTCTTGGGGTCCAGATACCGTCGCAAGGGTTTAGAAGTTGTGAATCTTCTGGTTTTGTTCCAATTTGTCGCAAAGTCGGAGTACGCCATGACAGACCGTTGCGCTTGGTGCGGGGACGACCCGCTTTATGTGGCCTATCACGACACCGAATGGGGCGTGCCGGTCCGCGATGGGCGCGCTCTGTGGGAAATGCTGACGCTCGAAGCGTTTCAGGCCGGCCTGTCCTGGATCACCATCTTGCGCAAACGCGACGGGTTTCGCGCGGCGTTTGCGGGGTTCGATCCCGTGCGCGTCGCCGCGTTTGACGATGGCGATATCCTGCGCCTGCTGGCCGATCCCGGCATCGTGCGGCACAGGGGCAAGATCGAAGCGACCATCGCCAACGCCAAGGCCTATTTGCGGATCGAAGCGCAGCACCCGGGCGGGTTTGCCGATCTCGTCTGGGGCGTCGTCGATGGACGCCCGCTGCAAACCTGCCCGGACAGCTTGGCGGATGTGCCCGGTCAAACCGATCTGTCGGTCGCCTTGTCCAAGGCGTTGAAATCCCAAGGGTTCCGGTTTTGCGGGCCGACCACATGCTATGCGTTCATGCAGGCGGCAGGGCTGGTCAACGATCATGTCGCAAGCTGTTTTCGGCAAGCTCAGGTGCAGGCATTGTCCGCTTGAATGCTGCATGTGCAAAACGTGGCTTGCACCCTTTCGCGCAATAATCTACCCCCTTGCCCGAGTGAATTGAAACATCCTTACGTCTCGGAGAGCCCATGTCCTTCCGCTTGCAGCCCGCCCCCGTCGCCCGCCCCAACCGTTGTCAGTTGTTCGGACCGGGATCGAACACCAAGCTGTTTGAAAAGATGGCAGCCAGTGCGGCGGATGTCATCAACCTCGACCTCGAGGATTCGGTTGCCCCCGGCGACAAGGACGTGGCCCGCGCGAATGTCATTCAGGCCATCAACGAGGTTGATTGGAACACCAAACACCTGAGTGTGCGGATCAACGGGCTGGACACGCCCTATTGGTATCGCGACGTGGTCGATCTGCTGGAACAGGCCGGGGATCGGCTGGACCAGATCATGATCCCCAAGGTCGGCTGCGCGGCGGATGTCTATGCCGTCGATGCGCTGGTGACCGCCATCGAACGCGCCAAGGGCCGCACGAAGCCCGTCGGTTTCGAGGTGATTATCGAAAGCGCCGCCGGGATTGCCCATGTCGAAGAAATCGCGGCCTCCAGCCCCCGGATGCAAGCGATGAGCCTTGGCGCCGCCGATTTTGCCGCCTCCATGGGGATGCAAACGACCGGGATCGGGGGCACGCAGGAAAACTATTACATGGCGCGGGAAGGCCAGAAATACTGGTCCGACCCTTGGCATTGGGCGCAGGCGGCAATCGTTGCAGCCTGCCGCACCCATGGCGTGCTGCCCGTCGATGGGCCCTTCGGAGATTTTTCCGACGATGACGGCTTCCGCGCGCAGGCGCTTCGGTCGGCCACCTTGGGCATGGTCGGCAAATGGGCGATTCACCCCAAACAGATCGCTCTGGCCAACGAGGTGTTCACGCCGTCGGACGCCGCCGTCACCGAAGCGCGCGAAATCCTTGCCGCGATGGAGGACGCCAAAGCCAGCGGCGCGGGGGCAACCGTCTATAAGGGGCGGTTGGTCGATATCGCGTCGATCAAGCAGGCCGAGGTGATCGTAAAACAATCCGAGATGATCGCGGGGGCCTGAGCGCCGTGCCGGGATATTTTCAAAAGCAAAGAGCCGGCATCGCAGCACTTGCCCTGATGCTGGCCCTGCCGGGGGCAGCAGCGGCGGACTGCGCGTCGATGTGGCTGACCCGGAACATGGTCTTTGACCGGGCCGGGTATTGCTTTGGCTCGGCCTTGGGGCAGGCGGTCTTCGGCACGGCGGGATGCGTGGGAACGGATGTAACACTTTCCCCGTCGGATCGGGCGTTCGTGGCCGACACCCGCGCGACCGAGGCCACATTCGGCTGCCAGATCGATACCAACCAACGCAATTTGGACCTGCCGCTTCTGCAAACCTGGCTGAAGCTGTCGGATTTGCCCCGCCGGGATGAATTCGAAAGCGGTTGCATCGGTTGGATCGGCCCGCGCACCCCTTTGCGCAGCGGCCACAGCGACGCGGCCCCGGTGATCGGGCAACTGATGCGGGGCGACGTGATCCTGCTATCGCATTGGCCCGTCGGGGATTGGCAGTTCGTCACCGTCAGCCGGGGCGACCAACCGGCCGAAATCGGCTGGACCAATGTGCCCTTCGGGCCCGAAACCTGCGCGCAACTGGCGGGCTAGACCGATTTGCGCGCGCGCAAGGCGGCGCTGATCGTTCCGTCATCCAGATAGTCCAGCTCGCCCCCGATGGGGACGCCTTGCGCCAAGCTGGTCACGGCAATGCCGCGCCCGGCGATTTCGTCGGCGATGTAATGCGCCGTGGTCTGACCATCGACCGTGGCATTCAGCGCAAGGATCACTTCGGTCACATTTTCTTCGTCCAGCCGCGTCAGCAGGCGGGGTATGCGCAATTCGTCCGGTCCCACAGCGTCGAGCGCCGACAGTGTTCCGCCCAAGACATGGTAGCGCCCGGCAAAGGCGCCGCCGCGTTCCATCGCCCAAAGGTCCGACACATCCTCGACCACGCAGATCTGCCCGTTGCGGCGCTTTTCATTGGCGCAGATCGGGCAGATATCGCTGGTCGAGATGTTCCCGCAGGTCAGGCAATCGCGCGCGGTGGCGGCGACTTGGGCCAAGGCGTCGGCCAAGGGGGCCATCACCTGCCCGCGCTTTTTCAGCAGGTGCAAAACCGCACGCCGGGCCGACCGGGGACCCAGCCCCGGCAAGCGCGCCATCAGGTCGATCAGCGCGTCCAGTTCGCGGTTCGCATCGGCCATAAGCCTGCCTCAGCCGAAAGGCATTTTCATGCCGGGGGGCAGACCAAGCCCTTCGGTCAGCTTGCCCATTTCTTCGGCGGACTTTTCTTGGGCCTTGGCCTGGGCATCCTTGATGGCGGCCAAGATCAGGTCTTCGACGACTTCTTTCTCGTCGGGATTGAAGATCGACGGATCAATCTCCAACGCGGTCAATTCGCCTTTGGCGGTTGCGGTGGCCTTGACCAACCCGGCGCCGGATTCGCCCGTCACCGTCATGGTTTCCAGCGCCTCTTGCATCTCGGCCATCTTGGCCTGCATTTCCTGCGCTTGTTTCATGACCTTGGCCATATCGCCAAGGCCGCCTAGTCCTTTGAGCATCGCTCTCTCCTTCGTGAAATTCAGCCGTCTTCGAACGGATCCCAATCGGGATCGTCGGACGGGTCGTCTTCGTCAATCTCGGGCAAGGCCTCGGCGGCGGCGGCCGCATCAAGGTCGGCTTGACTGCGCACCTCCAGCAATTGCGCGCCGGGGAAGGCCTGAAACACCGCCGACACCAGCGGATGCTGCATCGCCTTGGCCTTCAGGTCGTTGGCTTCGGCATCGCGGGTTTCGGCGATCGTGGGCGCACCGCCTTCGGCTTCGACGCTGACGCCCCAGCGCGCCCCGGTCCAGCCTTGCAGTTTCTGCGCAAGGCGCTGGGCCAGATCGCGCGGTGCGGTCTCGGTCGGTTGGAACGCGATGCGGCCGGGGGCGTAGCGCACCAGCCGCAGGCAGGTTTCGACCTCGATCAGCAGCTGTACATCCCGGTGTGTGCGGATCAGGGCGACCACGTCTTCGAACTGGGCATAGCGGGCCAGCGGATCGGGGTCTGTCTGCGCCGCGGGCAGGGCGGTGCCCCGCGCGGTCGGCAGACTGGCCCGCGATCCCCCACCCCCGCCTTGCGACGGACCTGTTTGGGGCGACGCGGCGCTGGGCGGTCGGTCCTGCAACAGCTTGGCCAAGTCCCCCGGCGTGGGCAGGTCGGCAACATGGGTCAAGCGGATCACCGCCATTTCCGCCGCCATCATCGCATTGGGCGCGACGGAAACCTCCTCCAGCGCCTTCAACAGCATTTGCCACATCCGCGTCAGCACCCGCATCGGCACGCGCTGGGCCAATCCCTGACCACGGGCGCGTTCATCGGGGCTGACGGTTGGATCGTCGGCGGCTTCGGGGGTGATGATGACGATGCTGACCCAATGGGTCAGTTCCGCCAGATCGCGCAGGATCGCCACCGGGTCGGCCCCATCGGCGTATTGCGCAGCCAACTCGCCCAAGGCGGCGGCAGCATCGCCCCGCAGGATCGCTTCGAACAGATCAAGGCCCCTGCCACGGTCGGCAAGACCCAGCATGGCGCGCACATCTTCGGCGCTGGTTTCGCCTTGGCCTTGGCTGATCGCCTGATCCAGCAAGCTCATGGCGTCGCGCACCGACCCTTCGGCGGCGCGGGTGATCAGCGCCAGTGCGTCTTCAGCGACCGAAGCGCCCTCCAGCCCCGCGACCTTGTTCAGATGCGCAATCATCACCTCGGGCTCGATCCGGCGCAGGTCAAACCGCTGGCAGCGCGACAGCACCGTCACCGGAACCTTGCGGATTTCCGTGGTGGCAAAGATGAACTTCACATGGGCGGGCGGTTCTTCCAGCGTCTTCAGCAGCGCATTGAACGCGCTGGTCGACAGCATGTGAACCTCGTCAATGATGTAGATCTTGTAGCGCGCCGAGGCCGCGCGATAATTCACCGAATTGATCACCTCGCGCATGTCGTTCACGCCGGTGTTGGACGCGGCGTCCATTTCCAGCACATCGACATGACGGCCTTCGGCGATGGCGCGGCATGGGTCGCACACCCCGCAAGGTTCGGTCGTCGGGCCGCCATTGCCATCCGGACCGACGCAGTTCAGACCCTTGGCGATGATCCGCGCGGTGGTGGTCTTCCCGGTGCCGCGAATGCCCGTCATCATGAAGGCCTGCGCAATCCGGTCCGCTTCGAAGGCGTTCTTCAGCGTGCGCACCATGGCGTCCTGACCGATCAGGTCCGCAAACGTGGCCGGGCGGTATTTGCGCGCCAGAACCTGATATGCCGTCTCGCTCATACGACCCCCCGAATCCGATCTTTAGGGTAGGCGGTGCCTTGCGCGGCGTCCAGCGGCAGACTATGTGCGGGTCAGGCCCTTCGGGTGGGCCACCCGATCCGCGGAAAGCCGACTGTGGCACCCCTTCACGACAGAAGATCGAAATTCCATCGGTTTTCTCTGCCCGGACAGCGGATCATCGGGCGTGACGAGGGGACCCCGATGACACATTCCATCGACCAATTGCGCCGCGATGCAAAGGCGCTGAAGAAAGCCTTCGAGGCTGGCGACGAAGGCGCGCGCCAGCGCATGGCGGGCATTGCCAAGCACGGCGCGCCCAAACATGCGGATTATCTGCATGCCGTGGCGCGCGAGGCGGGCTTTGCCAGTTGGCCCGCGCTGAAACTGGCGGCTGAATTGCGCGGTCTGGACGTGGCCGCCAAACAGGCGCGACTGCGGCGCGCCCTGTTTCTGGGCGAAGCCGAGGTGATTTCGCAACTCTTGGCGGACACGCCCGATCTGGCCGAAGGCGATGTGCCTTTGCTGGTGGCGCTTTATGACGTTGACGGGATGCGCAAGGTTCTGGCCGCAGACCCCGGTGCCGCGACGCGGTTTTTCGCCCCGCGCAGGCCGATGTGTCATCTGGCGTTTTCGCGGTATCACACGGTGCGTCCCGATCTGTCCGACGCCATGATCGCGATGGCGGATCTGTTGGTGGCCCATGGTGCCGATGTGAACGACCACTGGCTTTGGCCCGAAGACAACGCGCCGCTCAGCGCGCTTTATGGCGCGATCGGGCATGGCGACAATATGGGCTTGGCGGCGTGGTTGCTGGACCACGGCGCAGACCCCAATGATGGCGAGTCGTTGTATCACGCGACCGAATTGGGCCACCACGTGGGGCTGAAGCTGTTGCTGGCGCACGGGGCGGTGCCGCAGGGCACCAACGCCTTGCTGCGGGCGATGGACTTCGACGATGCGGATGCCGTTGCCTTGTTGCTGGAGGCCGGGGCGGACCCGAACGAAGCCATGGGGGGCGTCACGGCGCTGCATCAAGCGGCGCGGCGCATGTGTTCGGGGGCGATGGCCCAGCGGTTGTTGGACGCCGGTGGCGACCCAAGGGCGGTCTATCAAGGCCACACGCCCTATGCGCTGGCCCGTATCTATGGCAATGGCGCGATCGCCAAGGTTCTGGAAGCGGCCAACGCCGTCACACCCTTGTCACAGATCGAGGCACAATTGGCCCGTGCAGCGGACGGAACCCAAGGTCCGCAGGACTGGATCGATATGGCCAAATTGTCGGACGAAGCGCGTTTCCTTTTGTGTCGTCTGGTCTGGCGCGAGGGGACCTTGCCGCATATCGCGCGCCTGATCGAGATGGGCTTTGATCCCAATCAGCCGGATGAACAGGGCATGCCGCCGCTGCATCTGGCTGGCTGGGAAGGCTTGTTGGAAAAGACGCGGTTCTTCCTGCGCCAAGGCCCTGATCTGGGCCACTTGAATGGCTATGGCGGGACGCTGTTTTCAACAATCCTGCACGGGTCCGAGAATTGTCCGCAGCGCGACAGCCGCGATCATGTCGGGTGCATGAAACTGATCCTCGAACTGGGGGTGGCCTTGCCGAAAAAGGCGCTGGAACGGGCATCGCAGCCAGAAATGGTCGCTTTCTTGCGCGACTGGGCCCGGGCCCATCCGGGACAAGTGGTTTTACATGGTGTTGTGTGAGTTTCTGCCGAGAATTGGCAAAGTTTCGCCGCAATCCTAGACGAAATCATAGATCATGTACCGTTTCTTGCCCTTCCCGGTCGTCTTCATGTGGCTTCTTGCCATGAACGCCTCGTATCAGGCGGGCATGACGGCGGCGCGCGGCGACTACTTCGCCATCGACGTGAACCGTCTGGGCGAGGTGGTCGGCTGGCAGGTCATGGCCACCGCCATGGCCGTGTTCCTGTGGCGCTTGGGGCGCACCTGGCCGAAAGGCCCGATGCGCTTCTTGTCGGTGCTGCCCTTGCTGGTGGCGCTGGGAATCGGGCTGTGGGCCCTGATCCTGATGGCGTTTTCGCTGTTCGGTCTCTAGTCCACTTCCCGCCGTTTCCAGCGCGACCGTTCCCGCCCTTGGTTATACACTTTCTGGCGGCTGCGGTCCTTGGCGCGGGCCTCGGCCAAAGTCGCGGTGTTGTGGGCTTCTTCGGCCAACAGTTTCTTCCAGCGGGCCAGCCGGGTGGCGTCGATCTGGCCCGCCTCCAGCGCCGCCAGAACGGCGCAGCCGGGTTCGGCCTCATGGGCGCAGTCCGAAAACTTGCAGCCTTCCGCCAGCGCGCTCAGATCCTCGAACACGGCTTCGATCCCGTCGGCGGCATCGCTCAGCGGCACCGCCCGCATTCCGGGCGTATCGATCAGCCAGCCGCCGTGTCGCGTGCGCAGCATATGCCGGGCGGTCGACGTATGCCGCCCCTTGGCGTCGTCTTCGCGGATGCCGCCCGTCGCCAGTGCCGCGCCGGTCAGCCCGTTGGTCAATGTGGTCTTGCCAACGCCGCTGGAGCCCATCAGCGCCAAGGTCTGTCCGGTGCGGCACCACGGGGCGAGGCGGTCGACCTCGGCTTGGTCGCGCGCGTCCAGCGTCAGCGCGCTGACCAAGGGCGAGATCGCTTCGACCTTGCGCTGGAAGGGGCGCGCGTCGTCCACTTCGTCCGCGCGGGTCAGGATGACCAGCGGCAAACAATCGGCGCTGGCCGCCATCGCGACATAGCGTTCCAGCCGGGCCAGATTGAAATCGGCATTGCAGGCCGTAACGATGCCCAGCGTATCGACATTGGCGGCCATAAGCTGCGCCCGCGCTTCCGGGCCCGAGGCGCGCCGCTGCAACTGGCTGAACGGGGTCAAACGGCGTTGCACAAGGTCTTGCGCCGCCAGAACCCAGTCGCCCACGGCAAATCCGGTCGTGGGCGTATCGGCGGGCGGGATCAGGCGCAGGGGCCCGGTTTCGCACAGCGCCTCAAGCCGGGTGCGCGTCACAGAGGTCAGGCGGCACGGGGTCAGCCCGCTGTCCGCATCGCTGCATTGGGCGGCAAAATGGTCCGTCCACCCAAGGTCGGTCAAAGAAATATAGGTCAAGGAAGGGTCCTCAGATCACGTCAACAGGCGCCCTTGCGGTGGGCAAGGGCGGGCGTGGTGCGGGACGGGCCAATCTATTGGCGCGCGATCCCAAGGCTGAGAACACTCTCCATAAATCCTCCTGACCTGATCGTTTGTCTGACCGCAGCCTAGCGCGTTCATCGAGACCGGTCGAGAACGGCGGGACCCCTGCCCAGAGTTCTTTTCCCAAGTGTTGCGGGGGTGGCGCTGCGGCGTCGGCCAAACAACCGCAGGGGTGAGAGATTGACAACGACCCAAGCAGGAATCGTTACGGCTGCTTCCTTCCGGACCTGACCGGGTTGGCGAAGTGCTTGCCCGCGCCAACCTCTCGATCGCTGATATAGACAGCCTGCCCCCCTTTCGCAAGCGGGGACCGCGTGGCAGGAAGGCGCAGGATCATAGGGGCGGCACATGGAAGACGATATTACCTTCGGAACCTCGGGTCTGGATCGCGCGGGCCATCTGCGCAGCGACCCCAAGGCGCTGGAACAGGCCCTTGCGGACCCCGATGCGGGTGTGCTGCCGATCTGGCGCGGCAAGCCTTTGCTGCGCGAGGACGCCCTTGTCTGGCTGACGGCGGATCACCCGATGCTGGACCATGCCGACGAAGCCCCGATTTTTCTGGGGCGGGACGCGGGCAAGCCGCGGTTCACGCAGGATATTTCCAACTGGGAACCGGACACGGACGCCTCCGAAGTGGGCGCTTTTCTGGATCGGTCCACCCAGCATCATCCCCAAGCCCCGTCCGGCGCGGATTTCACCGAATTGCGCGGGATCATGACACGCCTGTCGCGCCGGGATGCCGAATTGGCGGCCACGGCGCGCGCGGTGTTGCAATGGCATGAAACCCACGGCTTCTGCGCCCGCTGCGGTCAACCAAGCCAGATCGCCGAAGGCGGGTGGCAACGCGATTGCCCCGCCTGCGGGGCCAAGCATTTCCCGCGCACCGATCCGGTGGTGATCATGTTGATCACCCATGGCAACGACGTCTTGGTCGGGCGGTCGCCCTTTTGGCCGGACGGGTTCTATTCGCTGCTGGCCGGGTTCATCGAACCGGGCGAAACCGTCGAAGCCGCCGTGCGCCGCGAAGTTTTTGAAGAAGCGGGGATCCAGGTCGGCGCGGTGCGCTATGTTGCCAGCCAGCCTTGGCCGTTTCCCGCGTCCTTGATGCTGGGCTGCGCGGGCGAAGCGCTGACGCGCGACCTGACCGTTGATCCCAAGGAACTGGAAGACGCCCGCTGGGTCAGCCGCGAAGAGATGGTCGAGGTCTTCGCGGGCACGCACCCGACCTTGGGCGAACCGCGCCGGGGGGCCATTGCCCATGCGCTGCTGCAAGCGTGGGTGGCGGACCGATTGCCATAGTGTGCGTCTGCCAAGGCCACGATTTCGCAACAATTCCCCTGTAACAGCTTGGGAAAATCCCGTTCGCTGCCCGCAAGGAGCTTGCCCATGAAGTTTGTCACCGAAGAAATCGTCGATGCCCCGCTGGACGTGGTCTTTGCCCATCTGACGGATTTCGAACGCTTCGAACGCGATGCGGTGGCGGCGGGGGCTGTCTTGCGGCGCACCGACACGATGCCTGCGCCGGGCATTGGCATGGGGTGGACCGCGCAATTCGTCGCGCGCGGCAAGGATCGCAATCTGACCGCAGAGGTGACGCAGTTTCACGCGCCGACCCAATTGGGGTTCGCCGGAAAGGTCGGGGGCATGGAAGGCGATCTGATGATCGATCTTCAGCCACAAGGCGCGGATCAGACCCAGCTGGTCGTGATGCTGGATCTGCGGGCGCGGTCGATCAGTGCGCGGATCCTGCTGCAATCGCTGAAGCTGGCGCGCGGACGGGTGGCCAAACGGTTTCGCAAGCGCGTGCGCAAGTTTGCGCGTCAGGTCGGGCGGCAGGCGCAGCCCGCCTGAAAATAGGTCAGCACCACTGTCCTATTGTTTCGCATGCGAAACAATGCGTCAGCAAGGCTGACCTAACTTTTTGATTTTGTTAACCATATTTCTGGTGGGACCCGGCAACATGTTGGGGGCGGACCCGGGTCAGTGCCGACGGGCATCCGCAGGGTAGACGCCCAGCACCTCGAGATACGAGGTGAAATAGGCCAGTTCTTCCATTGCGCGCTGCACGGGCGGGTCTTCGGGGTGGCCTTCGATATCGGCATAGAATTGCGTGGCGGTGAACGACCCGCCCACCATGTAGCTTTCCAGCTTGGTCATGTTGACGCCGTTCGTCGCAAACCCGCCCATCGCCTTGTACAGGGCCGCGGGAATGTTGCGCACCTGGAACACGAAGGTCGTCATCATCCCCGAAGTGCCGCGCCGCGACAGGTCGGCCTCGCGCGCCATGATCAGGAACCGCGTTGTGTTGGTGTCCTCGTCCTCGATATGGCGGGCCAGAACGTCCAGACCGTAAATCTCGGCCGCCAATTCGCTGGCCAAGGCCGCGACCTTGGGGTCGCCCCGTTCGGCCACTTCGCGCGCGGCGCGGGCATTGTCGGGGCTGACCCTGCCCTGAATTCCGCGTTCGCGCAGGAAGGTTGCGCATTGCGGCAGCAGGACAAGGTGGGAATGGGCTTCTTCGATCTGCGCCAAGGTCGCGCCGGGCACCGCCAGAAGGTTGATATGCACCCGGACGAACGCTTCGTCGATGATGTGCAACCCGCTTTTGGGCAGCAGGCGGTGAATGTCGGCCACCCGCCCGTAAATGGTGTTTTCAACCGGCAGCATCCCAAGGTCCGCATCGCCGTTGCGCACGGCTTCGAAGACGTCTTCGAAGCTGCGACAGGGCAGGGCTTCGTAATGGGGACGTTTTTCGTGGCAAGCCTGATGGGAATAAGCCCCCGGTTCGCCTTGGAACGCGATGCGTCGTGTCATTGTGCGGCCTTCTCTCGGGGCCCGCGAAGGCCGCACGAAGACGGCCCGAAACCGGGCGTTTGGTCGCGGCTTCTAATGCTTGCCCTTGTCGGTTGGAAGCGCATATATCCGCCCAACCCCTGCACAAGGTGAGAAATTCTGATGTTTGATACGATGACAATGACGAAGACACTGGGCGCGCTGTGCGGCGCACTTCTGGTGTTCCTGCTGGGCAAATGGGCCGCAGACTCGATGTACGGTTTTTATGGCCACGACAAGCACCACGCCGAGGCCTATGTGATCGACACGGGCAGCGACGATGCCGATCCCGTGGAAGAAGCCATCGAACTGGCCTTTGCAGATGTGTACGCCGCCGCCGATGCCAGCGCGGGCGAACGCCTGTGGCGTCAGTGCCAAGCCTGCCACGCGCTGGAACCCGGCCGCAACGGCACCGGGCCCTACCTGCATGGCGTCGTGAACCGCGACAAGCACAGCGCAGAAGGCTACGAATACTCGGACGGTCTGTTGGCCACCACCGGGGCCTGGACGCCCGAAAACATCAGCGACTTCATCGAAAACCCGCGGGAATACGCGCCGGGCACCAAGATGGCGTATAACGGGATGCGGGACATCGAAGACCGCGCCAACCTGATCGCCTATCTGGCGACCTTCCAATAAGCGACGGGCGCAGTTCGCGCCCACGCCACAGGCACAGCCTTGAAAATGCCGCCCCAAACGGGCGGCATTTTTTGTTTTTGCGCGCGGTTGGCTTACTTGTGACCCAACGAGAGGCGATTGCGCTTGAATCTTTCTTCCCGCGCTCTTTACCTTTTCGAAACTGACGTCTGCACGATCACGGAGAGCATGATGCCTGCCAAATCTACCCCCAAGGCCGACACGTCCCGCGCAGCCACCGCCAAGGCGACGGATCGAGGTCAGCAGATCAAGGAACAGATCATCGGATTGGGGGCGGGCCTGTTGGTGTTGGGGGGGCTGGCCACCGCCGCCTTCGGCGAAAGCCACGAAGCGGTCACCATCACCCATGCCTACAGCAACTTTGGCACGGTCAAGTACGACGATCCGAACTTCCCGCATCTGGACTACGTCAACCCCGATGCGCCCAAGGGCGGCTATATCAGCGTGTCGTCGCAATCCAATTTCGACAGCTTCAACCCCTTTACCCGCAAGGGCGTGGCCGAATTCACCGCCGCCAGCCTGATGCTGGAAGACATCCTGACCAGCACGGCGGACGACCCTTATGGTTTGTACTGCTATCTCTGCACGACGATGGAATACCCCGAAAGCCGCGACTGGGTGATCTTCAACCTGCGCGAAGACGTGCGCTTTCAGGACGGCACGCCGATGACGGCGGAAGACCTGGAATTCGGGTTCAACCTGATCATGGAACAGGGCATTTCCGAATATCGCAGCATCGTGTCCCAGTTTATCGCCGGGGTCGAGGTGCTGGGTCCGCACCGCATCAAATACCTGTTCACCGAAGATGCGCCGCGCCGCGACGTGATCGGCTTTGCCGGGGGCACCAACGCCTTCTCGAAGGCGTGGTTCGAAGAAACCGGCGCGCGGCTGGATGAAAGCCAGCCGGTGCCGTTCATGGGCACCGGGCCTTACGTGCTGGGCGATGTCGATATGGGCCGTTCGGTCACCTATGTGAAAGACGAAGACTGGTGGGGCGTGGACCACCCGCTGAATGTCGGACGCTGGAATTTCGACGAAATCAGCGTCGAGGTTTTCGCAGATGCCTCGGCCGCGATGGAGGGGTTCAAGGCGGGCGAATACACCTTCCGCAACGAAAACAGCTCCAAGGAATGGGCGACCTCGTATGATTTTCCCGCCGTCCAAGATGGCTTGGTGAAGGTCGAAGAACTGCCCGATGGAACCATCGGGTCGGCCCAAGGGTTCGTGTTCAATCTGCGCGAACCCGAATGGCAGGATGTGCGCGTGCGCGACGCGATCAACATGATGCTGAACTTCGAATGGATGAACGAAACGCTGTTCTTTGGCCTCTACGAGCGCCCGGTCTCGTTCTGGCAGAATTCCGACCTGATGGCGCGGGGCGTGCCGGACGCGGATGAAATCGCGATTTTGCAGCCCTTGGTGGATGAAGGGTTGCTGCCCGCCTCGATCCTGACCGACGAAGCGGTCGGCGCGTTTTCGAATGACGGCGACGAAAACCTGCCCGACCGACGCACCCGTCGCGCGGCTTTGGCCTTGTTGGAGGACGCCGGATGGGTTGCGGGCGATGATGGCATGGTGCGGAACGCCGATGGCCAGACGCTGGAACTGGTGATCCTTCAGACCAGCCCGGCCTTTGACCGGATCGTGAACCCCTATGTCGAAAACCTGCGCAGCATCGGCATCGATGCGCGGCTGGAACGGGTCGATCTGGCGCAATACACCGAACGCCGCCGGGCGGCGGATTGGGATATGATCAACCACACGCTGACCCAAGGCTATGAGCCGGGCACCGGGTTGCGGCAATGGTTCGACAGCGCCACCGCCGCCGATTCCAGCCGCAACATCATGGCCCTGCAAAACCCGGCGGTGGACCGTTTGCTGGACGTCGCCATCGCGGCCGAGACCCTGGACGAGGTGCAACTGGCCGCGCGGGTTCTGGACCGGGTGCTGCGGGCCGAACGGTTCTGGATCCCGCAGTGGTTCAAGGATGTGCACACCATCGCCTATTGGGACCAGTACCGCTATCCCGAACCCTTGCCGCCCTTGGCGCTGGGCACGCTGGATTTCTGGTGGTTCGACGCCGAGGCGGCCCAACGCCTGAAAGACGCCGGGGCGCTTTGATCCCATGATCAACTACATCTTCCGGCGGCTGTTGCTGATCATTCCGACCTTGTTCGGGATCATGCTGCTGAACTTCGCGCTGACGCAGTTTGTGCCCGGCGGGCCGATCGAACAGGTGATCGCCCGGATGGAAGGCGGCGGGGACGCGTTCGAAGCGTTCTCGGGCGGCGGAAACGAGTTGACCGAAGCCACCGATGGCGCCGGCGCGGACAGCGGCTATGTCGGCGCGCGGGGGTTGCCGCCCGAATTCATCGCGGAACTGGAACGGGAATTCGGCTTTGACAAGCCCGCATGGGAACGGTTCCTGACGATGATGTGGAACTATGTGCGGCTGGACTTCGGGGAAAGCTATTTCCGGTCCATCGGGGTGATGGAACTGGTGGCGGAAAAACTGCCCGTGTCGATCACGCTGGGTCTGTGGTCCACCCTGATCGCCTATTTCGTCTCGATCCCCTTGGGCATTCGCAAGGCGGTCAAGGATGGCAGCACCTTCGACAGTTGGACCAGCGGCTTGATCATCGTTGGCTATGCGATCCCGGGGTTCCTGTTCGCGATCGCCCTGCTGGTGTTGTTCGCGGGGGGCAGTTATTGGCAGATTTTCCCGCTGCGGGGCCTGACCTCGGACAATTGGGAAGAGCTCAGCTTGATCGGCAAAGTGCTGGATTACTTCTGGCACATCGCCCTGCCGGTGGCGGCCTCGACCATTTCGGCGTTTGCGACGCTGACCCTGCTGACCAAG
>CAZIKH010000024.1:0-16310 GCA_964539755.1 uncultured Dinoroseobacter sp. | reverse complement strand
CCGGCCAGATCGCCTTCTTCCAGAATGGCAGTCCCAAAGCGCGGTTCGGCAAAGATCATCACGCCAGCCGCACTTTGCAGCAGATGCGCGCAGGTCCGCGAACCGACCACAAGGAAAAACGCATCCTGCATTTTGCGGTGCAGCCAGATGATTCCCGTCAGGCCGCAGAACACTTCGCGCTGGCCGCGTTCCTTCAGAACCGGTGCATCCTTGCACGAGGATCCGGTGATTTTGGCTGGTGCGTTCATTGCGCGGCCTCCGCTTGCAGACGGGCCATGCGCAGTTTCCAGATGAACTGTCCGGCGTTGATGACATAGGTGAAATAGGCCGCAAGCGCGATCCACATCTGCCCGTCCGCATCGAAGCTGCCGGTAAAAAGTGCCCAGATATAAAGGGTATGCAGGAAGATGACCAAGAAACTGAACACATCTTCCCAGAAGAAGGCCGGGGCGAACAGGTACTGGCCGAAGACGACCTTCTCCCAAATCGCGCCCGTGATCATGATAATGTACAGGAAGGCCGTCTTGATCAGGATCGACACTGTGGCCGCCATGTATCCGACGTCATAGGCAAGATACCGAACCACCAATACCAGCGACACAGCGAAGGCGATGAACTGCAAAGGGGCCAAGACCCCCTGGATCACCGTCCATACGGATTCGTCGCGTCTGATACGCTGCTCCGGTGTGTAGAGGCCTATGGTCTGCGACCCGGTCTGGGGGGCGTGCGCCATGGAACGACTCTCTCTGTCAAAATTCAATCTTCAGCAAAGGTAGTCCTCGGGGATTGAAAGTGTCAACTAAAACTTACACAATGCAAGTTGACAGTTGGCGAGCGCGCGAGATGGGAGGCGGGCATGAAACCTTCAGAAAAAAAAGAGCAAACGGCGGGATTACCCCCCGCGAATCAGTTTGCCGCAGTGGTCGACAACGTGGTGTCGCTAAGCTTTGACAATGCACCCTCGAACCGCGATGCTGCACGGGCGCAAGAATTCGGGTCTGTCCCTGATTCCCCGCCGCAACAGCGCGAAATGCCGCGCGGATCGAGTTCGATGAACCAAACGCCTTCCCCCAACGGTCGATCAAACACCCATGTCGCGGATGTCGAGGTCGAAGACCTCGCCGGTCGCGCCTTGGATATATTGAACACCACCGGCGAAGGCGGCAGCGTCTCGACGCCTTTTGCGCAGCTCTTTGCCCTGACAGATGCTTACCTTGATATCGACAGCCAGTGCCGACACGACATGTTGGCCCGGATCATGCGCAAGGGTGTGACGCCCGAACAGGTCGTGGACGATGTCGTCCCCGCAACCGCGCGGTACATGGGCAAATTGTGGATGCAGGATCGGCTTAGCTTTGCGGACGTGTCCATCGGGACCGCCCGCCTGCAGGAAACCGTGCGCGCCATGACCGTGCGCAAACCGCGCCAGCCAAGTCGCACTGAAACGATTTCGGTTCTGCTGATCGTGCCCCGGTCGGAACATCACACTCTGGGCATTTTCGTATTGTCGGAACAGTTTCGATCCTTGGGGTGCCATGTCCGTGTCGTGGTCGGCTGCCACGCCATCGAGATCGTTCAGATCCTTCGCAAAACGCCTTACGATCTGGTTGGCTTGTCCTGTGGTGGGCGGCGCAGCTTGTCTGCGGTGCGCGATATCATTCGGTCGATCCGCAAGTCGGTGCCCCGCAAGTGTCACATCACCGTCGGCGGCGCCGTGACCGAGATGGAACTGGATGTCAAAGCGGCGACCGTCGCCGACTCGGTGTGCTCAAATGCAATGGCCGCATTGCAAAACGCGAAACTGGAATTGCCTAAAGCGGAAGCTATCATTAAATCTTCATGACAAGATGGCCGGAGGGTCCGGTCGAGAGGCAGAACATGAACACCCGCGAGAGTGACTTCTGGAGTGACCGGTCGGCGCCCCGAATTGCGCCCGAGCACTTCAACGAAATCGTGGCGACCGCCGCCGATCTGGCAATCATCGTCGACCTGAACGGTATTGTGCAGTCCTTGGTGGTCAACCCCTTGAACCCCGGTTTGGGGCGTCTGGATCATTGGGAAAAGCGCGACATCCGCGAATTTCTTGCCGAAGACTCGCTGGCCAAGGTCGAACGCCAATTGGAAGCCTATCGTGGCGGCGAGATCGACGCGGTCGATACCATCGAAGTCAACCACTACGACAATGCGAACTGGGAATTCCCGATTCGCTATACGCTGCATCGGACGGGCGACAAGAACCTGATCCTGATGCTGGGGCGCGACATGCGCCCCATCGCGGAACTTCAGACGCGGCTGGTGAAGACACAGCTTGCGCTGGAAAAGGACTACGAAGCGCATCGCGACTTCGAGACCCGTTACCGCGTTGTGATGGAAGCGGCCCGCGAACCCTTCGTGCTGGTCGATGCCTCCAGCGGGCGGATCATTGACGCCAATTCGGCGGCGGGCCTTGCCCTTGGGGCCGAAGTCGAAGCCTTGGTCGGCGCGAATTTCGCGCAGGAATTTGACGGCAAGCGCCCAGCCGCCTTTCTGGACACCCTTATTTCGGGCGCTGGAAACAGCGCAGCGGGGCTGGCGGTGCAATCGCGTCGGTCTGGCCGCGACTTCATGATTACGGCCCTGTTGTTTCGGGCGGCGGGCGACAAGGTTCTGCTGTGCCGATTGGAATCGGGGGCCAGCCCGGAACTGGTGGGCGAGGATCTTGCCGGTCTGCTGACCGCGCTTTACCGCGATGGCGCAGACGCGATGGTCATCACCAATCGCAGCGGCGTGATCCGCTATGCCAACGAAGCTTTCCTAAGCATGTGCGAAGTGGCGCAACTGTCCGACATTAAGGGCACATCGCTGGGCGACTACCTGTCGCGGGGCAGCGTGGATTTGCGCGTCCTGCTCGACAATGCCGCGCGTGCCGGACGGATGGCGATCTATTCGACCAAGCTGGAAGGCAATCACGGATCGCGCGTCGCGATCGAGATTTCTGCGACCAGCCTATCCGCGCGCACGGAACCGACCTTTGCCTTCGTCATCCGCGATGCGTCCCGCATGGAGCTTGTGCGCGACATCCAATCCGACACACCAGTCGGCATGGGCGAAGGGTCGATGCAGAATGTGATGGATCTGGTCGGGTCCGCACCCCTGAAGGACATCGTCGCAGCCACGACCGATGTGGTCGAAAAGATGTGCATCGAAACCGCTGTCGAATTGACGGGCAACAATCGCGTTGCCGCGGCCGAGATGTTGGGCCTGTCGCGCCAGTCCTTGTATGTGAAGCTGCGCAAGTTCGGCTTGCTGAACAAGAACGACTGACCAAATCCGGACCGTTTTCAGGGCCGTTGGCGTCTGGCTTTTGCCGTCAGATGACGATCCAGCATGGATTGCAGGACCAGACGCCGGGCTTCGGCCCGCCCCAATTGCTGGGCCAAGGGCGCGCGGCGCGCTTCGATGCGGGCCAGCGCCATGTTGCGGTCGGTGATCCGGGTTTGGCACCACGCCAGATGCCGATCTGCCACCAGCCGGTCTTGCGGCAACACCGCTTCTTGCGGGGCGCTGTCGTCCAGCACCGCCCGCAATCGGCTTAGGTCGGACAGGACCCGGGCCCGGTCGGCCATGCTGGGGGCCAGTTGCGCCCTTGCCGCGTCTGCCTGCAGTTCGGCCAGTTGCAAAAGCGCCCGCAACCGCTTGATCGGCACGCGCGCCGTCATCCACGCTGCGCCTTCAGCTTGCGAACGGTCTCGGCAAACCGGATGGCCGCCGCGACGGGCTTGTAGTGATCCGGGCGTACCTCGTCGCCAATCTCCAGACTGGCATGCAGCGCGCGCGCCGTGGGCGGATCGCTGTGGATCGGGACACCGGCTTCGATCGCCCGTTCCCGGATTGCAGCGGCCATGTGATCGACCCCTTTGGCCACACAGACCGGCGCCCGCCCGGACAAGCGGTCCCACTTCAACGCAACCGCGAAATGGGTCGGATTGACAACCACCACATCGGCCTTGGGCACATCCGCCAGCATTTGCGACATGGCGATCTGATAGCCCTTCTGCCGCCGGTGCCCTTTGAAATGCGGATCGCCTTCGGCGGCTTTGACCTCGTCCAGAAGCTCCTTATGGCTCATCCGGTTCTTGCGCAGATGCGTGGCCCGCTGGAACATGTAATCCAGAACCCCCAGAAGCAGCGCGACCGCGACGACCTTCCACAGGAAATCCTGCGTCAGATCGAACATCGCCAGGATCACCGCAGACGGGTCCAACCCAACCAACGCAATCATTTGCGCCGCCCCGTTGGCCAGAACGATGGTCAGGATCAGACTATAGACCGACAGCTTGGCGGTGCTCTTGGCAAATTCGAACAGACCCGTGGCCCCGAATTTCTGTTTCGCATTCCCAAGGATCGAAATGCGGTTCAGCTTGGGCAACAGCTTCGACGGGGTGAACAACAAGGCCCGCTGCGCGACCACCGAGACAAGCGCCAGCGCCGCGGGCACCAGAAAAAGCGGCAATGCCCCCAACCCGACCTGCATCAACGACGCCCGGACCTGCGCCCCGTGCCCCTGCACCAAGGTTTCGGTCGCCAAGCTGTCGGCATGTCGGATCAGACCCGTCAACGCCTGACCCATCTGCGTCAGCCCCCAAGGGGCCAGCCACAGACAGGCGATCAGGAATCCCCCATAGACCGCCAGAATGGTCAGGTCGGTCGACCGAACAATCTCGCCCCGTTTGCGGGCATCTTCCAGTTTCTTTGCGGTTGGTTCGTGCGGCTTGTCGCCTTCGTCGTCTTGTTCCAAAGCCTACCCCCCCGCGCCAAAGGGATTGGCCAGCACCGCATCCAACAAGGTCATCCAATGGGCCAAGGCGAACGGCAAGGACACGGCCAACAGAACCAATCCCCCAAGGGTCAGCGCCGGCGCCCCCACCAGCGCGACCATCAGTTGGGGCATCGCCCGGTTGATGACGCCCAACGCCAGATTGTAAAGGAACGCCGCAACGGTGAACGGGGCCGCCAAAGTGAAGCCCAGCGCAAAGGCGCGACCAATGTCTTCGACGGCCCATTCGGCAACATCCACCGAAGACGGCCAAACGCCGATGGGCAACGCGGCATAGGACAGGGTCATCGCTTCGACCAGCTTGACATGCAGACCGCCCAAGGTCGCCAAAGCCACGCCGCCGATGACCATGGCGTTGCCCAGCGCTGGCTGCGGGTCGACCGTGACACCGGGACCAAAGATCTGGGCCAGCGATGTGGCAGACGCAGCGATCATGCCCGCGACGTTCAAGGCGATCACGAACAAGCGGAACAGAAACCCCAGGATCAGCCCATTCAGAACCTCGGCCCCTGCAAACAGGATCGACCAGGCCGCGACGATCCGGTCCTGTGCCTCTGGCCCGACCAAGGGCAGGACCAGGGCCGTGAACGCCAAGGCCAGTGCCAGACGCAAGCGCAGCGGGACGGATTGTTCGCCAAAGGCGGGCAGCAGGGCCATCGCCGCGCCGATGCGCAAAAAGATCGCAAACGCGACCAGCCCGCTTTGGCCCCACCATGCCAACAGGTCGGGTGGCAGACCGGTCATGCGGCCACCTGCCCCATCAAGGCAGGTTTCACATGTGTCCCCAGTTCTTCGAAGGACAGGACCGGCGCGCTGACGCCCTTCGCGGACAGGACCGTCCGCAGATATCGGCGCCGCTTGGCGCTGGTCACAATCGCGGGGAACACCCCGTCCTCGGACAGGCTGGCCAGCTTTTCCGCCGTGCCTTGGGTCAGTTTGTGAAACAGCTCTGGTGGCAGCGCGACATCGCCGCCGCCGTGATCGCCGTTCAGGGCATAATCGGAAAAAACACCATCCCATTCCGGGGCAAGTTGCAGCAAGGGCACGGACCCATCGGCCCGCTTCAACGGCTCGATCAATTGCAGGTGCAGACGTTGGCGCACCGCCTCACAAATGGGTTCCGCCGCCCCGAACATGGGGCGGACATCTGCGACGGTCTCGAGGATGGCGGGCAAGTTCCGGATCGAAACGCCTTCGTCCAACAACAGGCGCAGGACCGCCAGCAACAGCTCGGGCGGCACTTTGTCTGGCACCAATTCGTCCAGAAGACGCTTGTTCGCGGCGGATCGGTCCGGATCGGTCAGGTTGCACATTTCATCCAGCAAGCGCCGCAGGGTCTTCAGCGTCATCAAGCGGGCAAGGTTGGATTTGATGACCTCCAGCAGATGGGTCGCAAGGACCTCGGTTGGTGACACGGTCGTCAGGCCGGACAAGACCGCCTGATCCTGATCGGCTGGCGCGATCCAGCGGGCGGGGGCGTCGAAGACCGGTTCTTGCACGTCTTCGCCCTTGGGGGCCGCGTCGGGGGCATCGCCCAACAAGGCCAGCACGCGGTCCGGGCGCAGAACACCGGTGCCCGCCGTGACCCCATGGACCCGAATGACATAATGCCCGCTGTCCGCTTCGGCATCATCGGTCAGCCGAATATCCGGCAAGGGCAGCCCATAGCTGCGCGCGATATGGGTGCGCATGTTGTCGATCCGGGCATCCAGCCCCACCGCGCCATCCAGAACCATCGACACCAGATCCGGCGCAAAGCTGAGGTGGATATCATCCAGATCCAGAATATCGCCCAGCGATCGCGGGGGCGGTGTGGCGCTGGCAGGCGCAATGACCTGTTCAGCCGCATGGCGCGCCCGACGCAAATGCATGCGCCAAGCCGCCCATCCCAAAACCGCGCCCCCAAGCACAAAGGGCAAGAACGGCAGACCCGGGACCAAGGCAAAAAGCACCATCAGCAACGCCACGGTTGCCAGCGCCGCCGGATGTCGCCCCAATTGATCGACCAAAGCCAGATCCGCCTTGCCGGTCGCCCCGCCGCGCGCCAGCAGCAACGCGGACGCAATCGAGATGATGACCGCCGGAATTTGCGACACCAGCCCATCGCCAACCGTAAGGATGGCATAGGTTTCAAAGGCTTGGCCTAAGGGCATGCCATGCATCAGCGTCCCGATGGCCAACCCCATGACCAAGTTCAAAAGCGTGATCAGCAGGCCCGCGACCGCGTCGCCCTTGACGAATTTCGACGCACCGTCCAGCGACCCGAAGAAGGTCGTTTCGGCCTGCTCGCGTTCCCGGCGGGCTTTTGCCTCGGCATGATCGATGGCGCCAGCGGACATGTCGCTGTCGATGGCCAATTGCTTGCCGGGCATGCCGTCCAAGGCAAAGCGTGCGCCGACCTCGGCCATTCGGGCAGCGCCCTTGGTAATGACCATGAAGTTCACGATCATCAGAACCCCGAACACGACAAGCCCCAGAAAGACGCTGCCGCCCATGACGAACAAGGCAAATCCTTGAATGACGTCGCCCGCCGCATGGGTTCCGGTATGGCCCTGCCCGATGATCAGTTTGGTCGACGAGACGTTCAGCGACAGCCGCAGCATCAGTGACGCCAACAGAACCGTCGGGAAGGCCGAGAAATCCAAGGGACGCTCGACGAACAAGGTCACGGTAAAGATCAGGATGGCCAAGCCGAACGACGCCGCCAACCCGACATCCAGAACCCAAGCCGGCATCGGCAGGATCATCATGACGATGATCGCCATCAACGCCACCGCCAACAGGACGGTTGGCTGTTTCAAACTGGCCGGGTCGAACCGGGGCGTCCGCGCAGACCCGTTCATCGCTGGATCGGGCCAAGTGGGATAAAGGCAGACCGAACACCGTCACTATGACCCACCAAGGATCCGGGGTTTTGGGCGCGCGGCGCGGCAAGGATCCACGCACTGGCGCCGCTGTGCCGGGGCGGTCGCGTTGGGGGCGCGTCTGCTGCAAGGGCATCGATGGGGCGCGTCAACGCCGCTTCGACCTTCGCGACATAGCCCGTGGAACGGTCGGGCCTGCGCGAATGATACGCCCCAACCGCCGCCGACCAATCCCCGAATTCGCGGTACAGGCGGACCAGAAAGCCGGCGGCATACCGGGCGTTTGTATCGGGATCGAACATGTCCGCCACGGATCGAAAGGCAGCCCCATGCCAACGCAGATTGATCTGGAAACACCCGACATCAATGCTGGTGTGCCCCTTCTGCTGCGCGTCCCGCACCGCGTCTTCGGCCGCGCTGCGCGTCCCGAACCACGCCCCGGTCCCGTCGACATTGATGGTCCATGGCCAAGCGGTGATCGCCGCGCCGCGCCGGGTCCCGGATTCGGTGCGCGCAATGGCTTGCAGAAGGTCCAAGGGGACCCCTTCGATCCGGGCGGCGCGTTCGGCGGCCGCCGCGCACAGCCGGTCGGTCGGTTGCGCGGCAGTGGGCGGTGTCAGCATCAAGGCGACGAACCCGACGAGGCATGGCAAAGTCGGCAACTGTCGGGGCGGGGGATGGGCCATGGCACACTCGCAGTTCTTGCGGATGTGCCCGTGATACCCGGGGAAGAATTAGAAACCGGTTAAGACGCCGGGCCTTCTGCGCGCATTGCTGTCAGTTCACCGGGTTTTGCGCGGTGGGGGTCAGAAGCTGGCGCAACAGCTCCAGCCGGTCTGCTGCCAGTTGGGCCGTCTGCGCTGCATCACGGACCGCTTGGCGACCGCTGTGGGTGTTCTGGGGGTGGGCAGCCTGCAAGGCGTCCAACTGGGCCAGAATCGGATTGGTCGGCTCTGCCTTGGGGGTCGGGGCGGCACCTGCCCCCGAAACTGCGTCCGGCGCGACGGGGACATCGGTCGGGGACGGGCGTCCCGTTGCGCCAACCGACAGCCCAAGCTTTGCCAGTCGCCGGTCCATCGCCTGAACAAGATCAACAGGGGCCGTGTCTGCCTGCCAATGCGCCCGATACGCGAACGCCGCGCGGGCAAAATCCGCATCCGACCCGCGGTCCGCCGCCGCCTGCAACAACGCGGTCAGGACGGCGGGGGCATGGGTTTCCAATCTGTCTTCAGAACGGTCGTAGCGATCAAAGGCTTCCGGCAGCAGATCGGCCAGGATCAGCATCTGGATCAACCGCAGATCCGCTGTCGGATCCGCCCCATGTTCGGACAGCCCCCGCAGCACATCCAAAATGACGGGCGGCGGGGGCATGTCGCGGGCGCGGTATTCCGCAACCAAGCTGGCGATGGCCGCCAGTTCGACCCCTTGGGTCCCGGTTGCCAGCCTCAGCAGTCGCGCCTCTGCCGCGGTCCAGTTGCCCGACCGCAAGTCTTCCAAGGCGATCACAAACTCCTCTTCGGCGGTTGGAACCGGGCTGGCGCGTTCGATGGCTTGCCCGACGGCATGGGCAGCTTCGGCCCGACCCCCTGCATCCAGGATCGCATGCAGCATCGGGCCGAGATGACGCCGCAAATGCACCGGCAATCGGCCAAACCCTTGTACCGCGGCGTCGGCTTGCCCGTCGGTCAGGCCTGCGCCCGGTCCGTCTGCCAACACGGCCCACAGGATGACGGTGTCGCCACAAGACGAAAGGTCCATCGCGGGATCGGGCGGGACTACCGCCGGAAACGAACCCACCCCATCCAGAACAGCGGCGATCACCGAGATCGCCTGCGCTTGGGCCGGGAAGGCCTGCGCCAGATCGGCCAGTTGGGCGATTGCCTGCGCTTCGGCCCCAAAACCCAGCCACAGATAGGCGCGCGCCAGTTGCAATGCCCGACCTGCGTCCACGACAAAGGCCGGATCCAACATACCACGCCGCCCAGCGCTGAGCGCTTGAAAGGGGTCCTCTGCCAGACCCCAGCCTTCAACGTCATAGGCTGCCGCCTCGACCGGGCAAACCTTGGGGTCAGGGCCTTGCGCCGCATGGTCCAGATCAATCTGGGTAATGGTGCGCACTTGGTTCGGCGGTGGGTTGGCAAAGACCGTATCGCTTTGGGGGCCCGGGTCCGGACCGGGCGGGTCAGAGTCCGGTGCGATGGCGCTGGGTTCGGGCACGCCGGGCACATCGATCAAGCCTTGGGAACCAGCACGCGCCAGTTCGCTGGCAAGGCCCGCCAGAACAGCCGCGTCAACGTCTGGAACCAACGCGGTCGCGTCGCTTGGCGGGGCCACCGGCGCATCGGGGGTTCGGGCCGGTCCAGACCAGACCGGGTCCTTCAGATCAAGGATGGCATATCCCCGGTCATGTCGGGTAACCGCCAAGCCACAGGGACAGCCCAACCGAAACACGACCTGCCGCTGCGCCGGACGTTCCTCGATGCCCAACAAGCGGGTGCGCGGGATCCGTTCGAATACGGGCGAGACATCGAAAAACAACGGGTCTTCCGACGCATAGCTTAGGACAACCCGGTCCCCCTCAAGCGCGGCTGACCAGTCGGTGTCGGGGGAAAAATAGACCACCAGCCGCGAAAACCCCGGATGTTCCCCTGACCGCACGGCAATCGTATCCGCCTTTGTCCCCGCACCGCACAGGACCAGCGCCAAGGCAAGCCAAAGCCGCGCCCGCGTCATGCTGCGAATTCCTTGCGGGCTTCCTTGATCGCCTGTTCCAGCGCCGAGAAACTGGGACGATGGTGGGCGGGCATGTTCTGACGCCCGACTTCGATGCAATTATTGACCGAATGCTGGTGCAGGTTCGCAACCAGCACCTCGCGGACCAGATGGTAGAAATGCGCATCATCCGCGATGGATTGCTTGATGCGCGCCGCGAAGGGTCCGACAAAGCCATAGGCAAGAAACACCCCAAGGAAGGTGCCAACCAGCGCCCCGGCGATCAGTTTGCCCAGAATTTCCGGCGGCTGATCGATCGATCCCATGGTCTTGATCACGCCAAGGACCGCCGCGACAATTCCCAGCGCGGGCAGCCCGTCCGCAACTTTGTCCAGGGCATGCGCGGAATGCAGGGCATGGTCCAGATGCGCGTCGAGGCGCTTGTCCAAGACCTCTTCGACCTGATGCGGGTCGTCATAATTCATCGAAGCGCTGCGCAGGGTGTCACAGATCAGATCGCGCACCTCACCATCGGCAAGAATGCGGGGATAGGCCTGAAAGATCGGCGATTTTTCCGGGTCTTCGATATGTTCTTCCAGATCGACCGGGTTGTTGCGCGCCATGCGGATCAGATGCGACAGCAAGCACAGCAGGTCTTCATAGTCTTGCGCCTGCCAGTGCGCCCCTTTGAAGACCCGGCGAAAGTCGCGCAGCGTCCCCTTGATCGCCGCCATATCATTGCTGATCGCAAAGGCCCCGACCGCGGCCCCGCCAATGATCATCATCTCGTAGGGCAGGGACTTCAGGATCACATCCAGATGGCCGCCAGCCGCCAGATAACCGCCAAACACCATGACGAATACGATCAAGATACCTATGACGCTGGGCATGCGATCTGCCTTTCCGTGGGGTTTGGGGGCGGCACCTAGGGCCTGTCCAAATCGACATGGCGTCCGGCGATGACAACGCTGATGGCGTAGGCGAAATCCGGCCCGAGTTCCGCCATGATGCTGGCGGCGGCGGCGGGCTGCATGCCAGCCAGAAAACCCGCCGCGAAGTCGGCAGTCATGGCTTCGAACAGGCGCGCGGCATCGGCGGGCTTCATGGCTTCATAGACCCGCATCAACTGGCCGACATCTTCGCTGGCGGCGGTTGAAGCAACCGACATCAGTCGGTCAAGATTGGCGCGCGCGGCCTCAAGATCAGCAAGCCCCTGCGCGATATGCGCTTCGGCCTGTTCCAGCGCGCGAAAGCGGTCGTTGATCGCGGTCTCGCGGTCGTCCAAGGCCGCTTGCCGTTGCTGGATGGCCGCCAGCAAATCGGCGATATCGGGGTCCGCTTCGCAGACCATATCGGGGGCGACGCCGACTTGGTTTGCCGCCTCCAGCATGGGCGGCAGGTCTGTGGCCGCTGCCCCGACCCGAACCAGAAAGCTTAGGACCAGAACCAACACCATCAGGTTCAAAGGCCGCGAAAACTGTGCGGCCACCGATGCCATGAGACGCCCCAGCCACATCACGCACCCCCTGCCGACCGATGACGGCGCCATTGAACTGCGGACGGGGTGGTCACGTTGGACGGCCCGGCCTGCACGCGGCGGGGCTGGTCGTCGGCCTTGGGGCTTTGGTGGGCTGCCGGGCTTTGCGGCAGATCGTGCAACGATGACAGAAGCAATTCCAACCGCGTTGACGCCTGTTCGGCCCGCGTCACAAGCGCCTCAAGATCGGCGCGCGCCGATCCGCTGTTCACCTGCGCTTTGGCCAGTGCCTTCGTCATGTCGTCGACCTGCACCGACAGGACCGCGATCGCGCCCCCCATGCCCTTTTCAAGGTCCGAAAAGGTGGCCAGTTTCCGTGCCAGCACGGCGCAATACACCATGGCCCCCAGGGCCCCGGCCCCCAACAAGACATCCGCAAGCAAGGTCATGGTCATCATCGGTCAGCTCAGCACGAATTCGGAAATCAGAAGATCGTTGACGCGCCCATCCCCCAGCGTGACCTGCAAGCGGCGCAGCAATTGCGCGCGCAAGCGGACGAGGGCAGCGGCTTCGTCGAAGGTGTCCGGCTGCAACGCCCGCAAATAGGTGTTCACGACATCCATGATGCGGGGCTTCATGAAATCGACCTCGGCAACATGGGCTTTGGGCACTTCCAGCGTCATCGACAAGCGCAGGTGGCGCACGCCCGTGGTCGTATCCAACGAGATCACGATGGGATCGAGGGGCAGAAAGTCGATGTTGGACAACGGGGTTCCTACGTCGGCATGCCCCACCGCAGCCGTTTGCGGATCGGTCGATCCCGCACCCAGTGGGACAAGGTTCAGATAAGTCACGGCAAAAGCCGCGCCCCCCAAGGCCAACGCCCCAACGCCGCCAACAAGAATGGCCCGGCGCCCCGTCTTTCTGGTGGGTGGGTCTTGAGGGACGGCGTCGTTCATAGGGGGTCCTGACAGTGTCTGATCACGGTCTGTTCTAATCGAAGAGGACTAACCGATTGTTAAGACGCCTCGCCCAAACTGGGGTCCGGATTGGTCAGAAGGCCATGAAAGGACGGAACTTGGATCAGATCAAAACCCTATGGGACAGCTTCGATCTGCAACGGCGGCTGATCATTGGCGGCGCGACCTTGGCCGTGGTGGTCGGCGTGCTGTTGGTCGGGCGCAGTGCGGTCAATCCCGATTTTGCCCTTCTTTATTCAGGGCTTGACCCGGCTGCGGCGGGCGATGTCGTCGCCGCCTTGGAACAGCAAGGCACGCCCTACCGCATCACCGGCGGGGCCATCCATGTGCCCGCGACCGACCGCGACCGTCTGCGGATGGTCCTGGCGGGGGAAGGCCTGCCTGCCACGGGCGGCGCGGGATACGAATTGCTTGATTCGCTGTCCGGGTTCGGAACCACATCTCAGATGTTCGACGCCGCCTATTGGCGCGCAAAAGAGGGCGAGCTGGCCCGAACCATGATGGCAAACCCCGGCATTCGGTCAGCGCGTGTGCATATTTCGAATGTCACGTCCCGCCCGTTTCAGCGTGAGGCGCAGATCAGCGCCTCGGTGCATATCGTCCCGGCGGGGCTTGGCCTGACCGCCGCACAGGCCCGTGCGCTGCGCTATTTGGTTGCGTCGGCGGTATCTGGGTTGGGGTCGGACCAAGTGACGGTGATCGACGGCACGACCGGCGAAATGATCGAACCGCTGGATGCCACACGGCCCGACCGGCGCAGCGAAGACCACGCGCAAGAGCTGCGAAACCGGCTTGAACGTCTGCTGGCGGCGCATGTCGGCACCGGCAAGGCGCTGGTCGAAGTCAATGTCGACGTCGTTTCGGAATCCGAAACCATCGTCGAACGCCGCTTCGATCCGACGGAACGCGTGGCCATCAGTTCGGATATCACCGAACGCGAATCCGCAAATACGGGGGCTGCGTCCGGTGCGGTGTCGGTGGCCAGCAACCTGCCGGATGGCGACGCTGCCCCGGGCGGATCAACCGCCCAAAGCTCGGACAAGGAAGCCCGCGAACGGATCAATTACGAGGTTTCGGAAACCACGCGCGAGGTCGTTCGCACCCCCGGCAGCATCCGGCGTCTGACCGTGGCCGTTCTTGTGGACGGCGTGACCGACCCGGCCACGGGCGCTTGGCAAGCCCGACCCGATACCGAACTGCAAGCCTTGGAAGCCTTGGTCGCATCCGCAATCGGGTTCGACGCCGCGCGCGGGGACAGCATCACCATTCGATCCTTGCAACTGGACACATCGCGCCCGCCCATCGACCAGATGCCGGACCCCGGTTGGCTGACACAGACCCAGCTGAACCTGACATCGGTTCTGCAAGCCTTGGTCTTTGCCGTCCTTACATTGGCGATTGCCTTGCTGGTGTTGCGGCCCGTGTTGCTGGGACGTCGGCGCAGCGCCCCCGCACCGGATCGGACGGACCCAGTGGCTGCAATTGGCGACGCCCAACTGCCCCCCGCGGCCTTGGGGATCGCGCCCGTCGAAGGGGCAGCGCAGCTGGGCGGACCAAGGCCCGCCGCGGATGCCCCGCCTGCTATGCCCGAAGCGGCCTTTCCGCAAATGGCGGTTTCCGCTTTCGGGTTTGCGGATGATCCGCAACCTGCCGCCCCGGTGGTCCCAATTCCCGTGGACGCGGAAGCGGTTGCGCGATTGAAGGCGCTGATTTCGGAACGCCGTGAAGAAACGCTCGAGGTCTTGCGCGGCTGGATGGAAGGCCCCGAAGACCGGGATGGCGAACGGGCCAAATGACCGTGACAGATTCCATCGCCCTGCGTCTGGATGATTTCGGCCCGCAGCCGGCCCCGACCAAGCCGCCAGACAGCGGCCCCGATCCGACTGCCTCCGACACGCTTCAAACCTATGACGAAGGCTATCAGGCCGGCTGGGACGATGCCCAATCTGCCGCCGAAAAGACCCACGCGCATGTTTCAGCGGAATTCGCGCGCACCCTGCAGGACCTGTCCTTCACCTTTCACGAGGCCCGGTTTCACGCCGAAGCCGCCCTGGAACCCTTGGTGCAGGCAATGGTCGAATGCGTGCTGCCAGACCTGCTGCACACAGCGTTCCCGCAAAAGCTGCTCGATCTGTTGATCCCACTGGCGAAGGATCTGGAAGGCCAGACCATCACCCTGCGCTGCGCGGAACACGATCTGGAAGCGCTGACGCAATTGACCCAAGTCGACTATGGCTTGCCCCTGCGTCTGGTTCCGGAACCCAGCCTTCTGCCCGGTCAGGCAACCTTTGTTCTGGGCCACGAACACCATGCGGTCGATGTCGCGTCCTTGCGGCAAGCGGCCTTGGACCTGCTGACCGAAATGCTGCCCCATGCCGTTTCACCCCCAACACCCGAGGTTCTTAGCAATGCAGGATAGCCCCCCGATGGACATCCCCGCCCCGGACGCCACAACCGCGCCTTTTGCCGATCTTCCCGTCGAAGTCACCGTTTCGGTTGGGCGGGCGGCACCGACCATCCGCGACCTTCTGGCCTTGCGCCCCAACAGCGTGATCGCGCTGGACAAATCGGTCGACGACCCGGTCGAGGTCTTTGTCGGCGACCGATTGGTCGCCCGTGGCGTGTTAGAGGAGGTCGCCACCGACACAGGCACCACCTTAGCCGTTCGTCTGACCGATGTTCCGGGGCTGGCCGATGGCTGACCGCCGCCCTGTGCGATCCGCCGGGATCTGGGGACTTGCAGCCGCACTGGGGCTGGCCGTGGTCTGCGCAGGCCCATCCGGGGCGCAGGAACTGACCCTGTCCTTGGGCGAGGATGGCAGCCTGACCGCGCGCAGCCTGCAACTGATTGCCCTGATCACTGTCCTCAGCATCGCGCCCGGTTTGGCCATCATGCTGACCTGCTTTCCGTTCATCGTGACGGTGCTGTCGATCCTGCGACAGGGCTTGGGGCTGCAGCAGGCCCCGCCGAACATGCTGATCGTCTCCTTGGCGCTGTTTCTGACCTATTTCGTGATGGACCCGGTCTTCCGGGCCGCGTGGGAGGTCGGGATCGGCCCCCTTGTGGCCGGGACCCTGTCCCCCGACTTGGCCTTCCAACGCGCCATCGACCCGTTTCGCGATTTCATGGTGGGCCGAACCGACGGCGATACCTTGGCCCGGCTCGCGCAACTGCGGATCGATGCCGGGCAGGAAGACCTTGCAACCGCCAGCACCCCGCCATTGTCCTTGTTGGTGCCGTCCTTCATGCTTTCCGAGGTGGAACGCGCCTTTCAGATCGGATTCCTGATCTTTCTGCCGTTCCTTGTCATCGATCTGGTGGTGGCGGCAGTGCTGATGTCGATGGGGATGATGATGGTCCCGCCAGCCGTGGTCGCCTTGCCGTTCAAACTGGCCTTCTTCGTCGTGGCCGACGGTTGGACGCTGCTGTCGGAAGCCCTGTTGCGCAGCTATATGTAAAG
>CAZIKH010000023.1:0-16689 GCA_964539755.1 uncultured Dinoroseobacter sp. | reverse complement strand
GCTTGGGTGTTGGACTACCTGACGCGCAAGGACAAACCGCTCAGCTATCTTGAAACCCATGCCGGGCGGGGGCTTTACGATCTCGACGCGGATGCCGCCCGCAAGACGGGCGAAGCCGCCCAAGGCATCGACCGCCTCGCCACAGCCATTCCCCCCGACCACCCCTATGCCCGCGCGCTGGCCGACACCCGCACGCGGTTCGGGCCCCGCGCCTATCCCGGCTCGCCCCTGATCGCCGCCAGCCTGCTGCGCCCCGGTGACAGCCTGACCTTGGCCGAATTGCACCCCGCCGAACAGGCCCATCTGTCAGGCGCGCTTGGGCCCTTCGGGGCCACGGTGCTGGCCGAAGATGGCTGGCAAATGGCCCTCAGCCGCACGCCGCCCACCCCGCGACGCGGCTTGATGCTGATCGACCCCAGCTGGGAGGTAAAGTCAGACTATGCCGACGCCCCCAAGCGCCTTGCCGCCCTGCACAAGCGTTGGAATGTCGGCGTGCTGATGCTGTGGTTCCCGGTGCTGACCGACCAACGCCATCGGCCCATGCTGGCCGACCTGCGCACCCGCCTGCCCGATATCCTGATCCATCAGGTCGGCTTTCCGCCCGCCCGCGAAGGGCACGGCATGATCGGCAGCGGCCTGGCGATCGTCAACCCGCCTTACGGGTTTCAGGACGCCGCCCAATGGGTGTCCCGCCTGTTCCCACCCGACACCCCGTCCTGACAGAAGGAAATCCCCCATGCCAAAAGGATACTGGATCGCCCATGGCATCGTGAAAGACGCCGCAGCCTATGACGCGTACCGCGCCGCCAATGGCCCCGTCTTCGCCGAATACGGCGCGCGGTTCTTGGTGCGCGGCGGCCCGCAAGAGGTGGTCGAAGGCGACGCCAAGCCCCGCACCGTTGTCATCGAATTCCCGACCATCGAGGCGGCGCGCGCCTGCTATGCCAGCGACGGCTACAAGGCCGCCAAAGCCCTGCGCGACGACCCCGCGATCTCCGTCTCGGACCTCGTGATCGTCGAAGGCTACGACTGACACGCCTTTCCCTTTGCGCCCCTGCCCCATATATCCCCCTTATGATTGGTGATCTTCTTCGCAGCCTGATGGCGCCCGAAACCCCCAAACTGCCCGAACCGGACGCCCGTCTGGCGCTGGCCGCCTTGCTGGTGCGTCTGGCCCGGTCCGACGGCGATTACGCCGACACCGAAATCGCCCGCATCGACAAGGTGCTGGCCACCCGGCACAACCTGTCCCCCTTCGAAGCCGCCAAGCTGCGCCAAGACGCCGAAGCGCTGGAATCCCAAGCGCCCGACACGGTACGCTTTACCAAGGCCATCAAGGAAGGCGTCGATTATGACGACCGCGCCGGGGTGATCGAGGCGCTTTGGGAAATCGTTCTGGCCGATGGCGTGCGCGACCATGAAGAAGACAGCCTGATGCGGCTGGCTGCAAACCTGCTGGGCGTCAATGACAGGGACAGCGCCCTTGCCCGCCAGCGGGTCGAAGCGCGCGGCTAGCCATCCCATGATCGCCAGCCTTCCCATGTATGCCCGTCCTGAATTGCAGGACGCGCATGATGCGCTTTGGGCCTTGATCCGCGACGGGTTGCGCGATGTCGGCCTGCCTGCCCCGGATGCGCTGGATCACAGCGCAGGCACATGGCAGGCGTGGCAAGACCCCGATCTGGTCTTCAGCCAGACCTGCAATTACCCCTACCGGGCGCGCCTGCATGGCAAGGTTACCCTGATCGGCGCGGGCGATTATGGCCTGCCCGGCACCGATCCCGGCACCTATTACAGCGTTTTCGTCGCCCGGGCCGACGATCCGCGCAGCCACACCGCGCAATTCTCCGGCGCGCCTTTTGCCTATAACGAACCGCTCAGCCAATCGGGATGGGCCGCGCCCCAGCTTTGGGCAGCAAACCACGGCATCACCTTGCCCCCCGTCTTGCAGACCGGCGCACACCGGGCCAGCGCCGAAGCCGTGGCCGCCGGGCAGGCGGATATCGCGGCGCTTGATGCGGTGACATGGCGCCTGATGCAGCGCTACGACGATTGGACCGACCAGCTAAAGGTGGTTGGGCGCACCGACGCGTCCCCCGCCCTCAGTTTCATCACCCGCGCGGGCCAAGACCCCGTTCCCTATTGCCATGCCTTGCGCGGTGCGCTGGCGGCCCTGCCGGACACCCACGCGCAGGACCTTGGGCTTCTGGGGATCGTGCCGATCCCCGCCGCAGCCTATCTGGCCCTGCCCACACCGGATTCGCCCAAGACATAGGCAATTGCCGCCCAAATTCGCGTTTCCCCGGCGTCCACTCTTGTAAACGGCCCCAATCTGCGCCCTATTGGCCTGCGACTTTGACCATTGATCAGGATTGCTGTGGCCGACCCCCAAGCTCCCGTCATCGAAATTCAGAACCTGCACAAGGCCTATGGCGCGTTGGAGGTGCTGAAAGGCGTCAGCATCTCGGCCAAGCCGGGCGACGTGGTGGCGCTGATCGGGTCGTCCGGGTCCGGCAAGTCCACGCTGCTGCGCTGCGCCAACCTGCTGGAAGACAGCCAACAAGGCGATGTGCTGTTTTGCGGCGAACCGGTGACGTGGAAAGGCAAAGGGTTGGCCCGCCGTCCGGGCGACAAGGCGCAGGTGACGCGGATCCGCACCAACCTGTCCATGGTGTTTCAGCAATTCAATCTTTGGGCCCATATGACGATCCTGCAAAACGTCATGGAAGCCCCCGTCACCGTTCTGGGCGAAGACAAGGCGCAGGTCGAAACCCGCGCCCGCGCTTTGCTGGACAAGGTCGGCATCGGTGACAAATGCGACGTCTATCCCGCCCAGCTATCCGGCGGTCAGCAGCAACGCGCCGCCATTGCCCGCGCTTTGGCCATGCAGCCCAAGGCGCTGTTGTTCGACGAACCGACCAGCGCGCTTGATCCCGAACTGGAACAAGAGGTCGTCAAGGTCATCAAGGACCTCGCCCGCGAAGGGCGCACGATGCTGATCGTGACCCATGACATGAAACTGGCGCGCGACGTGTCCGACCACGTCGTTTTCCTGCACCAAGGCCTGATCGAAGAAGAAGGCCCGCCCGACCAACTGTTCGGCGCGCCGAAATCCGCGCGTCTCAAGCAATTCCTGAGCCATGGCAACCACTGAAGGGTCAGCCTTGGCCATCCAACCAAAAACGGGAGTAACTGGAATGAAAAAGATCCTTCTTGGCACCGCCGCTCTGGCCGTGACCGCCACCTTCGCCTTCGCTGGCAGCCACGGCACCGTGGTGCGTATGGGCACCGAAGGCGCCTACCCTCCGTACAACTTCATCAATGACGATGGCGAAATCGACGGGTTCGAGCGTGAACTGGGCGACGAGCTGTGCGCACGCGCCGAACTGACCTGCGAATGGGTCAAGAACGACTGGGACAGCATCATCCCGAACCTGACCAGCGGCAACTACGACACCATCATCGCGGGCATGTCGATCACCGCCGAACGCGACGAAATCATCGACTTCACGCAAAACTACATCCCGCCTGCCGCGTCGGCCTTTGCCGCCCTGTCGGCCGATGTGGACCTGACCGGCGGTGTGATCGCCGCCCAGACCAACACCATCCAGGCGGGCTATGTCGCGGAATCCGGTGCAACCTTGCTGGAATTCGCAACCCCCGATGAAACCGTCGCCGCCGTGCGCAACGGCGAAGCCGACGCCGTGTTCGCCGACAAGGACTTCCTTGCCCCCATCGTCGAAGCCGAAGCCGAAATCGTCTGGGCGGGCGAAGACGTGCCGCTGGGCGGTGGCGTCGGCATGGGCCTGCGCGAATCCGACACCGAGTTGAAGGCGAAATTCGACGCCGCCATCACCTCGATGAAGGAAGATGGCACGCTGAACGCGATGATCATCAAGTGGTTCGGCGAAGACGCCGCCATCTACGAATAAGATCGCATCGGTGGGGCGCGCCCTGCGCCCCACCCCGCTCGCCCGATGTTCGCGTACTGCACCGATCCTTCGACGCTTGATACCCTGCCGTGGCTCAGCTGTTACCTGACCACTGGCATCCACATGAATTTCTATTGGTCCTTCCTGACCGTCCTGTTCCTGCTGGCGGTCACCGCCCCCTGCGCGCTGGCCTTCGGCTTTGTCGGCGCGGCGGCCTCCCGGTCGGACGTGCTGCCCTTCCGCCTGCTGGGCAAGACCTACACCGCGATGGTGCGCGGCGTGCCCGATATCGCCTTCTTTCTGTTCTTCGTGATCGCGCTGGATCAGGGCCTTGAATGGCTGCGCCACCAAGCCTTCTGCCCCGACTGGACCGACCCGATCCGGCAAGGCGCGGACTTCCTTGTCTGCGCCGAAGCCAAGCTGCCCCAATCCACCGCGCCCCAAGCCGTGCACGAGGCGTATAACTTCGCCCTCGCGGTCTTCACCTTTTCCATCGTGTTTGGGGCGTTTGCCGCCAATGTCCTTTATGGCGGGATGCAGGCCGTGCCGCGCAGCCAATTGGAAACCGCCGAAGCCTATGGCATGACCCGCCGCCAGACCTTCTGGCGGGTGCTGGTCCCGCAGATGTGGATCTACGCGCTGCCGGGCCTGTCGAACCTGTGGATGATCCTGATCAAGGCAACGCCGCTTTTGTTCCTTCTGGGGGTTGAAGACATCGTCTATTGGGCGCGCGAATTGGGCGGCTCGAAAACCCCGCAATTCACGGACTACCCGCATGGCGACTGGCGGCTGTGGTATTTCCTGTTCCTGCTGGTCTTCTATCTGGCGATGACCAAGCTGTCCGAGGTGTTCTTGGGCCGCCTGACCCGCCGCCTCAGCCACGGCCAAGCCACCATGGGCGGGGAGGCATTGCGCAAGGCATGAGCTGCACCCAAACCATCCAAGACTACGCCCTGCGCAGCCTCGGCTACGGCGAACGCCTGTTGCCGCGCGGCGAGATTACCTTGTGCGAACAGATCGTCCTGATCGGGTCCGGCATGATCTGGAACGTCTATTTCGGCCTTCTGGCGTTGTTTCTGGGGTTCTTCCTTGCCACCGCGCTGGCCCTTGGCAAGAACGCGGCGCACCCCCTGCTGCGCAAGCCATCGGAATGGTTCATTTTCGTCTTCCGGGGCTCGCCGCTGTTCATCCAGTTCTTCCTTGCCTATTTCCTGTTCCTGTCGCTGAAACAGGTGAACCCGCTCTTTGATGTGTTCACCTCCGCCGCCGCCGGGGCGCTGGTGGTGCTGTTCCTGAACACCGCCGCCTATTCCGCCGAGATTTTCTATGGGGCGCTGCGCTCGGTCCCCAAGGGCGATCTGGAAGCCGCCGATGCCTATGGTCTGACCGGCTGGTCCAAGTTTCGCCGCGTGACATGGCCGACCATGCTGCGGCTGGCTTGGCCCAGCTACACCAACGAAGCGATCTTCCTGTTTCACGCCACGACCTTGGTGTTCTTCTCGGGCTTTCCGGCCTTCCAACAGCGCGGCGATGCCTTGTATTACGCGCAGTATTTCGCGGACCGCACCTTTAACCCCTTCATCCCCTACCCGATCGTTGCGGCTTATTTCGTGGTGCTGACCTTGTGCCTGATCACGGTCTTCGGTCTGGCCAATCGGCGGTTGAACCGCCATCTGGCGGCGGACCAACGCGGCAAGCTGAAAATGCGGATGCAGATCATCCGATGAAGCGCCTTGGGGTGTTGGTCTGCGGGCAGGCCCCGCGCGCGGTGACAGATCGCCATGGGCCCTATCTTGATTGGTTCACGGCCCTTCTGGCCCCGCATGGGTTCGACCTGATCCCTTGGAACGCCGAAGCCTTGCACCTGCCCGCCAACCCAGCCGAGGCGGACGCTTGGCTGATCACCGGATCGCCCCATGGCGTCTATGAAGACCACGCTTTCCTGCCCCCGCTCGAAGCCCTTGTGCGCCGCATCCTTGCCGACCGTGTCCCGCTGGTGGGCATCTGCTTTGGGCATCAGGTCATTGCCAAGGCCATGGGCGCGCGGGTGGAAAAATACCAAGGCGGCTGGTCCTTCGGGCGCCGCGCCTATGCGCTGGAAGACATGGGACAGGTGCATCTGAACGCCTGCCATCAGGATCAGGTCCTCAGCGTGCCCGACGGTGCGACGGTGATCGCCCAGAACGATTTCACCCGGATCGCGGGCCTGCGCTTCGGGGCGCAGTGCGTCACCCTGCAACCGCATCCCGAAATCACCGCGCCGATTCTGGCCGACTACATTCCGCGCCAACGCAGCCTGCCCGGCATCGACCCCGCCATGGTCGATCAGGCCCAAGCCGATCTGGACAAACCCACCGACGAAGCCCGGATCGGGGCGTGGTTGGCGGGCGTCCTGCACGGCCCCGAACGGCAATAATCCGCAAGGCGCACCTGCCCTTCATTTTACTGTCACACCGTCCGTGCTACAGTTTTCCCGAAAGACAGTTTCAAGAAACCTGAAGGTGCCCCCATGACACAGGCCCCCAACACCTACGATGCCGAACCGATCCCCGAGGCCGCCCGGGCCGAGATCGACCGCCTGCTCGCCTCGGGGGACCTGTTTCGCTACACCGCGCCCGCCGATGCCCCCGTGGCCCTGCTGGAACGCGAATTCGCCGCGATGATGGGCAGCCGCTACGCGCTGGCGGTGGCCTCGTGTTCGGCGGCGCTGTTCTTGTCGCTCAGGGCGCTGGACCTGCCGCGCGGGGCCAAGGTGCTGATCCCCGCCTTTACCTTCGCCGCCGTCCCGTCCGCCGTGGTGCATGCCGATTGCACGCCCGTTCTGGTCGAAGTGGGCCGCAATTACCGCATCGACCTTGCCGATTTCGAAGCGAAGTTCACCGACGACATCGCCGCCGTTCTGATCAGCCACATGCGGGGCCATACCAGCGACATGGACGCGATCATGGCGCTGGCCGACGCGCGCGGCGTGCCCGTGATCGAAGACGCCGCCCACAGCCTTGGCACCGTTTGGGACGGGCGCAAGATCGGCACCATCGGCAAGATCGGCTGTTTCAGCTTCCAATCCTACAAGCTGGTCAATGCGGGCGAAGGCGGCATCCTGATCACCGACGATGCCGATCTTGCGGCCCGCGCGATCATCATGTCCGGGGCCTATGAACACAATTGGCGCAAGCATGACGGCGATCTGGCCGAGGCCTGCGCGCGCTGGCAGAACAAGCTGCCGCTTTACAACACGCGCCTGCAAAACCTGTCCGCCGCCGTGATCCGCCCACAACTGGCCGAAGTGCCGCGCCGGGTGCGCGACGGGCGCGCGGGACACGATCACGTCGCGGCCCAGTTGAACGCCACGCCCTGGATGCAGGTGCCCGACGCCCTGCCCCAAGAAGACCGCGCACCGGATTCCATCCAGTTCAACCTGCCGCATTTCGACGACGCCACCGCGCGCGCCTTTCAGGACGAAGCCAAGGCACGCGGGGTGTCCGTTCAGGTCTTCGGCCTAAGCACCGACAACGCCCGCGCCTTCTGGAACTGGGAATTTCTGGGTCCGCAGCCCGATCTGCCGCAAACCCGCGCGATGCTGATGCAAGCCTGCGACGTGCGCCTGCCCGCCCGCCTGACGCGGGACGAGCTGGATTACATCGCGCGCGCCCTGATCGACGCCGCCGAAGCCGTCGCGCCCCTGACCCGGCCTTTGCACGCCGCCTCCTGACAGCGACCGCCCTTACAGCACCGCCAATTGCCCCGTCAGCCACGGCCAGCGCGCCAAGGCAGGGGTGACCACCTGTTCGGCCAGACTGGCGCGCAGCAACCCGGCAGTATGGTCCGGCCATCCCCCCAAGGCCCCCACGCGGTAGGACAACGCAATGGTGCGCGACAGGTCGGCCTGCGGCAGGGGCAAGGTCTGCATATCCCCCAAGAACCTTTGCGCCCGGGTGGCCCCCAGCGCGCTCAGAATCGTCCAGCCCGTGCCCCCGGCCACCATCGCAAGGATCGCGTGATAACTGCCGATTTCGAACCGATGCGACGGGCGCAGGGGCGAGGTCTGCAAATACGCTTCGATCTGGCGACCCATCTGATGCCGACGCGTGTAATGCAGAAACGGCGTTGCGCTCAGGTCCCCGACCCCCATCCCCTTGGGGCACAAGATCATGAACGGATCGCGCAGCAGCGGATCGACCGCGCGCCAAGTTGGGCCCTCCCCCGGACTGGCCGCAACGACCATATCCAGGGCACGGCTTTCCAAAAGCTCGTGCAGGCGATGGCTGGGACCGGTTTCCAGCAGAAACCGACAATCCGCCAGATCGCTGGCCAGATCGGTCAGCAGGCGCGGGGTCACATCCGCCTCGAAATCCTCGATCATGCCCACGCGCAAACTGCCCAGACGGTCCGCCGACGCGCCGGCCAATTCAGCGCGGGCCTGTTCGGCTTCGGTCATGATGGCTTGGGCGCGCAATCGGAACACCTCGCCCGCTTGGGTCATGCGCACCGGGCGCGTGCCCCGGTCCAACAGCGTGACCCCCAACGTGGTTTCCAGATTGGTCAATTGTTGGCTGACCGCCGACGCGCTGGCCCCAAGCCGCCGCGCCGCCGCCGATATCGCGCCTTCTTCGGCGGTCGCAAGGAACACCTCGATGCCCCATAGCGTCAGTTTTGTCGATGGATCCGCCATGCCCCGCCCTGTCCGGCTGCGTCAGGTCAGAGGGTCCGACCGGGTGCCGGGGCCGACCACATGGTCAGCCCTTGGCGGCCAGTTGCTTTTGCAGCGCGGCAAGCTGGCGCTTGATCTCCTCAAGCTCTGCATCCTTGACGGGGGGTTCGGGGGCCGATTCCGGGGCCTCCTCGGGTTCGGGTTTGGAACTGCCAGCCGTTTTCCACCCGCCCATCATCGTGTTCAGGAAGGCTTCCTGTTGCTTGCGCCATTGCTCCATCCCCGGCATCGACGCCAGCGGGTTCGGCATATGGGTCATGTTCTCGACCATCTTGGTCTGGCTTTCGCGCAACATCTCGAAGCTGGACGCCAGAAACTGCGGCACCATCGACGCCGCGGCGGTGGGCGAATAGCTGCGCACCAGATCGGTCAACACGTTGATCGGCAAGACATTCTCGCCGCGGCTTTCGTGTTCTGCGATGATCTGCAACATGTATTGCCGGGTCAGGTCATCGCCGGTCTTAAGGTCAACGATCTTGACGTCCCGTCCATCGCGGATGAATTGCGCGATGGTTTCCAAGGTCACATAGTCGCTGGTTTCGGTATTATACAGCCTGCGCGAGGCATAGCGCTTGATCAGCAGTGGCTCGCCCGATGTATCCGCCATGGTCCGCGTCTCCCTTTGTGCCCACCGCTTACGACCGTATCGGTAAACATATTGCAGCGCAGCACAAAAGGAAAGGGCAGGCCCAAGGACCTGCCCTTTATCTTTCACCAGCAGGGAGGAGGCCGGTGTCAGATGTTCCCGTCAGCGCCGCTTACTTTGCAGCTGCAGCAGCTTTCTTCGCAGCGGTGGTCACGTCGGCGGTGGCCTTCTTGACGGCTGCGGTGGTTTCTTCCTGCATGTCCTTGCCAGCGGCCAGCATCAGTTCGACGGTTTCCATCTGAACTTTCTTGGCGATCTCGGCGAAGGCGGCCATGTTTTCAGCGGCCATTTCAGCGGAAGCCGATGCGAAATCGGTCACGGCTTTGGTGTAGTCGGCCGGCTCGTCCTTGACGGCGGTCACTTCGGCGATTTTCGCCAGGGTGTCTTTGGTCCACTTGGCCGACAGCTCGGACGACTTTTCAGCGGCTTCCAAAGCAACCTTGGACATCTTTTCGCCCATGGCGGCTTGGTTCTTGAACGCGTCCTGCATTGCAGCGGAATCCATCGGGAACGACTGCATCATTTCGGTCATGTATTTGGTGAAATCATCGGCTTTTGCCATCGGTCTTCTCCTAATGTGCCCCACGGGGCTGGGTCGCGTGGCGCCCGACCACCGGGTGCTTTCTGCGTCTGCAAAAGGATATACATGCTGCGGCGCGGCATTTCAAGATTTTTGTGCTGCATTGCAGCATAAATCTGCAAGCCCCTGATAAGTCGCGAAATTAATCCGCCTTCTTGGCCACGACATAGGTGCCGGGGGCCGGACACAGCACCGGATTGGTCGAATCGCCCGGTATGCGCGGGGCCACTTTCGCCCCTGAACGCCGTGCCAGCCACGCGCCCCAATGCGGCCACCACGACCCTTCGTTGAAGCTGGCCGCGTCGAACCAGCCCTCGGGCGTGTCGGGCAGGCTGTCGTCGTTCAGGTAATGGCCATACTTCTTTTTCGACGGCGGGTTGATGATGCCGGCGATATGCCCGGATTGGGACAGGATGAATTTCTTGTCCCGGCTGCCATATTGCCGAAACCCGACATAGGCCTGTTTCCAAGCCGCAATGTGATCGGTTTCGGCCGCAATCGAACACAGCGGCGTCTTGACGTCCTTCAAGGACAGGGTTTCGCCCAGCAATTCGAAGGTGCCTTCGGCCAATTCGTTGTTCTGGCACAGGTGGCGCAGATACTGCACCACCATCGGTCCCGGCAGGTTCGTGGAATCCCCGTTCCAATGCAGCAGATCAAAGGCACGCGGACGCTCGCCCATCATATAGCTGCGGATCGCCGGCCCATAGACAAGGTCATTGGCGCGCAGGAACGAAAACGTCCGCGCCATGAAGAACGAATGCAAATAGCCCTTCTCGGCCACCTCCCGTTCGATCCCATCGACAAAGTCGTTGTCCAGAAACACCGTCATTTCGCCCGGATCGCTGAAATCCGACAGGGTGGTAAAGAAGGTCGCGGACCGCACCGACTTGTCCTTGCGCTTGGTCATCAAGGCCAGCGTCGCGGACAAGGTGGTGCCCCCGATGCAATACCCGACCGCGTTGACCTGCTTCTCGCCGGTGATCTTCTTGGCTTCCTCGATGGCGGTCAGATACCCTTCCTCGACATAGGTATCGAGGCTGACATCCGCATGCCGGGAATCCGGGTTGACCCACGACACCACGAACAGCGTAAAGCCCTGATCGACGATCCACTTGATCAGCGAATTCTTCTCGGTCAGGTCCATGATGTAGAACTTGTTGATCCACGGCGGGAAGATCACCAGCGGGGTCTTGTGGACCTTCTCGGTGGTCGGCGCATACTGGATCAACTCGAACATGCGGTTGCGAAAGACGACGGACCCCGGCGTCGTGGCCAGATCCTTGCCCACGGTAAAGGCCTCGGGGTCCGACAGGGTGACCAGCAGATCGCCTTCGTTCTTCTCGATATCGCGCACAAGGTTTTCCAACCCCACGACCAGCGATTCCCCTTCGGTTTCGACCGCCCGGCGCAGCGCTTCGGGGTTGGTGTTCAGGAAATTCGCGGGCGAAAACAGATCGACGATCTGATGGGTGAAGAATTCCACCCGGCGGCGGTCGCGCGGGTCCAGCCCTTCCAACCCCGACAGCGCGTCGTCAATCGTTTCCGCCGTGATCAGGTATTGCTGCTTCACGAAGTTGAAATAGGGATGCGTGTCCCACAGCGGGTCGCGAAACCGCTTGTCGCCCGCATGCGGGTCCGAGGGCGGTTCCAACTTCCCCTGCGCCAGCACTTGCTGGGCTTCGACAAGATGCTTCAGCGTCTTGCCCCAGTAATTGACCTGCGTCTCGATGATCTTGGCGGGATTCGCGACCAGTTCCGCGACATAGGCATTGGCCGCCTTCAGATAGACATCCGCCCCCGGTCCCTGCAAACCGACATCATGGCTGTCGCGGCGCGCCAACGCGGCGACAAGCCGCTGGGACAGCTCTTCGATCTTTGCAACATTGGCATTCAGTCGGTCGAGTTCCTGGCCCATCTGCTCCGTTTCCGCCTCCCCAGCGGTGTCTGTTGTTGTCATGGACTCGAAACCCCCTTACTTTGCGTCCGCAGAATACTGTCGCCGACGCGGGGAGGCAAAGCGACCAATTGAACCGGCCCGGCCTCGGCCCGCGAAGGAGTAAGTATGCGTTACCTTCTCATGTATGACTGGATGGAAAGCGTTCGGAACACGAACCAATGGCTTGGCGCGTCGGCGTTGGCCTTGGGCTCTTACCCGCAACTTGGGCTTGTGCCGCATCCCTTCTTCAAGACGCTCGCCGCTTGGGGCGAGGTGACCGAACGCAGCTTTGCCCGCATGGTCGCCAAACCGGACTGGAACATCAATTCGGTCGTCGCCGAAGACGGGCGCGACCATGTCGTGAATATCGAAACCGTGGTCCGGCGTCCCTTTGGCGACCTGATCCGCTTCCACGTTCTGGGGCGCCCCGACAAGAAGCGCCGCGTGCTGCTGGTTGCCCCGATGTCCGGTCATTACGCCACCCTGCTGCGGTCCACGGTCCAGTCGCTTCTGCCTGACTGCGAGGTCTGGATCACCGACTGGCACAATGCCCGCGATATCCCGGTCTCCGAAGGCAAATTCGATGTCGAGGATTACACCGATTACCTTGTCGATTTCATGAAGGAACTCGGCCCCGATATCCATGTCATCGCGGTTTGCCAGCCCGCGCCGCTGACCTTGGCTGCCACCGCCTATCTGGCGGGCGAAGAACCCGACGCCCAACCGCGCAGCCTGACCCTGATCGGCGGCCCGATCGACCCCGACGCCGCCCCGACCGAAGTCACCGATTTCGGCAACCGCATCACGATGGGGCAATTGGAACAGCTCGTGCTGCAACGGGTCGGGTTCAAATACCCCGGCGTGGGCCGGATGGTCTATCCCGGCCTGCAACAATTGTCGTCCTTCATGGCGATGAACAGCGAACGCCATGCCAAGGCCTTCATGGACCAAGTGCTGCGCGTGGCGAAGAACGAAGCCTCGGATCACGACGCGCATAACCGCTTTTATGACGAATACCTTGCGGTCATGGACATGACGGCGGAATTCTACCTGTCCACGGTCGAACGTATCTTCAAGAACCGCGAAATCGCCAAGAACACCTTCACCGTGCGCGGCAAGCCTTGCGATGCCAGCAAGATCACGACCGTCGCCGTGAAGATCGTCGAAGGCGAAAAGGACGACATCTCGGCCCCCGGTCAATGTCTGGCAGCACTCGGCCTGCTGACGGGCCTTCCGGCCAGCAAGAAAGCCGCGCATCTGGAACCGGGTGCCGGCCATTACGGCATCTTCGCGGGCAAGTCCTGGCGCAACAACATCCGGCCCTTGGTGCTGGATTTCATCGACGCCAACAGCGACGCGCCGGCCCAACACCGCACCGCTGCTGAATAACCCTGCCGCGTCGGGGGCGGGACCCTATCGCCCGATCTGCATCCAGGCCTGCAAGGCCGCATTGGTCAGATCGGGCTGGTCCCAGCCCGGCAAATGCCCCGCCTCGGGCAGCAGCACCAATTCCGACCAAGGCAACAAATCCGCCATCAGGGTCTGCCGTCGGGGCGGGATCACCGCATCCTCCTCGCCCGCCAGAACCAGAACCGGCAGGCTGAGCCGTCGCAGCGTCGATTGCTGATCCGGGCGGCGTTGCTGCGCGCGGGTATGGGCCACATAGGTCTCGACGCCCTGCGCCAGACCCACCGCCCGCATGGTCGCCAATTGGGCGGCACGCTGCGGCAGGTCGGCAAACCGCTGCGGGTCCAGTTCTTCGGCCAGCACATCGGCCAGCCGCCCGGCCCGCGCCAAGGCCACGCGGGGTTCGCGCGCCGCCGCCACGCGCGGCGGTTCCGGCAAGGGGTCTGTCGCCAGCAATGCCAGCCGCGTCACCCGGTCGGGCAAGCTGCGCGCCAATTCGATGGCCACCGCGCCGCCCAAGCCCAGCCCCGCAACCGCCACCACGGGCGGCAGGTCCAACGCCAAGGCCTTGGCCATGGCCGCCACGCTGTCCTCGGCGGGCAAGGGCATCACCATCACCGGAAACTGCCCCGCCAGCGCCGCAACCTGATCCAGCACCATGCGCGCATCGCACAAGCGGTCCGGGATCAACACCAGTGGCTCGGTGCCTTGCTGGGTCATGCGGGCGGCAGCTTTGCAGACCCGCGCACCACCAGGTGGCCCGCGATTTCCAGTTTCTCCGGCTGCGCGGCGCTGTCTTCGATCTGGCGCAGCATCAAGGCAACCGTGGCCTTGACCATCTGGGTCGAGGGCTGCCGCCACGTCGTCAGGTCATAGGACCGCCAAGCCGCCAAGGGCACATCGTCATAGCCCACCACCGACACCTCACCCGGCACGTCCAAGCCCAGCTCGAACCGCAGCACATCCAGCACCGCGAAGGCCATGTGATCATTGCCCACAAAGATCGCGTCCGGCTTCGCGCCCCCCGGTGCGAACAGGCCCCGCACCGCCGCTTCCGCCGCATCGCGCCGATAGGCCCCATCGACCACCGCAATCGGCTGGGTTCCATGGGCCTGCAAGCCCGCCACGAATCCCGCCTGCCGGTCCCGCCCCGTGGACGCCCCGGTCCAGCCGCTGATATGCGCAATCCGCCGATGCCCGCCCGCCACAAGGAAGGACGCGATCTCGCGCGCGCCCGCCTCATTGGCCGAGGTCACCGAAGACAATCGCGGATCGTCCTGCCCCCGGTTGAACAGCACGACGGGAATCCCGGCATCCTCGCAGCGCGCGGTGATCTCGTCGGACATGCCGACACTGGCGGTGATGATCCCATCCACGCGGTAATCCATCAATTCATCCACCACGCGCCCCACATCCGGCCCGGTCCCCGAGGTGATGAAGATCAGCAGGTGATAGCCTTCGGTCTGCAAGGCAAGGCTCAGCCGTTCGATGGCATCGGGATAGAACTGGTTGTCCAGATAGGCGACCACCAACCCGATGATCCGCGACCGCCCGGTGATCAGCGACCGCGCCAGCACATTGGGGCGATAGCCCAGCGCCTCGGCCGCCGCTTCGACCTTGGCGCGGGTCTTGGCACTGACCGACGCGCCCGGCGTGAACACCCGGCTGACCGCCGATTGGCTGACGCCCGCGTGCCGCGCCACGTCGGTCGAGGTCACCTTGCCCCTAGCCAGCGGTCCACCCCCCATCCACCAACAGCGCGGTGCCCGTCACCATCGCCGCTGCGTCCGACGCCAGAAACACCACCGCCCCCATGATATCTTCCACCTCGGCAATGCGCGGCAGCTTGATCTTGCTTTCGATCCACGCGCGCTTGTCCGGGTCGGCAAAGGTGGCGGCGGTCAGCGGTGTGCGAATAAAGGTCGGACAGATCGTGTTGATGCGCACGCGCTTGGGGCCAAATTCGATTGCCAAGGCTTTCGTCATCCCTTCAACCGCGTGTTTCGTGGCGCAATAGACACCGCGATCCAGCCCGCCGACATGCCCCATCTGGCTGGAAATATGCAGGATCGCCCCGCCCTGCCCCATCCCCTTTGCGGCATTCACCGACAGGAAATAGGCCGCCTTCACATTCACCGCCATCACCGCGTCGTAATCCGCTTCGGTGGTGTCGACCGCCGGGGAATGGCGCGCCAACCCAGCCGAATTGCACAGGATGTCAAACGGCCCATGCGCGGCGAAATAGGCCTCTTGCGCGCGCAGGTCGGTGACGTCCAGCACATGCCCTTCGGCGCTATGCCCGGCTGCGGTCAGCTCTGCGACGGCTTGGGACAGCTCGCCCGCATTGCGCGCGGCCAGCACGACATGCGCCCCCGCTTCGGCCAAGGCCGCCGCGCAGGCCAACCCGATCCCGCGCGATCCCCCCGGCACCAGCGCCCGGCGGCCATCCAGTCGGAACGAAGGGGTCTTGGGCACGGCCATCGGCACTCTCCTTGCTGAACAAAGCCCGGCCTAGCCGCCCGCCGCGCCCGTGTCGAGGGGCAGCGCCGGATAGGCAATCCCCCGAAAGGCCGGAAAATCCGCATAGCGGCGCGCGCGCTGCGGATCGGGTGTGTCGCCGGGGCGGAACAACGCCCCTTTGGGCGCAATATAAGACAGGATGCGGTGCTGGGGCGCCTCGCGCCAAGTCAGGTTGAACGCGGCATCCTTGGGAAAGAAATAGACCTCGTGGAAGGTCAGATGATCGAACAGCCACCACGCCAGATCGCGCCAGTCCCGGCCTGCCTGATACTGCACGGCAAACCACGGGATCGCCACGGACACGCAGGCCCCCATCCGCCCCTTGGCATCGCGCCGATCCCAGATATGGCCCGCGAAATTCTTCGGCGTGGCCGCCATTTTCTGCGGCTTCACCTTGGTCGACCCGAAATCGTTCAGCGCCACACTGCGATAGCCCGACCGAATATCAATCGGTCCGAAGGTTTCGACCAGCGGGTCCAGCAACTCCGTCGCCAGCTTGCGACCTGCGGCGATGGCAAGCGCGGGATCATCGGGAAGATTGGGCACGCCGTGGACATTGCCGATCTCGGAATACAGGAAATTCCGCATCTGGAAATGCCGCGACAGGCGCACCCGGCCAAGGTCCTCCAGCGCGACATAGCTGCGCGGCTTACGCATTGTCAGGTCCCGCCCGGCCCGATGCCGGACGGTCGCAACGATCCGCCGCGCGCGCCAAGCCGCCTATTCCGCCGCCTCGCGATAGGGCGCACCTTCGCCATAGGGCACATTGATCCCGCCATAGCGGCGCACCCGGACGTTGCACTGTTCGGCATGGCCGACAAAGCCCTCCAACATGCACAAGCGCGATCCGTATTCCCCCACCAGCGTCGCGGCCTCGTCGGTCACCACCCGTTGATAGGAATGGGTCTTGATGAACTTGCCGACCCACAGCCCGCCGGTATAGCGCCCCGCCTT
>CAZIKH010000022.1:0-18006 GCA_964539755.1 uncultured Dinoroseobacter sp. | reverse complement strand
CGGGCCTTGGCGGCACTGGCTTCGGCATCGACCATCAGCCGATCCGAGGCCACGATCTGCACATCCGTGATGCCGATGAAGCCCAGCACATGGGTCAGGTAGTTGGTGGCGAAATCGATCGGGCCACCGACCTCGGTCCCGCCGGAGGCGATGGTCAGAATGGCGCGCTTGCCCTCCAACAGGCCGACCGGGCCATCGGGCGTATATTTGAAGGTGATCCCGGCGCGGGCGACCTGATCGATCCAGGCCTTCAGGCTGGACGGGATGCCGAAATTGTAGATCGGCAGGGAAATCACCAGCGTGTCCGCCGCCATCAGTTCCGCGATCAGCGTGTCGGACAAGGCCAGCCGGGCGCGTTGATCCGGCGTGCGGTCCGCTTCGGGCGTGAAATTGGCGGCCAGCCAGTCGCCGTCGATGGCGGGCAGGCCAGTACCAAGGTCACGGGTTGCGATTGTCGCGTCCTCGGTCGCGAGGCGTGCGATGACCTCGTCCGCCAACTGGCGCGAGACCGAGTCTGCCTTGCGCGCCGAACTGTCGAGGCGCAGGATGGAAGAAGACTGTGCCATATGGGGTGGCTCCTTAGATGTGTGGTTCGTCCCTGCCCCGACATTTGGCCCTTGCAAAAATGAACGCAATAATCCCAAATGCGCATAAGCTGTGAGGGAGCGCACAGAAAATGCCAATCGAGACTTGGGATGAGATCCGAACCGCGTTTCATGTGGCGCGGTTGGGAACGGTCAGTGGCGCCGCCGAGGCGCTGGGCGTGCATCATGCCACCGTGATCCGCCATATCGATGCCTTGGAAGGGCGCTTGGGGGTCAAACTGTTCCAGCGCCATGCGCGCGGATATACCGCCACCGAAGCCGGGCGTGATCTGCTGCAAGTCGCGCAAGCCACGGCCGAGCAGTTCGACCAGTTGGAAGGCCGTTTGCATGGCCATTCCGCCAAGGTGTCGGGCGAATTGGTCATCACCACATTGGAGGTGCTGTCGCCCTTGCTGGCCCCGGTTCTGGCCAAGTTTCAGGCCGACAATCCCGAGGTGGTGATCAAGCTGTTGACCGACACGCGCTTGTTTCGACTGGAATACGGCGAAGCGCATGTCGCCATACGGGCCGGGCGCCCCCCCGAAGACCCCGACAACGTGGTGCAGAAGCTGTTCGATCAGACCATGGGGCTTTATGCGACCCGCGCCTATGTCGACCGGCATGGGCTGATCGGGCCGGATATGGTGTTGGACGGGCACAGCTTTGTCGGATCGGTGGACGAGACCCCGCGCGCAAAGTTCCTGCAATGGCTGCAAGCCAGCGTTCCGGCGGATCAGGTGGTTTATCGGGCGTCGGACCTGCGCAGCATGATGGATGCGGTGCAAGCGGGGGTGGGCGCCGGGTTTTCGGCGGCGTGGCATGCACGCCAGAACCCGGACCTTGTGGAATTGTGCCCGTCCTTGCCGGAATGGTCCGCCCCGATCTGGCTGGTGACCCATGTGGACCTGCACCGCACGGCAAAGGTCCAGACCGCGACTGCGGCCCTGAAAGCCGCCGCCAAAGACTGGGCCGCCCTGTGACAGAAGCCGCGCGCGGGCATCTGGCGATGCTTGCCTTTTCGGCCTTGGTGGCGGGCAGCTTTTCGCTGGGGTCGCTGGCCGCCAATGAAATCGCCCCAACGGCGCTGAACGCGGTGCGCTTCGTCCTTGCGGCGGCGATCGTGGGCGCGGTGATGGTGGCCCGGGGCGGGATCACCCGGCAGGGGTTCCAGGCCCCGTGGCGCTATGCGCTGCTGGGGGCGGTCTTTGCCAGCTATTTCGTCCTGATGTTCGAAGGGTTGAAGACCGCGCCGCCGGTGTCAACGGCGGCTGTCTTCACGCTGACCCCGATCCTTGCGGGCCTGTTCGGCTGGATCTTGATGCGGCAGGTGACAACGCCGCGCATGGCGCTGGCGCTGGCCATCGGTGGCACCGGGGCCTTATGGGTGATCTTCCGCGCCGATTGGGCCGCGCTGCGCGCCTTCGACGTGGGGCGCGGCGAAGCGATCTACTTTCTGGGCTGCGTGGCGCATGCGATCTACACGCCGCTGTCGCGCAAGCTGAACCGGGGCGAAAGCGCGTTTCAGTTCACCTTCGGGATTCTGGTGGCGGGGGCGCTTGTGTTGCTGGTGATCGGTGCGCCGGACTTGGTGCGCACCGACTGGGCAAGTTTGCCGGGGATCGTCTGGATCACCTTGATCTATGTCGCCGTCTTCGCATCCGCCGCGACCTTCGTTCTGTTGCAATACGCGACCCTGCGCCTGCCATCGGCCAAGGTGATGGCCTATACCTATCTGACGCCCAGTTGGGTGGTCTTGTGGGAATTGGCCTTGGGGCAGGGCGCGCCGCCGATCCTGATCCTTGTCGGTGTCGGGCTGACAGTGGTCGCGCTGGGCTTGCTGTTGAAGGATCAATCGCGCCCGATCGCTTGATCTGCGTCAAGGATCGCTGCGATGCAGCATGTTAGGATTCATCCTTAATCGGAGGATATTCCCATGCCTGCCGCCACGTGTCGTGCGGACCTGCAATCGGTGACCAAGCGTGAATTCGCCAAGCTGTCCCGAACGCTGGATACTGTCAGTGAAACCGTTGCATTACAGCCCTTTGAGGACGGTGTGACCATCAAGGACGTGATCGGACATCGCGCCCATTGGATCGGGCTGTTCTTCGGCTGGGTCGAAGATGGACGTGCGGGCAAGGACGTTCACACGCCCGCGCCGGGCTATAACTGGTCGCAGTTGAAAGCCTACAATGCGGCGGTGCGGCAACAGCAGGCGGACCTCGGCTGGATCGACGTGCGCGAACTGCTTCTGGACCGGCATCAAGCCTTGATGCGGTTCATCGAAACCGAACCGGAACAGGTGCTCTATACACCGCATCAATATGCCTGGATGAACGATTGGACGCTGGGCCGCTGGGCCGAAGCCGCCGGGGCCAGCCATTATCGGTCCGCGACCAAGTTCGTGCGGTCCTGCCTGCGGCAGTGTCAGGACGCGTCCGAGGCGGGCAGCGACAATTCGGTTTCAAGAAAGCGTTCGAACGCGTCCAGATTGACCGGTTCGAACTGACCGAAGCCTTGCATCCAGACAGACGCCGCCCGCAGGGCGTCGGGTTCCAGCTTGCACCATTTCACGCGCCCGCGCTTTTCCTGACTGATCAGCCCCGCGCTGGTCAGCACCCCCAGATGTTTCGAGATCGCGGCGAGGGACATATCGAACGGATCGGCCACGTCCGTCACCGCCATATCGTCTTCCAGCAACATGGTCAGGATGGCCCGCCGCGTCGGGTCGGCGAGGGCGGCAAATACCATGTCCAGATCCTGCGTCATGGGAATGTGTTGGCAGGGCCTGCGCTGTTGGTCAACCAAATGGTTGAATATGCTTGGGCGGGACGGGCCCGATGGCCAGACTGTCGCAGGCTTCAGGAGATAAGCGAAATCAAGTACTTACGGCAAAATGGGCGCTGCGCATCGCGCGTTGACTCGGACACGCGCTCTGCCTAGCTTCCGCCCAAACCAAAAGGGACAGCCTTTCCATGAGCGACGCGCCCGATCCCAAGCGCTTGGAGGACCTGCAAGCGAAGATCGACGCCCTCAAGGACAAAGAGAGCGGACCCAAGGTTGAAGAACATTACAGTCAGGCCCAACACGCCTGGCGCATGGTGATCGAACTGTGTTCCGGGCTTGGGATCGGGTTCGTCATCGGATACGGGATCGACTGGTTTGCGGGCACCATGCCCGTGTTTCTGGTGATCTTCACATTGCTGGGGTTTGTTGCGGGGGTCAAAACCATGGTCCGCACCGCACAAGAACTTCAGGACGGCAAGATACTCGGGCCAGACGGTCCGGATGATAAAGAGGACACGCAACGTGGCGGATGAAGCAAAAGCAGAAGGCGGCGGTCTCGAATTTCACCCGATGGACCAGTTCATCGTCGAACCCCTGTTCGGGGGCGATACGATTGCTTGGTACACGCCGACCAATGTGACCCTGTGGATGGGTCTGGCGATTGTTTGCGTGCTGCTGATGTTCGTTCTGGGCACCCGCCGCCGCGCGATCATCCCGTCGCGCAGCCAGTCGGTCGCGGAACTGGCCTACGGTTTTATCTACAAGATGGTGGAAGACATCACCGGCAAGGACGGTCTGAAGTACTTCCCCTATATCATGACGCTGTTCCTGTTCATCGTGTTTGCGAACTTCCTTGGCCTTGTGCCGACCGCGTTCACGACGACCAGCCATATCGCCGTGACCGCCGTTCTGGCGATGGGCGTGTTCCTCAGCGTGACGATCCTTGGGTTCGTGAAGAACGGCGTCGGCTTCCTTAGCCTGTTCTGGGTCAGTGCAGCCCCGCTGCCGATCCGGCCGATCCTTGCGATCATCGAGATTATTTCCTACTTCGCGCGTCCCATCAGCCACTCCATTCGTTTGGCGGGCAACATGATGGCTGGCCACGCGGTGATTAAGGTTTTCGCGGGCTTCGCTGCGATTGCCGCAATCAGCCCGCTGTCCATTCTGGCCGTGACCGCGATGTACGGGCTGGAGGTTCTGGTGTCCTTCATCCAGGCCTACGTCTTCACCATTCTGACCTGTGTGTATCTGAAAGATGCGCTGCATCCGCACCACTAAGGTCTGACACGAATACCCGAAATTCACCAATTCCATCGTAAGGAGAAAGAACATGGAAGGCGATATCGTACAAATGGGTGCCCTGATCGGCGCAGGTCTCGCATGCACCGGCATGGGTGGCGCAGCGATCGGTGTGGGCAACGTCGTCGGCAACTATCTGTCGGGCGCCCTGCGCAACCCGTCGGCCGCCGCTGGCCAGACCGCAACGCTGTTCATCGGTATTGCATTCGCAGAAGCTCTGGGGATCTTCTCGTTCCTCGTCGCTCTGCTGCTGATGTTCGCCGTCTGATCCTACCCGCTATCCTTACGGTCGGGGCGCGCGCGTAACCACGCGCCGCCCCGATGGATCGCAGGAGCCAGGAGGGACCGATGGCCACCGAAACTCACGAGGCCGCTGAAGCCGCTGCCCCCGGCATGCCGCAGCTGGATTTCTCGACCTTCCCGAACCAGATTTTCTGGCTCGTGGTGACGCTTGTCGTCATCTATCTTATCTTGTCGCGCGTGGCATTGCCCCGGATCGCTGCCGTCTTGGCCGAACGTCAGGGCACGATCACGAACGACATCGCCGCCGCCGAAGAGCTGAAGTTGAAAGCGATCGAGGCGGAAAAAGCTTATGAAAAGGCGCTGGCGGATGCCCGTGCCGAAGCGGGCCGGATCGCCGCGGAAACCCGCGATGAAATCAAGGCAGGTCTGGACGAAGCCATCGCCAAGGCGGACGCGGAAATCGCGGCGCGCTCGGCGGAATCCGAGGCCCGGATCGCCGAGATCGAGGCCAGCGCCATGGAAAACGTTGGCACGGTTGCCCGCGATACCGCTGTGGCGATTGTGGCCGCCATCGCGCCGGGGGCCGCGACGGACAAGGCGGTGACCGATGCGGTTGACGCCAAGCTGAAAGGGGCGAAGTGATGCATTTGCGAATGACAACTGCCGCGCTTTTCGTGCTCAGCGCGGGTCCGGCTTTGGCAGCGGGCAAAGACAAACCGTTCTTTTCCTTGGCCAACACCGATTTCATCGTGCTGTTGGGCTTCTTGGTGTTCATCGGCATCCTGATCTATTTCAAGGTGCCCGGACTGATCGGCGGCATGCTGGACAAGCGCGCCGAAGGGATCAAATCCGAACTGGATGAAGCCCGTGCCTTGCGCGAAGAAGCGCAAGCCTTGCTGGCCAGCTATGAACGCAAAAGCCTCGAGGTGAAGGACCAAGCTGCCCGCATCGTCGCCCATGCCAAGGAAGAGGCCGAACTGGCCGCAGACCAAGCCCGGGCCGAGTTGGAAAAATCCATCACGCGCCGCTTGGCCGCTGCGGAAGAACAGATCGCCAGCGCCGAAGACAAGGCCGTGCGCAAGGTGCGCGATCAAGCCGTTGCCGTGGCGATTGCCGCCGCGCGCGACGTGATCGGGGCCTCGATGAAGCCCACCGACCGCAACAAGCTGGTCGATGACGCCATTGCAACGGTTGGGGCAAAGCTGCACTGACACAGTCAGCCCCTGCGAAACGATAAAGAAAGCCCCGGTGCCGCACCGGGGCTTTTTTCTTAGCCTTTGGCGGTTTCGTGTTCGAAGCGCAGCCGCGCGATTTCTTCGTTCTTCTCAAGAATCCGCCATTCGGCCATGCTGTCGCGCACATAATCCAGATGCGCTTCGACCGCCGCGCGCGCAGCTTGGCCGTCGCGCGCCTGAATGCCGTCATTGATCGCGCGGTGCTGATCGAGCAGCGTGCTGCGGGTGATGCGTTGGCGGAACATGATCTGGCGGTTGTAGAACACCCCGCCATGCAGCAGCTCGAACATCGACCGCATCATGTGCAGCATCACGACGTTATGCGCGGCTTCCACGATGGACAGATGGAACTGCGCGTCCAGCGTGGCTTCTTCATCGGGGTTCCGCTTGCCATGGGCGGCTTCCATCTTGTGAAAGATCGTATCCACGACCTTCAGGTCGGTGTCCGACCCATGGGTGGCGGCCCGCTCGGCCATCAAGCCTTCCAGGTCCCGGCGAAAGGCGATGTAGTCGAAAACCGCTTCGTCATGGGTGGCGAACAGCCGGATCAGGGCAGGCGAAAAGGCGGACCCCAAGACCTCGGCCACGAAGACGCCTGCGCCCGCCTTGCTGGTCAGCAAGCCGTCTTCCTGCAACATGGCGATGGCTTCGCGCAGCGACGGGCGCGACACGCCCAGCTTGTCCGCCAGTTCCCGTTCGGACGGCAGACGTTCGCCGGGCCGCAGGATTCCGCGCAGGATCAACAGCTCGATCTGGCGCACGACCGCGTGGCTTAGCTTTTCGGATTGGACTTTCTGAAATGGCATGGCGCCTCCCGATTGGTCAATCATTATGACCAAATTCGGAAGGCGGCAAGCGATACGCCGGGTTACGCCGCGTTGGGCCTGATGATGATCTCGACCCGGCGGTTCTGCGCCCGGCCTTCTTCGGTCAGGTTGGTGGCCAGCGGCGCATCTTCGCCCCGCCCGATGCTGCGCAGGCGGGCCGGGGCCACGCCATTGGCTTGCAGGATCGCGGTCACTGCCTGCGCACGGCGTTGCGACAGGTTCTGGTTATAGCCCGCGCTGCCGGTGGAATCGGTGTGCCCGATCACATCCACGGTGGTGTTGGGATAGTCGTTCAAGCTGCGGGCCAAGGTTGCCAGATCGGCCTGAAGACCGGGCTGCACCACAGTGCTGTCAACGGCGAACAGGATGTCTTGGGGCATGGTCACAACCAGTTGGTTGCCCGTATTGACAACCGTCGCGCCGCTGCCGCCCAGATCGCGCTGCAATTCCTGCGCCTGCTTGTCCAGCTGGTTGCCGATGATCCCGCCAATCGCGGCCCCAACGGTTGCGCCGATAACGGCCTCGGCGGGGGCATCGCCATCGCGGCTAAGGCCGAACAGGCCGCCCAGACCCGCGCCGACCAGCGCGCCGGTCTGCGTGCGGTTCAACTCGCCGGTGTTGGGGTCGGTGCAGGCTGACAGCACGAAGGCCGAGGCGGTCAAGCCGATAACGAGGGGACGGATGCGGGGCATGGGAACACCTGTGGGGTTAGAACTGCTTCGCCGATTACCTAAGCACGATCCGGCGCGGCGCAAAGCCTTCGGCGGGTCTACGCGCGACTTTCCGCCCGTGATGCCGCCATCTGAACGTCCGATTGTGCCGTTTCATAGGCCAGCATGGCCCGCTTGACGGGCAAGCCCCAATGATACCCGCCCAGCCCGCCGGTCTTACGCAACGCCCGGTGACAAGGCACCAGATAGCCGATGGGATTGCGCCCGACCGCCGTGCCCACCGCACGTACCGCGCGTGGCGCACCAATGGCGGCAGCGATGTCCGAATAGGTGGTCACCCGGCCCGAGGGAATGCGCAGCAAGGCTTCCCAAACCTTGATCTGAAACGGGGCCCCGATCAGGAACAGCGGTGCATCGGCAGGCCCGGTTGTCGGAAAGGCCCGCTGCGCCCAAGGCGTCAGGCGGTCTGCGTCTTCGACGAACACCGCCTTCGGCCAACGGGCCATCAGGTCGGCGCGGGCGGCGTCTTCCCCCACCTCGTCGGCAAACCCGATCCCGCAAATGCCCTTCTCGGTGCCCATGATCAGGGCGGGGCCAAAGGGGCTGGCAAACCAACCCCAGAAAATCGTCAGACCCGCCCCATCGGCGGCATAGTCGCCGGGACTCATCGCTTCCCATGTCACGAACAGGTCGTGCAGCCGTCCCGCCCCCGACAGGCCGGCGGCATGGGCGGTTTCCAAGGTGGTGAAACGATCCTTCAACAGCGCTTTGGCATGGCCAAGGGCAAGGTATTGTTGCAGTTTCTTGGGGCTGACCCCGGCCCAACGGGAAAACACCCGCTGGAAATGCGCGGGCGACAGGTTCACCTCGGCGGCCAGGGCGTCCAGGGACAGGGGCGCATCGGCCCGGTCGATCGCTTCGATTGCGCGGCGCACCAGATGATAATGATAGCGATCTTCCAAGACAGGCATGGGCTTGGGTCCTTCAGGTCCTTTGACCCAAGATGCCCCGATCCTAGGCCGCGCGCGACCCGGTTCCTGCGCAACCCTGCAACAGCCGGGCTTCTTGCACGCTGAGACAAGGCCGCGCGGGCGGCATCGGGTCCGGCACATGCGCGCGGATCACCGCCTGATCCGGCGCCGGCAACCAAGACAAGCCCTTGTCGCGCACCAGCAGGGATTCGACCCAAAGACCGTTCGCCCGCACGATGTGATGATCCGAAAACAGCAGATGATGCCAAACCTGCTGGCCGCTGCCCGCCGGACCCAAGGACCGCGCCGTCAGACCGGCGGCGGGCGCAAAGGCTTCGGTCGGGCCGAACAACAACGCCACGTCCGGGCCTGCGACCAAGACCCTGTGCTGGGCCGACACCGTCAGGGGCGCAAAGGACTGCCCGACCGCGCAGGGCGGCTGGTGCAACGTGACCGGGCGATGGGGGCTTTGGCTGTCCCAAGGCACCCGCGCGCCGCCCGTCCAGACCAAGGGTTGCAGGCCCGCGTCATAGGTCAGCACCCGGTCCCCCGGCCGCAGCGTTTCCACCGGGCGCAGGCCAGCCGCCGTGTCGATCAGCGTGCCGGGCGCAAAGCAATGAAACTTGGGCAAGTCCGCATAGGGCAGGCCGGTCGTGGTGACCCCATCCACCAGCTGCACATTCGTTATTCGAAAGGCTGCCCCGTCCTCAGGAATGTCCGGGATCAAGTAAACGATCTGCCCGCCAACCACGACAAGGTCCATGGTGAAGGTGTCGCCCGCTTCGGTCGTCAGGCTGTAGCGGAAATAGGGGCCACCTGCGCCGCTGGCAAAAGCCGTCCCATCCGCATTGCGCGCAAGGATGGTCTGCGTGGCATCGCCCTCAAGGAAGCCGTTGAACTGCGCGTCGTCGTCGGTGACCTGCAGTTCCAGCAGATTGGCATCGTCGAAATGCGCAGGCAGGAACGCCGTGGCGCCACCGCCAGCGTCCTGCCAGATCGGAGCTTTGTAAGCCAACAATCGCATGAGATGCCCGCTCGGTAAGGCCTTCAGACTAGCGGTTGCTTGCGGCGAAATTGCGGCAGGGCGGCACGGTTACTGGACGCCGCCGGGGACATTCGGCATACCCGGCATGTCATGGCAAAACAGCTTCCCTATCCGGTGATCCACGAGATCTTCACCCGCTTCCAAGCGGCCGAAGCCCATCCCAAGGGCGAGCTGGAGCATGTCAACGCCTTCACCCTTGTCGTTGCGGTCGCGCTGTCGGCACAGGCCACCGATGCGGGGGTCAACAAGGCCACGCGCGGGCTGTTCGCGGTGGCCGATACGCCTGAAAAGATGCTGGCCTTGGGCGAAGCGGGCGTCATCGAACACATCAAGACAATCGGCCTGTTTCGCAACAAGGCCAAGAACGTCATCAAGCTGTCCCAGAAACTGATCGACGATTTCGGTGGGCAGGTGCCCAGTTCGCGCGCCGCCCTGCAATCCTTGCCGGGCGTGGGGCGCAAGACCGCGAATGTCGTGCTGAACATGTGGTTCAAGCATCCGGCCCAAGCCGTCGATACGCATATCTTCCGCGTCGGCAATCGCACCGGGATTGCGCCCGGCAAGGATGTTGATGCCGTCGAACGTGCCATCGAGGATCATATCCCGGTGGAATTCCAACACCATGCGCATCACTGGCTGATCTTGCATGGCCGCTATATCTGCGTGGCGCGCAAACCCAAATGCGGGGCTTGCCTGATCCGCGATCTCTGCCAATTCGAGGAAAAGACAACATGACCAAAACCTTCAATGTCGTCGGGATCGGCAATGCCATGGTCGATATCTTGGCGCGCTGCGAAGACACCTTCCTGACCGAAGCCGGAATCGAAAAGGGCATCATGCAGCTGATCGACATGCCGCGCGCGGTGGACCTGTATTCCCGGATTGGCCCCGCGCAAGAGGTTTCGGGCGGCTCGGCGGCCAATACGATTGCGGTGATCGCGGCGCTGGGCGGGCAGACGGCGTATGTCGGCAAGGTCAAGGATGACCAGTTGGGCGCGATCTTTGCCCATGACCTGCGCGCCCAAGGGGCGGTTTACGAAACGCCGCTGGCCCCGAAGGATCATGCGGATGAAACCGGGCGCTGCATCGTCTTGGTCACCCCCGATGGCGAACGGTCGATGAACACTTATCTGGGCGTGACCGAATTCCTGACGCCGGACGATATCGACCCCGCCCAGATGGCCGAGGCCGAGTGGATTTATCTGGAAGGCTACCGCTTTGACGGGCCGGACAGCCATGCCGCCTTTGCCAAGGCCATCGAGGCCACGCGCGCCGCAGGCGGCAAGGTGTCCTTGACCTTGTCGGACCCGTTCTGCATCTCGCGCCACCGCGATGCCTTCCGCGACATGATCCGCGACGGTGTGGACCTGTTGTTCTGCAACCGGGCCGAAGCCTTGGCGATGGTCGAGACCGACGATTTCGACGCCGCCCGCGCCGAACTGGCGGCCGAGGTCGATATCCTGGCCGTCACCGACAGCGAAAATGGCTGCTTCATTCATCAGGGGGCGCAGGCGTGGCATGTCCCGGCGGACCCCGTGCAGATCGTCGATGCGACCGGGGCGGGCGATGCCTTTGCCGGTGCCTTCCTGTGGGGGATCACCCATGGGGCCGACCTGCCGACGGCTGGCAAGATGGCCAATGTCGCGGCCGGCTCGGTGATCCAGCATATCGGCCCCCGCCCCGAGGCGGACCTGACCGCGCTGTTCAAGGCGCAAGGGTTGATCTAATCCGGCGACCGCTGAAGCGGCACCTGCATCAGGGCTTTGCTGAGCAAGTCAAAGACCACCCGCACACGCCGGGCGGTCTTGACCTCGCGATGCGCCAACAGCCACATCGGCACAGGCACGTCAAACTCCGCGGCGACGCGCACGATCTCGGGGTCGGCTTCGGCCACTTCGGCCATCATCAAGCCGATGCCCAGATCGGCCTTGACCCAAGCCCATTGCACCAGATGCGCCTCGCTGAGCAATTTGAACGGATCGCGGCCAATCTCGAACCCGCGTGAGCTGAGCGCCTCGGCCATGGCTTGGGACCCTTCGAACCCGACGAAATCCGCGCGGGACAAATCCCCGTCGATCCGATCCATATAGCGTTTGGTGGCGAACAACCCCGCAGGCCGATCCGGCGTGCGCCGGGCAATCAGGTCGTTCTGGGTCGGTTGCACGTTTCGAATGGCGATATCGGCTTCGCGCAATTGCAGATCGCTTTGCGTGCCCGTGGCCACCACGGTGATCTCGATCCCGGGATGGGCCTTTCGAATATCGCGCAGGATCGGGGGCAACAGATAGGCGGCCACGGCTTCGCCCGCGCTGATCCTTATCGGGCCGTCCAGCGATTGGCTTTGGCCCGAGGCCATCAGCGACATGCGTTGGGCCGCTTCGGCCATGCTGCGCACATGCTCCAGCAGGTCCAGCCCTGCGGGCGTCAGGACCAGCCGCTTGCCGACCCTTTCGAACAGGACAACGTCCAGTTCGCGTTCCAAGGCTTCGACTTGGCGGCCTACCGTGGGCTGGGCCAGCGCCAGCGCGCGCGCCGCACCCGACAGGCTGCCTGTTTCCGCCGTCGCCAGAAAGGCACGGGCGCGGGTCCAGTCAAAGCGCAGCATCTCCCAATTCATGCAATTACGCATATCAGAACCACGGAATTGGTCAATTCTATCAATGAATTTGCATGTCTATACCGGGGCATCCCTTCAAACCCCATGAGGTTCCCCATGACACAGACCACACCCCACCAGATGCAAGTTGCAACCGCGCACCGTTATGGTGCCCCCGAGGTTCTGACGCTGGAAACGCGCCCAATCCCGGTGCCGAAGCCGACCGAGGTGTTGATCCGGATGCACGCCTCGAACGTGACCACAGGCGACTGGCGGTTGCGTGCGGCGGCCTTCCCACCCGGCCTGAAACTGATCGGACGGTTGGTCGCGGGTCTGTTCCGACCACGTCATGCGATCCCCGGCACCACCTTTGCGGGCGACGTGGTCGCGGTCGGGTCCAAGGTCGGGCGCTTTCAACCGGGTGACCGGGTCTATGGCATCACCGGCCATGGCGCGCATGCCGAATACTTGGTGGTGCCGCAAGACAGCGCCATCGCCTTGGCCCCCACCGCCTTGACCCCGGCGGAAGCGTCCAGCCTGCCATTCGGGGCCGCGACCGCCGATCATTTCCTGAATAGGATGGGCCAAATGCAGCCCGGCGATCAGGTGTTGATCACGGGGGCTTCGGGGGCGGTGGGTCATGTCGCAGTGCAGATCGCCAAGGCGCAAGGCGCGCGGGTGACGGCGGTTGCGTCGGGCCGCAACGCCGACTTCCTGCGCCAAATGGGGGCGGATGTCGTGGTGGACTATACCCGCACCGACATCGCCAGCTTGCCGGATCGGTTCGATCTGGTGTTCGACACGGTCGGCAGCCTGACCTTCGGCCACGCGCGCAAGATCTTGCGGCCCGGCGGTCGGTTTCTGGCTTTGAACGGCGGCCTGCGCGAGATGCGCCAGATGCTTGCGCCATGGCGGCGGCACGGGCACCGCGTGAAGTTCGGCGTCTCGGCCCCCGATGCGGCGCAGTTGCAGGCGCTGGCCGCATTGGCCGATCGCGGCGACCTGCGCCCGGTGATCGAAGACACCTTCCCGCTGAACCAGATTGCCCAAGCGCATGCCGCCGTCGAAAGCCGTCATCGGCGCGGCAGTATTGCGCTGGTGCTGCACCACCCCGCCCTGCGCGAGGTCGCAGCCTGAACGCATGGACGCCCCGGTTCAGGCCGGGGCGTTCGGACCCAGTTTCAGGTGGACTTCCGCCAGATCGACCTCGCCCAAGGGCATCTTGTTGGCGGGGTTTTCGAAATCGTAGCGGAACAGTTGGAAATCCTTGTGATAGATTTCCCACATCAGGTGCATCGCCAGATCGTCGAAATAATCCTCGACCGGATGCGCCCGCTTGGGCCCGTGGCCTTCGCTTTCGTTGAACCGGGGCACATCTTCGACCGCGATGGGATGGGCCATTTCGATGTTTTCCAACACCACGCGCATCCCGTCGTTGAAGGCCTCGGTAAAGAAAATGTGGTCGTATTGCCCGCCGCCATGGATCAGCGTGCTGACATGGCCCGCCACGGGCGACCAGTGGATGTCCGGGTCCATGGGGCGGCGATACTTGATGGTGTCGCGGGCAAACAGCAGGAACCGCCGAAAGCTTTTGATCTGGTCGAAATCAAACCCGTCCTCGGGGCTGCCCACATCAATGCCGTAGGTCTGTGCCAGTTGCGGAACCAACTTGCCCCGGTAGCGTTTCCCGTTGCGCTGGATGCCCGCGATCTTGTCGAAGAAGGCCGACAGGATCCGGGTGTAGGGATTGCGCACACAGGTGAAGGTATAAGACTTGTGCGCCTTGATATTGGCGGTGATCAGGGGCTGGCTGTCGTCCATCGCCCATTTGTGCATACCGTCTTGGGCATCGTGGATATCGCCGTCGAAATAGCGGCCATTGTCCACGTAATACATGATCTGACCGATGCTCGAACAGGCGCATTTCGGCACCACGCGATACACGACGCTTTCGCTGGTGGTCATCCAGGTGCCGGGGAAACTCATCGCTGCTGTCACTCCTCAACGGCACCGGAATTTCCGCGCGGTGCTTGATCCGCCCTTGCAAGGCTGTATGCAACAGGAAACAAATTTTGCCTGTCGGCGCAATGCGTGCGTCGGTGCGCCTGTTCAATTCGCCGGGAACCGTGGCTGAAGTATGACCCGCATCGCTTTCATCCTTCTGTGCCACAAGGACCCCGAGGCGATTGTGGCCCAAGCCAAGCGGCTGACGGCGGAAGGCGATTACATGGTCATTCACTTCGACGCCCGCGCGTCGGATGCGGCCTTCGCACAGATCCGCGATGCGGTGCGCGATCTGGACCGCGTGCAACTGGCCCCGCGGCGCGTTGCCTGCGGCTGGGGCGAATGGAGCCTTGTGGAAGCCACCTTGGTGGCCCTGAAAGCGGCGGAAGCCAGTTTCAAGGATGCGACCCATTTCTACATGGTCTCGGGCGATTGCATGCCGATCAAGTCGGCCTCCTACGCGCATCGGTTTCTGGCCCCGGCCCAGACGGACTATATCGAAAGCGTCGATTTCTTCACCTCGGGCTGGATCAAGACCGGGATGCAGGAAGACCGTCTGATCTATCGCCATTGGTTCAACGAACGCACCCAGCCGCGCCGCTTCTACCTGTCTTGGAACCTGCAAAAGCGGATCGGCCTGCGCCGGGACACGCCGTCGGACTTGCGGATCATGATCGGCAGCCAGTGGTGGTGTCTGCGGCGCGCGACGGTCGAAAAGGTGCTGACCTTTGTGGCCGACCGCCGCGATGTGGTGCGCTTCTTCCGAACAACCTGGATCCCGGACGAGACGTTCTTTCAAACCATTGTGCGCCATCTGGTGCCCGATGCCGAGATCGACAGCCGCACGCTGACCTTCCTGATGTTCACCGATTACGGCATGCCGGCGACGTTCTACAATGATCACTACAATCTGTTGCTTAGTCAGGACTTCCTGTTTGCGCGCAAGATCAGCCCCGAAGCCACGGACCTGAAGACCCGGCTGGGGGCCTTGTGGTCGTCGGATATCGAAAGTTTCGAGATCACCAATGAAGGGCGCCGCCTGCATGGTTTCCTGACCGGGCGCGGACGCATCGGGCGGCGGTTCGCGCCGCGTTTCTGGGAAACCGAATCCAGCCTTGGCCGCGACCGAGAGCTTCTGATCCTTGCTTGCAAGAAATGGCATGTTGCCAAGCGCCTGCTGGGGATGGGGCGGGCGAAATTCGACCTGAAGGGCGCCGCCTATCTGTTCAATGAACTGCACGCCGATCTGCCGGATCTGGGGGGGATCGAAAGCAGTCTGGACAAGCGCACGCGCCATCGCCGCGCGCTGTTGCGGATGCTTTATGATTTTCACGGCACCGATCGGCTGGCGATCTGCCTTGATACATCGGCCTTGGACCTGATGTCGGATTTCTTTTCCGACAAGGCCCGCACCCGGATGCTAGAGATCAACTGCACCTTCAGCGACGACTTCTTGCTGGGCCATGCCAACCGCATCGGTCTGGCAGGCCCCGACCCCAGCGCGGATACCAGGTCGCGCCTTCTGCCGACCTTGCGGCAGGAGGTAACACTGGATCAGGACCGCATTCGCGAGGCGGGATTTGCCGAGGTGTACCGCATCGACGAAACCGAAACCGCGGACAAGAACGCCGGTGCCTTGGCCGAGTTCTTCCGTATTCCGTGGGACATGGCCCACGAGATCGCCAGCGATGGCGACCTGTTCAGCGACTGAAGGAGGCCGCATGGCTTATACCTACGATCCCGAAAACATCTTCGCCAAGATTCTGCGCGGCGAGATTCCGAACCGCACGGTTCTGGAAACCGATCATTCCCTTGCCTTCGAAGATATCTATCCCCAAGCCCCGATCCATGTGCTGGTGATCCCCAAAGGGCCCTATGTCACCTATGACCATTTTGCCGCCGAAGCCTCGGACGCTGAAATCGTGGATTACACACGCACCATTGCGGCCTGCTGCGAAAAGCTGGGCGTCGCGGCGGATGGCTGGCGGCTGATTTCCAATGCGGGCCAGAACGCGATCCAGGAGGTGCCGCATCTGCACGTCCATATCCTGGGTGGCCGCAACTTGGGCCGGATGCTGGAAAAGGGTTAATTTTCCGTAACTTATAGGTCAGCATCCCTGTCCTATTGTTTCGCATGCGAAACAATGCGTCAGTCTTGCTGACCCAATTTATGGCAGGGCGCTGCGCGACCGCCACAGGATATGCGAAGCGTTACGGAACGGTAAACGCGCCAAGGCTGTGACATGCGGTCCTGATGCCAGGTCTTGTCGCGCCTTTCCGCCATGGTAAGTTGCGCCTCGATCCGGCGGGCAGAGGCCCCGATTTCGCTTTGCAAGGACGACCCGATGGCCACCGAAGTACCTGAATCCGAGATTGTCACCAAGACGCGCATCGCTTGCGATGGCGGGGAAGGCGCGCTGGGCCACCCTCGGGTCTGGCTTCAGATCCCCGAGGATCGCGGCTGGGTCGAATGCGGCTATTGCGACAAGCGCTTCATCTTGGAAGGGCATGAAGACGCTGCCTCGGCTTGACGTAAGCTGCCGCAACGTCATCCAATTTGCCACATAGATTGGCCATAGTCCCAAGCTAACTTGTGGATATGTCCAGTCACGAGCCCCAGATTCGAGTGTACAGCAAAGCCGAGCTGATCAGCGACGCGGCGGTGCATCTGGTGGCTTTGGTGATGGCGCTGGCGGCGGTGCCGGTGATGATCACGCTGGCGGCGGTGCTGCGGGGCGACGCGGCGGCGATCACCTCGACCAGCATCTACGGTGCGACACTGATCGCGATGATCGCCTGTTCGTTGATGTACAACCACCTGCCCGCGCCGGACTGGACACCGTTTCTGCGGCGGCTGGATTATTCGGCCATCTATTTCAAGATCGCAGGGACCTACACACCCTTCGCGCTGTTATCCGGCGGGGAAGGTCTGACCATGCTGGCGGGCATCTGGATCGCCGCGATTGTCGGCACGACGCTGGTGATGATCCTGCCGCGCCGGAACACGTTTATCGGGATCGGCACCTGCCTTGCGATGGGCTGGGCGATCCTGTTCGGGGGCTGGGACCTGCTGCACGCGATGTCCCCGGCGGTGATCGTTCTGATGACGGCGGGCGGCATCCTCTATACCGTGGGCACGGTGTTTCTGGTGGCGCAGCATTGGCGGTATCACAACACCATCTGGCATGTGTTCGTGATGGTCGCCTCGCTGATCTTCTTCATCGCGATCATGATGCATCTGGTAAACAGCGTCGGCTGAGGCTGGCCCTTCGTCCCGACACATGGCACACCTTTGCCAAACTTCGGGGGAACGCGCGCCATGGCATTCGGCAAGGGACATCATCTGCATCTGATCGACGGCTCGGCCTATATCTTCCGCGCCTTTCATGCGCTGCCGCCGCTGACCCGCAAATCCGATGGCCTGCCCGTGGGCGCGGTCAGCGGCTTTTGCAACATGCTGCAACGCTATGTCGAAGCCAACACCGGCCCCGATGCGGCCACCCATGTGGCGGTGATCTTCGACAAGGGCAGCCATACATTCCGTAATGACCTTTACGACCAATACAAGGCCAACCGCGAGGCGATGCCCGAAGACCTGCGCCCGCAAATCCCGCTGACCCGCGAAGCCAGCCGCGCCTTCAACATCGCCACGCATGAAATCGAAGGGTTCGAGGCGGATGACATCATCGCCACCTTGGCTTGCCAAGCGCGCGCGGCCGGGGGGCGGGTGACGATCCTGTCCTCGGA